>JBAPYK010000141.1:0-3936 GCA_049284695.1 Rhodoplanes sp. | reverse complement strand
AGGGGCGGCGACGCCGGTTCGGGATGGAGCTGTTCCGCTTCCACGACGGAAGCCGGAGGCGAGACATGTAGGGAAGAAGAATACGAAGGAGAAAAGGACTAAGGAGAAAGGCGCAAACGAGAAAGGCGCAAGACAGACAAGGCAGAGAAGCGGAAAAGAAAAGAGCAGAAGCGGAGCGAGCCCGGCCACGTCCGGCTATTCCGACGCACCTGCGGCACGTGCACGCCCCCCGGCACAGAATGCCGATGCTACGCCATCCGCTCCGCCCGAAGAGCCGGCGGTACCGACGGTCACCTGGAGCGCCGACGGGGTGCTCGGTGCGTGTGGGCGATGTATCGAGCTTCTTGCCGCCATTACCGCCGAAGTCGCGGTCGGCCCTGCGATCCGCGCCGGCGCTTGCGGAACACCCGCCCCCGTCGTCGTGAACAGCGTTGGCACGAGCGTCCGCGTAGCGATGCGTCCTCCGGTGACCCTGGCTGCGTAAAAACGTGATCGCTGCTATGATTCTCCTCGCGATTTGCGGGGGAATTTCATGAAGCGCTTCGTGGTGGGGGCGGATCGCGGGCAATCGACGCTGTTGCCGGAATGCCTCGATGACTTCATTGATGAGAGCAATCCTGTTCGCGTCATCGACGTGTTCGTCGATGCGCTCGATTTGGCCGAGCTCGGGTTCGATGGGGTCGAGCCAGCGGCGACCGGCCGGCCCGCCTATCACCCCTCGGTTCTGCTGAAGCTCTACATCTACGGCTACCTCAATCGGGTGCAGTCGAGCCGGCGGCTGGAGCGCGAAGCGGGCCGCAATCTCGAAGTGATGTGGCTGCTGGGCCGGCTCGTCCCCGACGACAAGGTGATCGCCGATTTCCGCAAGGACAACGGCCGTGCGATCCGCAAGGTGTGTGCGCGGTTCGTCGAGCTGTGCCGCGAGATGGGCCTGCTGACGAAGGCGAGCGTCGCCATCGATGGCAGCAAGTTCAAGGCGGTGAACAATCGCGACCGGAACTTCACGCGCGCGAAGGTGGAGCGGCGGCGGACGCAGCTCGAGGAAAGTGTTGCGCGGTATCTGAGCCAGCTCGACACGGCCGACCGGCAGGAGCCGTCACAGGCGCTTGCCACCAGAACTGAACGCCTCAAGGAGAAGCTTGCCAAGCTCGCGGAGCAGATGGAGAAGCTCGCAGCGATCGAGAAGCAGATGCTGGCCGCGACTGATCAGCAGATCTCGCTCACCGATCCCGATAGCCGCTCGATGGCAACGAGCGGCCGCGGCTCGGGCGTGGTCGGCTACAACGTGCAGGTCGCCGTCGACACCGAGCACCATCTGATCGTGACGCACGAGGTCACGAACGTCGGCAACGACACCTCGCAACTCGCCCACATGGGAAAGCAAGCAAAGGCGGTTCTGGAAACCGACAAGCTCGAGGTCGTCGCTGACCGTGGCTATTTCAACGGCGAAGAGATCCTCGCCTGCCAGCAAGCCGACATCACGGTGACGCTGCCCAAACCGTTGCGGTCCGGTGCGAAGTCGCAAGGCCGCTTCGGCAAGCAGGACTTCGTCTATCTGCCCGAGCACGACGTCTACCGCTGTCCGGCCGGTGAGCGTCTCAAGTACTACTTCACGGCCGTGGAGCACGGTCAGCAGCTGCGCCGCTATTGGACGAACGCATGCCGGACCTGCGCTATCAAGGAGCAGTGCACCACGGGCAAGGAGCGCCGCATTACACGATGGGAGCATGAGCACGTCGTCGAGGCGATGCAGAACAGGCTCGATGAAAATCCGCAAGCCATGCGTCAGCGCCGCGAGACGGTCGAGCATCCCTTCGCCACGATCAAGGCGCGCATGGGCGCGACGCACTTCCTGATGAAGACGTTGCCAAAGGTCGCCACCGAGATGGCGCTCAGCGTGCTCGCCTACAATCTCACGCGCGTCATGAACATCGTCGGCATCAAGCCGCTGATCGCGGCGATCGGGGCCTGAGACGCCCTGACTCTGGCCTTTGCATCGCTTCAGGGTCGGTCACGATGGCCGCAGTTTGCACCAGCCTTGCCTCCAGGCCCAAATCGAAAAAATATGCTCGAAACGGTCGCGTCGCGCGCACCGGTGGGGTCAAGGCCGCCCGACACCCCCTCCCGCGCGTTATCACGCGGCCAAGACCCTGACCTGCAGCATGGTGGCCGCCGTTCACGCATGGCTCCCCAGGCTTGCGACCCAGGGAACCAGCACGAGCGAAGTATCTTGGCGGCGCTGGCTGGGAGTCCATCCGGAAAATCACGCAAGTTGGGCCTTGCATGCTAGCTCGGCTGCCGACTGTGGCCCATCAGCCACTCAGGCCTTAGCCAACGACAACTTTGGATGTGATTGTCGATTAGCAAATCCGAAGCAGGCCGGAACACCGGATGACGACGGCGGAGGCTAAACGGTCCAATGGGCGTTTCATGCCCGATCAGCGTGCAGCAGGACTGCGGTGATTCCTCCCCTTCGCCGCCGACCCTGGGCGCTCTTGATCACATTACCGAAGCGAGGTACCCCTTGGCCAATTATTCAGACCGTTCGTTCAAGTCGGCACGGCATGCGCGATGATCGGTCGTCGCAAATAATCGGGATGCTGATGTTCCGCAGTGACGGACTAGGCCCGTTCGGATCAATTCTTGCAATCGCGGCCCTATTGTTCCGCCTGGCCGTATCGGCCCTTGCGCCGATCGTCTCATCGCCCGATGCGTTCTCCGGCCTGCAGGCGGGGCACTATTCCGTCGAGATCTGCCGCCACTCAGAGACGTCAAGCGCTGACGGCCAACCTGACTTTCCCGCGCCGTGGAAAAATCGCGCGCATGACTGCATGGCCTGTTGCGTGCCCGCAGGGCTTGCCGGCATTGCGCCGCAGGAAATCAAGCACCCAATCGGCACCGAGAACCGCGTAGATCGGCCGCGCGTGCAACCGCGCCTGGCTGCGCCGTCCTTTCATGTCGTTCGACAGCGCGGACCACCGCCTGTTTGATCCGCGAAATCACAAAGAAGCGAAGCCGCCCTCGCTCTACGTATGCCGTCGGGTGGCGATTCCTGAACACTGTGCATGCCCCGCGATCGCGGCGCGTTATCATCAACTCAAATTCTAAACGGACTCAGAACCATGCGATTGATTCGACTCCTCGCCGTCCTGGCGGCCTTATCCTGCCTATTTGCTCCCCTCAGTGGAGTTTGGGCCGGCGACGCCGATCCTCTCTTCGTCAACGTGACGACAGACGATCCGCATCGCGCCAACATGGCGTTGACCTTCTCGAAAAACCAGTTCGAACGGAAACACCCGGTAACGATCTTTCTCAACGATCGGGCGGTATTTCTCGGTTCGCGCGCCTACGGTGAACGATTCAAGCACCATCAGGAACTGCTGCAGGCCTTTCTCAAGGATGGCGCGACCGTGCTCATTTGCCCGATGTGCATGAAGCATTACGGGGTGAAAGAGGCGGACTTGATTGAAGGAATCAAGGCAGGAAACCCCGACTTGACCGGAGGCGCGCTTTTCCGTGACGGAACGAAAACCTTGACCTGGTGATCTACCGCCGGGGACAAAGCACTGCGCAGCGACGAACGTCGCTGCGCAGTGCGCTCTCGCATCTCGACACGAAAACTAAGCGCGTGATTCACCGTGGATAATCGAGCTTTCCGATCCGACGACAGCGCTGGTGGTCCGCTTCACCTGGAAGAACTATCGCCAGGGCGGCATGATCAAAGTGATGATACATCACGCCAGCGAGTTCATCCCGCTTTCTTTTCCATGCCCTGCCGGACGGCTTTCACCGCATCCGCCACTATGGCTTTCTCGCCAATGGCGACCGCGGTAAAAAAACCTCGTCCTTTGTCGCCGTCTGATCGCCGCCCACACCGCGACCAAGACTGAACCTGCCGTCGATTCTCCCGCAAGCGATCAGGCTCCGATCCACGGT
>JBAPYK010000140.1:0-4222 GCA_049284695.1 Rhodoplanes sp. | reverse complement strand
CTTCTTTGGCGACGCCGCTCACATGCGCTCCGATCATCATGCCGGGCGCACGTGGGGTAAGAGGGGCGAAACCCCCATCGTCGAAACCACGGGTGCGCGCCATCGCATGAGCCTGATCTCGGCGATTTGCTCGCTCGGCGTTGATCCGAAGCTGATGCATGCGTTGGTCTGGCATCAGTCGGGCGGCGAACCCTGGTCCTTCAGCGTGCCCGGCGAACGCGAGCCCCGTGTTTATCGCAAACTGCGCGACGCGCTGCGCGAGGCCAACGCCTTGCACACGGACCGCCCAATTCGCGTAGGTCTTGCCGGGCTCGTGACCAATGCGTCCGCCGTGACTGAAACGACATTCCTGCCGTGTCCGAACATCGCGGCGGCGCCCACCAGATCAATCAGCACGCTGCGCGGCCGGTTCACAGTCCGACTCCGACCACACCTTCTGCGCCATCGCAGCCTATCGCGGGTCCTGGGAGCACCCCGACACGGCCTTCGCACGGGCTGTTCAGGCAACCGTTGCGAATATCGACGCACCGAATTTCGACATGCCGAAGGAAACCGGGATCGAGGTCCGCGACGCCTTGCTGGACACGCCGACCGCCGCCCAAATGCGTTCTCCCTTGCGGCCGGAACACCCGTCCGAAGATAACGAACGCGCCTGGTCGAGCGCATTGTTTCCGACAAAGCCAGAGCGCTCCAGACACACGTTAGACGCTGCATCGAACGATGATACGATTGCAAAGAAACGGCAGCCGCAGCGTCATCAAAGTGCCCAACGAGCCCTTGCCAACCTATCGACGAATGGCTTGTTTGTGACCTGCTCGCCAAAGAGCGAGCCATGAGCGGTAATTTTCGCTCATCGTAGATCATCGCGTAGCATCGCACGAACTTCGGGAATGCTCGCCACATGAAACGCCGACCGAACGACGGCTCTCCTAATCGGGCTCGTCCGCCGCCTCCAACTCTCGTAGTTGTGGGCCGGCAGGGAGGTCTGAGAGCCTGACGGCGCAGTAGATGCTGCGCATCGATCAGGAGAGCGAAATGGAAGCCGATATCTACGTTGGACTGGACGCTTCGTTGGACGAAACCAGCCTATGCATCGTAAACCAGGCCGGCAAAGCTGAACGCGAGACGAAGGTCGCAACGGATCCGGATGCGATCCGATCGGCGCTTGAGAGCTGGAAGGACCGCATCGCGCGCATGGAGTCGAGGCATCCTCGATCGGCATCTGGTTAGCGCGCGAGCTGCGGCGCTTGGGGCTGCCGGTCATCGTTGTTGAGGCGCGCCACATGCGGTCAAGCTTGAGCGCTATGAGGAACAAAACCGACCGCAACGACGCGCTCGGCATCGCGCAGATGATGCGAATGGGCTGGTACCGCGCCGTCCACATCAAGGGCCAGGAGAACCAGCGGCTGCGCACGATGCTAGCGAACCGGAAGCTGTTGAAGCGCAAGCTGGTCGATCTGGAAAACCACATTCGGGGCTCGCTACGCATCCATGGTTTAAGGGTGGGCTCGATCGCACGCGGCAAGTTCGAGGCGCGCGTCCGCGAGCTTCTCGAGGGCGCCGACTGGGCGTTCGAGCGGATGATCGACTGCATGCTGGAGGTGCGCCGCAAGGTGGTCGAAGGGTACGATCGACTGCACACGATGGTGTTGACTGTCGTTGCGGCCGATCCGGTCTGCCGTCGCTTCATGACCGTTCCGGGCGTCGGCCCGATCGCGGCGCTGACGTTCAAGGTGGCTGTCGATGATCCGCATCGCTTTAGCCGGTCGCGGACAGTCGGCGCGCACTTCGGTCTGACTCCGCGTCGCCATCAATCAGGTACATCGATCGACTACACGGGCCGCATCACCAAGCAGGGCGATATTGGCGCGCGGGAAGCTTTGTGCGAGGCCGCGGCGGCCATGTTGCTGCGGTCGCGACGCCCAACGGCAATCAGGGCCTGGGGGCTGAAGATCGCAAAGAAGCGGAGTATGCTGTGTGCCATCACGGCGGTCGCTCGCAAGCTTGCAGCAGTCCTTCATCGGCTGTGGATCGGCGGCGCCGATTTCATGCCCGGTCTTGGCGCGAAGGTGACGCCGGCGATGCGGGCGAGCATGCGGATCCGACGCACCGTCTGACGCAAGACGAATGCATGGACTGCACAACAAAGGAGGCTTGACCGAACAAGAGTCGACCCGGTTCCCGTGCGCGCGGGAGCGCCCCTGGCGGGGCGTGGAACGAGGTTTAGTCCGCTATCTTGCCGGCATCCGCCCTATAAGGGGATGAGTGCGTTCTGATCGCTTGGACCACCTCGTTACGGGCCAATGAATGCGGCCCGAAAGAGAGCATGCGACGGCCTTGTGCCGAGCGCGTAGTAACGCAGGGACCCCGCCAACTGGCGACGATGTTGCACGAGAGACGCGTCGATTCTGTCCGGGGCGTCCCAACAGGAGATCGCGTCATGGCGAAGAAAAGAAAGCTTTGAGCGCTTGACGATACCCGCCCGATTAGTAATGCCCGCGTAATTGGGCTTGAGGCGGAGTATGCGGCGATGGCGGCGCGGGGGGCGGCTGTCCCCCAAGATGACGGTGCTGATTCGGGGTCGCGGATGCGCCCCAAGCGCCAACGGAGGACAGCCATGGAATACTTTGCCGGACTGGACGTCGCGATGGAAGAGACAGCGATTTGCGTGGTTGACCGGGAGGGGAAAGTGGTGCTCGAAACCATGATCACGACCGATCCGGATGCGATCGCCAAGGTTCTGAAGCCGTATCTGTCGAAGCTGCGGCGGGTCGGCCACGAGGCCGGATCGTTATCGCCGTGGCTGCAGGTCGAGCTCAAGCAACGTGGTGTGCCGGCGATCTGCCTCGAAGCCTGGCACGCGCGGGCAGCGCTTTCGGCGATGCGCAACAAGACCGACAAGGCGGATGCCCGCGGGATCGCGCACATCATGCGCGCCGGCTGGTTCCGCGAGGTTCATATCAAGAGCGAGGAGAGCTATCGGCTGCGGCTTGTGCTCACCCAGCGGCGCAATCTCAAGCGCAAGTTCCTCGATATCGAGAACGCGATCCGGCACTCGATCAAGACGTTCGGGCTGCGGATCGGCAGGGTTGGCCGCGGCCAATTCGAGGCGCGGGTGCGCGAACTCGTGGCCGACGATCCGCTGGTCGCCGGGTTGACCGACTGCATGCTGCGGGCGCGGGCGGCGCTGTGGCAGGAGTATCTGCAGCTGCACAAGGTGGTGGTCGCGATCGTGTGCCGCGACGAGCTGTGCCGGCGCTTCATGCGCATTCCCGGTGTCGGTCCGATCAGCGCCCTGGCATTCAAGACAGCGATCGACGATCCGCATCGGTTCCGCCATTCGAAGACGGTCGGCGCCTATCTTGGCCTGACGTCGCGGCGCTGGCAGTCCGGCAGCTCGATCGATGTTCAGGGGCACATCTCCAGAGCTGGCGACGGTGATGTCCGGCATCCGCTCTACGAAGCCGCCAACGGCATGCTGACGCGCTACCGCGGCTTCTGCAGCCTCAAGGCGTGGGGGCTGAAGATCGCCAAGACGCGCGGTTATAAGCGCGCCTGCGTGGCGGTAGCGCGCAAGCTCGCGGTGATCATGCATGCGATGTGGCGCGACGGCAGCGAGTTCCGCTTCAAGGAGCCGAAGACACCAACTGATCGTACGAGGAAGGTTACGCCGAAGCTCATCGAGGTGGCGGCCTGACGAAGTCGGATCGACGCGCGGCAAACGTGGCGAAGAGCGGTTGGCAGTCAAAGGATCCGCGCCAGCGGAGATGGTTCTGATGCAGACCAAGGGCGGCGGGAAGCACGATATCTTGTCTGTGGGGCGGGCGACCGCGACCACGCTAGAGTGCCTGTGGATGATGCCCCGCGATCCCGATGCGGACATGTGCCCCGAGACGGAAACGGTGTCGGTGAGCACGGAGGAGTGCATGGCGCATCAGAGCTACGTTCCGTGTCCGGCGCTTTCCACCAGCCAGTCGAACTTCAGCGCAGCCGGTCGCGCGACGTCGCAGGCTTTGGGTATGATCAAACAATGGAGGAGTTCATGGCGAGGCAGCAGTGCAACGACCGCCCAATTAGGAGTGCAAGATAAAAGCCGCGAGGTGCGGCGCGGTCGGTTGGCGGAAAAGCGTAGACACATCAGGCACGCGGCGCGAGGTGCAACTGCGCACGACAGCCTGTTAATTCATCCGACCCATTGTACATACGGCAATTTGTGCACCTC
>JBAPYK010000139.1:0-4682 GCA_049284695.1 Rhodoplanes sp. | reverse complement strand
GCCGGAAACTATACCAAGAACCATCGCTCAAGTATGCCGCCTGACAGTGCATTTACTTATGGACTGATTAATAGTAGGGAAGCGTGCCGTCTTGAACCATGATGACCTCCGGGTCTTTGCCCCCCCGAAGCAGGACTCAGCTTAGTTCGAATTTATTCCCGCGGGGTGTGCTGAAAATATCGACCAAGCGCCACGCCGCCCGCGCCTTGGCGCGCGCGGCGCCGAGCTTCATCAGCAGCTCTTCGCTCGTGAGCTTCATGGCCTGGAGCTGCTTGAGCCGCCCACAGCCATTTCAACTGGCGCCGCCGCATCGCGCGTTCCTTGGCGATGCGGGCGTGGCTCTGGGCGAAGACGTAGAGTTCCTGCTCCTGCGCAAACAATTTCACGTCGACGCCGTCGCACACCGCCTGCTTTGGCAGGCCGATGAGCGCCTGCTCCAATTTGGTGAGCCGCCCCTTGGGCGTGCGCGTTGCGCCTTGCCGTACTGCGTCTCGATCTTGTGCAGGAAGGCGCGCAGCGTCGTCTTGTCGGAGGTGTTCCCCGGCAGCACCTCATAGGCGAGCGGAAAGCCCTCGGGCGTCATGATCACAGTACCTGCCGCTGCACCACCTTGCCGCCGGCGCAAGTCTCGGTCTCGTCTCTCCGATATCTGGATGCGGTAGGACCGAGTTTGCTCTTCAGCCCCCGCCTGAGATACGCCGCGATCACTTTCGCACAGGTCAGTTGAGCCCTGCGCGCGAGATGGATTGCTGCGACGCTCGAAACGAAAGTGATGTTACACTCCTTCAAACGTTGGCGGCCGTTTGCCGCGGAACGCGGCAAGTCCTTCGGCTGCATCTGCGCTGGCCGTAACCGCATCGATCTCGCGGCGCGCGAGGCCGGCCATTTCGGACGGCCCTTTTGGCAGGGTCCGGTCAACAAAGCGTTTGAGCAGTTGCACGACGAGCGGCGCGTTTGCGACGATCTTGTGGGCATAATCGAGCGCACCCTGCCGCTGCTGACCGACCGGCAGAATTTTGTTGACGAACCCGATTTCGTAGGCGCGCTGCACCGAGAGCGCCTCACCGACGAGCAGCACCTCCATAGCGACCTTATGCGGAATCCGGGCGGCGAGCGACGATATGAGACCGCCCGAAAAGCCGACTTTGGCTTCTGGATAGAGGAACGTTGAGTTGTCCGCTGCGACCAACAAGTCGCACTGATTGGCGAGAACAAGACCTCCGCCTACCACCCATCCGGCGACGGCGCCGATGATTGGTTTGTCGATCTCGATGCCGACCCCGGGCACGCCCCGCCATAGATCGTGGGGGATGTCGTTCAGGTCGGCGCCGACCGTGAAGGCCTTGTCGCCGGTCGCCGTCAGCACGGCGACCCGATCGGAGCTGGCGGCAAAGCGGCGCCAGGCCTCCGCCAGCTCATTGACAACTTCCCGGCTGAGTGCGTTGCGCTTCTCCGGCTGGTCGATCGTGACGATGGCGACGCAATCCACCGATTCGTAGGTTACGGCACTCATGAGACCTCTCCTCACGCTTTGAGGCGGGCGCGGGCGTCGACCGCGACCACGCCTTGTCCGTCGACGCGCAGGATCAGAGGGTTGATGTCCAATTCCACCAACCGGGGACCAAGTTTCACCGCAAGCCATCCGAGGGCGACCACCGCGTCGATTGCGGCCGTCACGTCCGCCTTCGCGTGGCCTCGCGCTCCCTGCAGGACCGGCCATACGTTGAGGCCTGCGAGCAGGGCCGCTGCGCCTTCGCGCGTCACCGGCGCGGGAGCGAGGCCTGCGTCGTCGAAAAGTTCTGCGAAAATCCCGCCCGATCCGACGAGAACGAAAGCACCGAAAGCGGCGTCCCATACCGTGCCCAGGATGAGTTCGGCCATACCGGTCACTTGCGCTTGAATGAGCACGCCTTCCATGTGTTCGCCGAACCGGCGCTTTATGTCGCGAAAGGCCGCCCGCACGCTCGCCTCGTCGGCAAGGCCGAGCCGTACGCCGCCGTGATCGCTCTTGTGGACGATCGTCCTCCCGGCAGCCTTCGCGACGACCGGATAGCCGATCCTTGCAGCGGCCGCGACCGCACCCTCCTCGCTGGAACACGACGCGCCTTGAATGACGGGCACGCCCGCCGCAATGACCAGTCGCAGCGCGTCGGCCGCGTTCAGGGCGCCGGCGGGAAGGCGAAGTCCTGCCAGCGCCTCCATCGCATTGGGGCGGCAAAAAGCTGTGGGCCGCAGCGGCGGTGTGTCCGCATAATCGGCGAGCCCGCGTAGCACCCGGAGTGCATCATCGAGGCGATCGCAAAATGCAGATCCCGATTCCCGCAGGGTCTGCCGGATCGGATCGGCCACACTGCCGGCGGTAAGCACCAGGAGAGCGGGCTTGCCCGACGATCGGCCAAGCGCGGCGAAGTCCGCCGCTATTTGCGCCATCTGTGGCTGCGTCGTCATCACATAGACGAGCGCGCCCACTCCCTCGTCTGCAGCAAGGCTCGAGAGCGTCCCCTTCACTGCGGCTGCCGCGAAACCGCTGCGGAGCGCGCCGGCATCGAGCGGCAAGGCCGGCTGACCCGGCAGCAGCTCCTCGTTCAGCTTGCTGCAGGTTACCTTGCTCAGCTCGGCGAGCGGCAGCCCGATATCGGACAGCCGGTCCGCGACGATCGCCGCGGCGCCTCCCGATCCGGAGCACGGCGCCACGCCCCGCACGCGCGGAAGCCCGGCCGGCCAGCGCACCAAAGCGTCCGCGATCAGGATGGCCGCTTCCGGCTCATCGCTGAGCACAATGCCGCGGCTACGCGCCGCAGACGCGAACAGCCTGAATGATCCTGCCAAGCTTGCCGTGTGCGAAAAGGTCGCGCGACAGCCCGCCTCGCTGCGGCCGGCCTTCACGGCGATCACCGGCTTGCCGGCCGCGCGCGCCTGCTCGGCGAGAGCCAGCAACCGGGCTCCGTCGCTGATGCCCTCGAGGTAAAGCACGATGGCGCGGGTCGCCTCGTCGGAAATCAAGTGCTCGAAAACCTCGGTTTCGGTAACGTCCGCCTGGTTGCCGACCGACACCAGCTTGCTGAAACCGATCCCGAAATCGTAGCCGCGGCTGAACATCGTGGCCATCAGCGCGCCGCTCTGGCTGACGACTCCGATCGATCCGACCGGCAGCCGCTCGACCCCCATCGCGAACGAGGCGGTGAGCGCTAGCCCCGCGCGCGTGTTGACAAGCCCAAGGCAATTCGGGCCGAGAATGCGCATCCCGCCGGCGCGCGCAATGTCGACGATGCGCCGCTCTCGCGCCGCTCCTTCTCCGCCCACCTCGCCCATCTGCGCGGTGATGATCACTGCCGCGCGAACGCCGGCCGCCACGCACTCCTCGATGCAGGACACGAGTTGATCCGCCGGCAGCGCGATCACCGCCACGTCGACCGGACCGGCGGCAGCCACCATCGGCGCGGCGACAAGGCCGAACAGCTCCGGCCGGTTTGGATTGACGGGAATGATCCGGCCCTGGAAGCCGTGCTTGATCAGGTGGTGGAGCACACGCCCGCCGAACTTTCCCAAGTCCTCGGACGCGCCGACAACAGCCACCGAGCGCGGCGCAACGATGACTCCCAGCCCCGCAGCGCTGGTTCGTCCGAATGCATCCATCAATCGACTCGGATTTTCGCGGTCCTGGTCAGCTCGGTGAAAAAACACCGACCCCTGCAAGAACAGCGATACAGTGGGGGCCACGGCATTTCGAAAACTTGGCTGAGCGAGAACATGGTCGGGATTTTGCGCTTGAGAGGCGAGAGCGGTGGCCCCGGCCGATTGCTCGGCGGGGGCCTTGCAGGAGCGGACATTGGGGGGCCCCACGGCCCGCACTGCAATTTGTCCTACTCTAATCCGTGGCCCAAGGCGCGGGAAGCCGGCGAGGAGAACTGGCCCGCCCCGGGCGGCCTCTTCTACCTCGCGGGCCGAACGCCTCCTACGATCACCACCAGCAGGACAGCGCAGAAGAGCACGGCGTGCGTCATCGATCGGGCCACAATCATTTCTTCTCCGCCCGCGCCGCCAGTGCATCCGTAGCGTCCGCGAGCAGGGTACGGGCGTAGCCGCGCACTCAGCGTAGCCTGTCGGTTCCGAAAACTCCATCCGGCTGGGTAGCGGCCCTGATCGAATCAGAACAGGCGCGCCCCACTCGTCGAAGTAGTCGCCACCAAAAAGGGCGAGTCGGCCAACGTCAGTCCCACAGGCTAACCGCTCCGGCGGGGTTCATAGGGCTGCTCCAGGTCGGCCGGGTGTACTTTGAGGAGGCGAACTTATCCGTTCACGGCATCCTTATCCGCAAGGGCGCGGACCGTCTTCACCATAGAACCCACGGATTCGCTCGCTAACGCAGCGAAGTTATTGACCAACCACGATATTGGTGCGCTGGTGGTGACGAACGCGGAAGGCTATACCGTCGGCATTATCTCCGAACGCGACATTGTGCGAGCGTTAGGCGAAAAGGAAAGCGCGGCCTTCGAAGCGCCCGTCGCCGAAATCATGACCGGCACAGTCGTATTCTGCAACCGCGCAGGCTGGGCTGGCTCACCCGCCAGACAAAAGGGAAGGGCTAGATCATGCCGTGGAGTAATCAGGGTGGTGGTCCGTGGGGACCTGGCCCCAAGGGGCGATGGGGCTCCGGTCCACAATCAACGGGACCGAGCCCG
>JBAPYK010000138.1:0-18407 GCA_049284695.1 Rhodoplanes sp. | reverse complement strand
GCTTCGAAGAAAGCGCGCAGGTCCGGCATCCCGTATTTGAGCATGGCGATGCGGTCGATGCCGAGGCCCCAGGCGAAGCCCTGGTACTCCTCGGGATCGAGCCCGCAGTTCTTGAGCACGTTCGGGTGCACCATGCCGCAGCCGAGGATTTCCAGCCAATCCTCGCCCTCGCCGAACCTGATCTCGCCCTTGTCGCGCCGGCACTGGATGTCGACCTCGAGCGAGGGTTCCGTAAACGGGAAGAACGACGGGCGGAACCGCATCTTCACATGGTCGACCTCGAAGAAGGCCTTGCAGAACTCCGCCAGAATCCATTTCAGGTGGCCGAGATGCGAGCCCTTGTCGATGACGAGCCCCTCGACCTGGTGGAACATCGGCGTGTGGGTCTGGTCGCTGTCGCAGCGATAGGTGCGGCCGGGGCAGATCACGCGGATCGGCGGTTTCTGGCTCAGCATGGTGCGCACCTGCACCGGCGAGGTGTGGGTGCGCAACAGCATGCGCGAGCCATCCGGCTTCTCCGGGAAGAAGAACGTGTCATGCATGTCGCGGGCGGCGTGGCCCTCGGGGAAATTCAGCTTGGTGAAATTGTAATCGTCGGTCTCGATGTCCGGCCCCTCGGCGATCGCAAAGCCCATGTCGGCGAAGATTGCGGTCAGTTCATCGATCACTTGGCTGATCGGGTGAATGCGGCCCTGCTCGGCCGGGCTGTCCGGCAACGGCAAAGTCACATCGACCGTTTCGGTGTTGAGGCGCTGGTCGAGCGCCAAATCCTTCAACGCCTGGCGGCGCGCGGCAAGCGCCGCAGTCACGCGATCCTTCAGCCCGTTGATAGCCGGCCCCATCGCCTTGCGCTGCTCCGGCGTCATTTTGCCGAGCGTCGCCAAAAGCGCCGAGACCGAACCTTTCTTGCCCAGCGTGGATACGCGCACCGATTCGAGCGCCGCCTCGTCGGCGGCGGCCGCGATGTCCGCGAGGATAGTCTGTTCGAGCGCGTCGAGTTCGGCCACCGAATCACTCCGGCATGAGGATCAGATCCGTATCGCCCGGCCCGCCGCCTGCAGCGGTCAGCATTGCATGGACTTGGCCGCGATGATGGGTCTGGTGATTGAAGAAATGCACGACCAGTGTCCAGCGCGGCTTGCTTATCTCGCGCTTCGCCGCCGCGGAATACCAGGTCAGATCGCTGGCGAGCCACGCCTCGTCGACCGTGTCCGCCCAGTCGATGACAGCCTCGTCCATCAGCCGCCGCTCGCGCACGAGCCCCTCCCAATCGGGATAAAGCGATACGGATTCGGCAATCCCGCCCGGCGGCCGCGGCCGGTCGGAAAACCGGCTTATCCACATCTGGTCAGCCCACAGCAGATGACTGAGCGTCTTGTGAACCGACCCGAAAAACGCGCCGCGCTCGCGCCGGCGCTCCTCTTCGGACAAAAGCGTCGCTACGCACAGCAGATTTTCGTTCTGCCAGCGATTATAGCGGGCCATTAGTCGGCCATAGGCACTGTCAATCATGGGCAGCTCCCATGCGCCGCAGGCGTAAGCCCTACGCCGGCAGCGCCGCCTTCGCCTTCTCGACGATTGCCTGGAACGCCGCAGGCTCGCGAATAGCGAGGTCGGACAGCACCTTGCGATCGATCGCAATGCCGGCTTTGGCGAGCCCATCGATGAACCGGCTGTAGGGAAGGCCGAACGGCCGCACTGCCGCGTTAAGCCGTTGAATCCACAAGGCGCGGAACGTGCGTTTCTTGTTTTTGCGGTCGCGATAGGCGTATTGGTTCGCCTTTTCGACCGCTTGCTTGGCGACGCGAATGGTGTTCTTGCGCCGGCCGTAATAGCCCTTGGCGGCTTTCAGGACCTTCTTGTGTTTCGCATGGGCGGTAACGCCCCGTTTGACGCGGGCCATGGCCGATCTCCTTGAAAAAGCTTGCTACAGGTAAGCTGGCAAGGTCGCGCACGGTGGCGCGGCCGCAAAAGGCAATCAGCCGTTCGGCAGCCAGTACTTCTTGATTCGATCGCCGTCGGTCTTGAACATGACCTTGGTGCCGCGGTGGTCGCGGATTTGCTTGGTCGATCGCTTGATCATGCCGTGGCGCTTGCCGGATTGGGCAAACAGCACCTTGCCGGCGCCAGTGACCTTGAAGCGCTTTTTCGCGCCCGACTTGGTCTTGATTTTGGGCATTTTGCTCTTCTCCCGAAACCGGCCACCCATCCGGGACCAGCGGTCCCGGCGGTGCGGTTGAAATGCTCATGATGAGCGCATTGCTGGCGAGCAGCGCCGCCGCCACGGCAGCCCTTATTCAGCCGGGCGGCGGAAGGCCGGGTTTATCGCAGAGCCGGGGGGAAATGGCAACCAGCGGAAGGTTGGGCGAATTCCAGGGATTGGAACCCGCCGCCCCCTATCCGAAACGTCGCCGCGGATGCCGCGGCGCCCCCATCGGCAAAGCCCTACCGCGGGGCCAGCACCATGACCATTTGCCGGCCTTCCATCCGGGGCTCCTGCTCGACCTTGGCGAGCTTGCCGGCGTCTTCCTTGACCCGGCTGAGCAACTGCATCCCGAGTTCCTGGTGCGCCATTTCGCGTCCACGGAAGCGCAGCGTCACCTTCACTTTGTCGCCTTCTTCGAAGAAGCGCACCATCGAACGCATCTTCACGTTGTAGTCGTGGTCGTCGATCATCGGCCGGAACTTGATCTCCTTGACCTCGACCACTTTTTGCTTCTTGCGCGCTTCGGCCGCCTTTTTCTGCTCCTGGTACTTGTACTTGCCGAAGTCCATCAGCTTGCAGACCGGCGGATCTGCATTCGGAGCGATCTCGACCAGGTCAAGGCCCGCCTCCTGGGCGAGCCGCAAGGCCTCCGGGGCCGCGACGGTGCCACGATTGGCGCCGTCCTTGTCGATCAAATGAACCTCGCGAACTCGAATCTCCTCGTTCACGCGTGGCCCGTCCTTCTGGACGGGGTTCGCGGCTTTCATCGGGCGACGAATGGCTCTGCTCTCCTCTGTCGTTGCGTGGACCGTCGCAAGCGGGCCGAACCTAGCAGGTTTTTAGGTTCACGCGGCAGGACAAGGCTCGCTTACGGACCGGAAGCGTTAGAATTGGGATAAAACCGCGGCAAGTCAACGGCGCTCCGGTCCAATCGCGAGGGCTGGGGAGATCGGCTCTCCAATTGTCAGCTGTCGGACGAATTCGACGGCGCCTCACCCGCCGCCCCGGCCACCTCCGGCGCGACCGACCCGTGCGAACCATGGCGACGAAGGGGATGGACCGCGCGGGTGGAGCCGGCAATATAGCGCCCCGCGCGAGCGCGATTCGTGGATCGCAACAAGACCAGAGCGGAAAGCCCCCTTCGTTGCATGGGAATTGGCGTCGTCCCGCGACGCGCGGGGTCAGCTTGTTTTCCGCGGCCGCAATGAGCCATACATCCGTTTGATTAATAAGGCTTGAGCGTATGGAACACGATGTGTCGTTCATGAACGTGGGCGTGGGATCGGGCGAGCGCAAGATCGCGGTGCGCCGACGCGAAGGCAAAGGTCCCGGCCTGGTCTGGCTCGGCGGCTTTTCGTCCGACATGAAAGGCACCAAGGCACAAGCGCTCAATGATTGGGCGGCGCTGCATGGACGCACGTTGGTCCGGTTCGACTATTCCGGCCACGGCGAATCGAGCGGAGATTTCAACGCGGGCACCATCGGCCTTTGGCTGGAAGAAACCGTCGCCGTATTCAGTACGCATTGCCATGGCCCGCAGATCGTCGTCGGCTCCTCGATGGGCGGATGGCTCGCGCTCCTGCTCATTCGCGAGCTGGTTCGCTGCAATGCGACCGCCCGCACGGCGCCGATCGCCGGATTGGTGCTGATCGCCCCGGCGGTCGATTTCACCGAGGAGCTGATCTGGAAACGGTGCCCGCCGTCCGTGCGACACGACTTGGAAACCAAGGGCGCATGGTTCAAGCCATCGCAGTATGGCGAAGCGCCCCTGCGCATTTCGCGGCGACTGATCGAGGAGGGACGAAATCACCTGTTGTTTGGCGGACTGATCGAGGCCGGGTGCCCCGTGCGCATCCTGCAGGGGGTGAGAGACCCGGACGTGCCTTGGCAGCATGCCTTCGATCTGGTCGCCCGGCTCGCGCAGGACGATGTCGTGCTGACCCTCGTCAAGGATGGCGACCATCGCCTGTCGCGCCCGGAAGATATCGAACGGATGCTGCGCGTGGTCGCCGAGTTCTGAGCGAGTGAGGGAGTTAGTATGGGCCACACATCTGTGCGAATACGCGGCGTCGGCGCGGCGCTTCTCGCCCTCATGGCGGTCATGTCCAATCCGACGATAGGCGCCGCTGCCGAGTCGGTCGGAGGCGAGCGCGCCTTTTCCTTCGTCGCGCTCGGCGACATGCCCTATAGCATTCCCAACGACTATGCGCGGTTCGACCGGCTGGTCGCGGCGATCAACCAGCTGAAGCCGGCCTTCTCGGTCCATGTCGGCGACATCAAGAGCAGTGCAAGCGCGTGCACCGACGAGGCTTTCCAGAAGGTCTACGATCAGTTTCAGACCTTCGATCAGCCGCTCGTCTATGCGATCGGCGACAATGAATGGACGGATTGCCAGCGCAACCGCGAGAGCCCTTTCGATCCGCGCGAGCGGCTCGCTAAATTGCGCCAGATGTTTTTCGCTAATCCCGGGCAGAGCCTCGGGCGCATGCCGATGTCGGTCGAAAACGAGGCGCGAACTCTGCCGACCTTCTCGACCTATGTGGAAAATGCGCGATTTGCAAAGAACGAGGTGCTGTTCGTCACCCTCAACATTCCCGGCTCGAACAACGGCTTCGAGACCACCGATCCGCAGGCGGCAGCCGAATATTTCGAGCGCAACCGCGCCAATCTTGCTTGGTTGGCCGACAGTTTCCAGAAGGCGAAGGAGACGAACGCAAAGGCTGTCGTACTCATTTTCCAGGCCTATTTGTGGGATATCAAGGACACTGCGAACAACATACCGCCGGCTTCGGGATATCGCGCCACCATCGACGCAATCGATCGGGAGGCGCGCGCGTTCGGCAAACCCGTTCTGGTCGTCCACGGCGACTACCATTCCTTCGAAGTCGCAGGCTTCCGCGACACGCTGATGCGGCGTGTGCCGAACATTTTCCGGCTGCAGGTGATGGGAGAGACGCAGGTACATGCCGTGCGCGTCATCGTCGACCCCGACATGCCCGGCGTATTCGGCTTCGTGCCGCTGATCGTGCAGGAAAACGGGGATTTCTGACCGGGGCGGCGATGTCCGGCCCTGCCCCGCCCGGCTTTATTCTTCTTATCGTCATGCCCGCGGAGGCGGGCGTCTCCTCACATCTCGACCACCTTGTTCGGGAGTTCATCCCGATTGATCGCGCCGGGAGGAAAGTGCTCGGCCAACACGGCCCCGCATCTCCCGACGGCGGCGACGAGGCCGTCCCCGATGCGGCCATCCTTGATAGCCTCGAGGGCGGCATCGATCGCATCCTGCCAGACCGTGGGCGCGACCTTCGCATTGATGCCTGCGTCGGCGACGATCTCAGCATAATGCTCGGCGACGGATACGAAGACGAGCACGCCGGTGCGGCGTTCGGTCAGGTGCAGGCCCTGCGCGAGGAATTGGCGCATCGCTTCGATATGCGCGCGTTCGCGCATCGCCCGGCGCGGCACGATGCGGAATCGGATTGCGGGCAGCGAAAGAATCATCGCGGTCACGATGAAGGCGGCAAGCTGCACGAGATAGATCAGGCCCGCCGGCCAGACCGTCAAATAGATCAACGGCGCCGGCGCGGCGAGCGCGATCAGCGCCGCCCACGCGACCGGCACGAGCGAGTAGCTGCTCGACGCATGGGCGATGACACAGAAAATTTCTCCGGCGGTCCTCGTTTCCGCGTCCGCGATCGCCTCGATGATGCGCGCCTTTTCCGTCTGCGCAATCATTTCACCAGCTCCCGGACGCACCGCCGCCGCCGAACGAGCCGCCCCCGCCGGAGAAGCCGCCGCCGGAGCCTGACCAGGACGAGCCCGACGAGCCTCCTCCCCACGAACCCGGAACGACGATGGGACCGGACCAGCCGCCTCTTCGCGAACCCGGCGGATAGGCCCGGTTTTGCCGGGACATCCTGCGCCAGACGTAAAAGAAAACGAACAGCAGCAAGGCGAAGATGATTAAATCCACCGATGGCGGGCGATGATCGGCGCGCTGCTGGGCGCGCTGCTTCCATTCCTCCGGATCGACGGTGAGTACCTGGATGATGTCGTCGACGCCCCGCGTGATCCCGCCCGCGTAGTCGCCGGCCTTGAACCGCGGAAGGATGGCGTTTTCGATGATCAGCTTCGACACCGCATCGGTGAGGTCGCCCTCAAGCCCGTAGCCCACCTCGATGCGCACTTTGCGCTCGTTCGGCGCGACGATCAGCAACACCCCGCTGTTTTTATCCTTCTGCCCGATCCCCCAGTGTCTCCCGAGCTGATAGCCATAGTCCTCGATCGAGGTGCCCTGCAGCGACTTCAGCGTGACGACGACGAACTGGCCGGTGGTTTTCGCCTCGAAATCGGCGAGCTTGCGCTCCAGCGCCTCCTTTGTCGCGGGATCGAGAATCCCCGCCTCGTCGACGACCCGGCCGGTGAGCGGCGGAAAGGTGAGCGCATAGGCGAACGCGACCGCAGCAAGCATGCAAAGGGCGGCAAAGAGCCCGGTCGCCGGCGCTCGCGCGCGCGCTCCAACGGCCGAAATAACCCCGCGCGGCCTCAGCGTCATGGTTTGCCCGCGCTCGGTCAGAACTTGACGGTTGGAGCGCGCTGGTTCTCCGGCGTCGTTGTAAAACTCTCCATCGGCTTGTAGCTGCGATAGAGAGTCGACGCCCAGAAGACGCCGGGAACCGTCTTGAGCTCCGTGTTGTAGGCGCGCACCGCCTCGATGTAGTCGCGCCGGGCCACGGCGATGCGGTTCTCGGTGCCTTCGAGCTGCGATTGCAACGCGAGGAAGTTCTGGTTGGATTTCAGATCGGGGTAGCGTTCGACCGTCACCAGGAGCCGGCCCAGCGCCCCGGTCAGCGCGTTCTGCGCGTCCTGATATTCCTTGAACTTGTTCGGGTCGGTCACCGTCGATGCGTCGACCTTCACCTGGGTCGCTTTTGCGCGCGCTTCGATCACCTGGGTCAACACCTCGCGCTCCTGCGTCGCATAGCCCTTCACCGTCTCGACCAAATTGGGAATCAGATCGGCGCGCCGCTGGTACTGGTTCTGCACGTCGGACCACTTGGCCTTCGCCTGTTCTTCGAGGGTCGGGATCGTATTGATCCCGCAGCCCGAGACCAAAAGACCGAGCGCCAGAAGGAGGACCGGCGTTCGGGCGGAGCGAATGGCTTGAACCAAGCGCGGCATGTGACGTCTCCTCGTGTCCTACGCGTTATCCATGATTGTAGCATCGAACGGAGAAATCGACTCGGGGCGCGCGCAGGCGGCGTCGCGCCGCGTGCGGCCGGCATTTGCATGGCGTCCGAGACGTGAATAACAAGCGCTCGGCCGACGCCAGTCTATTTCGCCCCGAACCGGCAACCGGCCGCCTTCATGGCCTGAATTTTGGTGCGCGCTTCGGCCTCAGAGACTTTCGGGCGGCTATCGTCGCTGGGGATAATGTCAACGCTCTTTGAGGTGGGGTCCAAGGCGACCATGAACGGTTTGAACCCGACATAGGCGCCGTACATGTTTCTGGTGTTCACCTCGCCGCAATAGACATTCGGCTTGCCCCCGCGTTGCAGCCGACGGAATTGAGAGGACAAGGGATCGCGGAAATCGTCGGTGACGAGTTCAAAGATCTCCTGGCGGACCGAATCGGGAAGATCGCCGCCCGAGCCGTCGACAACAGATTGAGCAGGCGCCGACGCCGCATGGAGACATGCGGCAGCCGCCAGCAGAAAAGCCGCCCCTTTGCGGAACGAACCGATCATTTCTGATCCTACCTTCTTGCGCCCTCTAAACCGGGACATGCGCCCGCGTGATGAGAGCGAATGATGCGCGGCTCACACAGCCGATTTGGCTGAAACGTGGGCGACGCCGATCTTCGGGAATACCTCTGACACGAACAGGCAAGTCTAACAGACCCGCCGAGGCGATTTGTGCTGTCGCTGCAACACTCATAAGGATTTGGCTGCATGCGAATCAGGCGCCGCGGGGCGTCAGACGAACCGCCCAAGCCCATCGCAGAACAGTCGACTGGAAGCAAGCGGGAACCTGTATTCTCGCCCGCACCAGCCGTGGCGATGGCCAAACCTTTTTGGCCCCGCACTGGCGCGTGCCGCCCATTTTGTAATGTCAAGAAGGGCCGCGCCCGGCGGCTCGCGCGCTCAAAGGCTTCACGCGACCGGTTCCCGCCTACAACGTCGCCGACGGCAGGCGCGTAGAGCGTGCAAGGCGAAAGGCCGCCCGGGTTCGAAGTCAATCCAGGTCCAATTACCTCGTGGCTGCCGCCGTTCCGGCAGCGCCCGGCGCGGCCGGCGCTTCCGGCGGCGGAGCCGGCCCGTGCGGCTTGTCGGGGTCCTTCTTCCCGGAGACGAAACGTCCGAAGATCCGGCCGAACAGGCCGCCGACATCGTCCATCACGAGAAAGAAAGCCGGCACGAAAACCAGCGTGAGCAGCGTCGATACGATGAGGCCGCCAATCACGGAAATCGCCATCGGCGACCGGAATTCGCCGCCGGCGCCGACGGCGAGCGCGGCCGGCGTCATGCCGGCGGCCATCGCGAGCGTCGTCATGATGATGGGGCGGGACCGCTTGACGCCGGCGTCGATGATCGCCGTCGTGCGGTCGACGCCTTTCGCCATGGCTTCGATCGCGAAGTCGACGAGCATGATGGCGTTCTTGGTGACGATGCCGAGGAGCATCAACAATCCGATCGCCACCGGAAGGTTGAGCGAGTTGCCGGTGATGAGCAGGGCGATGACCGCGCCGCCGATCGACAGCGGCAGCGAGAACAGGATCGTGACCGGCTGCAGGAAACTATGGAACAGGAGCACCAGCACCGCATAGACCATCATCAGGCCCTTCGACATCACCGGGGCAAACCCGTCCATCAGCTCCTTCTTCGCCTCAGAATCGCCGGACTGCAGCACCTGCACCCCCTTGGGCAGGGTTTTCATCACCGGCAATTCTTCGATCTCCTCGTCAGCCAGGCTCTGCGGCGTGTTGCCGACCAAGTCCGCTTCGATCTGCACCGAACGCTGGCGGTCATGCCGCGAGATCGTCGCCGGCCCTTGCCCGAGCTGGATGTCGGCGATGGCCAAGAGCGGCACCGTGGTTCCGCGCAGCGTCGGCACGCGCAATTGCTCGAGCACTTGTCGGTCGGCGCGGCCGGATTCGCCGATCATCACGCGGATGGGGACGAGTCGATCGCCCACATCGAATTTGGCGAGGCGCGGCCCGACGTCGCCGACGGTCGCAACCCGGACGGTCGCGGCCAGCGTTTCCGTGGTGACGTTCAGGCGGGTCGCCAGCGCCTTGCGCGGAATGATGCGCAGTTCGGGACGATCGAGCGCAGCGGTGGAGACGACATTGGTGACGGACGGCAGCCGCCGCATCTGGTTGGCGAGTTCGGCGGCGACATTCGCCACCGTCCCGCCGTCCTGGCCAACGACGATCCGCGATATCGTCCGTTGGCCGTTTTCATCGAGGAACCAGTAACGGATGTCGGGAACGTCGGCGAGGTCCCGGCTGATCGCCTGCTCGAGCTGCGCCTGGGTGAGCGAGCGATCTCCCTTCGGAACGTAATTGATGATCAGCGCAGCGGTGTTCACCTCGGTGACCTTGGGCGGGATGCGTCCGCCGTCGACGAAAACACCGTCGACCTCCGGCCGTCGCTTCAACAGGTTGACGATCTTCTCGGTCACCGCCTCGGTCGTGCCGAGCTGCGTGCCCGGCGGCAGTTCGATCGCGAGCACCGACCGCGCGGTATCCTGTTGCGGCAGAAAGCCCTGCGGCAACAGTTCGAGGCCGAGAATCGAAAGAACGAACAGCACCAACCCCACCAGAACGGTGACGTAGCGCGTGCTCACCGACGTCTTGAGGATCCTGGTGTAAAGCCGCATCACCGGTCCCGGCGGCTTTTCCCGATGCGGCTTCGGCCGCAGGAAATAGGCGGCGAGCATCGGCGTAACCAGCCGCGCGACCAGCAGCGAAAACAACACCTGCACCGAAACCGTGATGCCGAATTGTTTGAAGAACTGGCCCGCAATGCCCGGCATGAAGCTGGCCGGCATGAACATGGCGACGATCGTGAGGCTGATCGCGACGACCGCGAGGCCGATTTCGTCGGCCGCCTCCATCGCCGCGTCGTACGGCGACTTGCCCATCTGGATGTGGCGTTCGATGTTCTCGATCTCGACGATCGCATCGTCGACGAGAATGCCGGTGCTCAGGGTGATGGCGAGCAGGGTCACCAAATTGAGCGAGAAGCCGAGCAGGTCCATCACCCAGAAGGCGGGAAACACGGAGAGCGGCAACGCCACCGCGGCGATGATGGTCGCGCGAATGTCGCGCAGGAACAGGAACACGACGATGATGGTGAGCGCCGCGCCTTCGAGCAGCGTCGAGATCGCGTTCTCGTAGTTGCCGAGCGTGTGCTTTACCGAAGAGTCGATCAGCTTGAGTTCGACGTCCGGATGATCCTTCGTGATCTCCTCGATGCGGTCGGCCACCGCTTTAGCGACGGTCACGTCGCTCGCCCCCTTCGCCCGATAGACGGCGAAGGCAACGACCGGCTCGCCATTCAGCCGGGCGAAATAGCGCGGATCGGCCACGGTGTCGGTGACCACGCCCAAATCGCCGAGTCTTACCTCGCCCCCGGCGAGCAGGCTGAAGGTCGTTCCGGCGAGCGCGTCGAGCGTCGTCGCGCCGGCGATCGTGCGGATCGATTGATCGCGCCCACCGATTTCAGCGCGTCCGCCAGCCAGGTCGACATTGCTCTTGAGCAGCCGTTCGCTGATGTCGGCCGCCGTCAGTCCGACCGCCTGCAGCCGATCGGGATCGAGCGAAACCAGAATTTCGCGGTCGACGCCGCCGATGCGTTCGACCTGGGCGACGCCTTTCAGGCCCTGCAAAGCCCGCTTCACCACGTCGTCGACAAACCACGAGAGCTGCTCGGGCGTCTTTCCTGGCGCGATCGCGGCATAGGTCAAGATCGGGAGCGGGATCACCTCTTGGCGTTGGACCAACGGCTCGTTGATTCCGCTTGGCAGATTGGCGCGGACGCGCGTGATCGCGTCTTTGACGTCGTTGAGCGCGCGGTCGGGGTTGGCGTCGAGATTGAAGGTGATCCTCGTCACCGACACGCCGTCGGTGACGGTGGAATCGATATGATTCACCCCGACGATCGCGGCCACCGCGTCCTCGACGGTCTTGGTGACTTGCGCTTCCAGCTCAGCGGGAGACGCTCCGAATTGCGTGACGACCACCGAGACGATCGGAACGTCGACGCTCGGATAGCGAGTGATCGGCAGCTTGTTGAAGCCGATCCAGCCGAGCAGCAGGGCGATGATCGAGAAGACGATGGCCGGAAGCGGCCGCCGAATGGAATAGGCAGAGATATTCACGTCACTGCGCTCCCGACTCGCTCCCGTTTTCCTCGCGCGGGACCGGTTTCACCTTCTCTCCATCGCGTAGCGACCCCCCGGCATTTGCGATGACGGTCTCGCCTTCACGAACCCCGTCCAGCACCTGCACGGAGTCGCCCGACATCAGTCCGACCCGAATTTTCCTGGTCTCGACGACGTCGTCATGCACGACCTGAACGGTCGCTCCCTCGGTCCGGAAATGCACCGCCGAACGCGGCACCGAGACGCCATCGCAACTGCGCTCGGCATCGATTGTCGCGCGCGCAAAGGTCCCGGCGCGCAACGACGGATCGCTTTCGATCTGGATGCGAACGGCGCCCAACTGACTGACAGGATTGATTTCGGACGGCACCTGGCGCACCCGACCCGGCAGGTCGCGGCCATCCTCGAGCTCGACTCGAGCCGGCAGGTCGGACTTGAGCCCGGGGACATAGATGCTCGGCACCTGAGCGATCAATTCGATGTCGCCATCGACGGCGATCCGAAACAGCGGGTCGGGCGAGCGCGCCGACGCCAGCGCCCCGAGCGTCGCCGCGCTCTTGATCACGGTGCCGTTGACCGGCGACGGCAAACTGACGCTCGCTCCGTCGGGGCGCGTCAAGCGCGCAAGCTCCTGGCCGGCGGTGACGTTATCGCCCTCGCCCGCCATGATCTTGGATACCCGGAATCCCTCAACTTCGGGCATGATCCTGGCTTCGTTTTTCGGCATCAGAATGCCGTTGACGCGGATCGCGCGGCTGAAACAGGCGTGGCGCGCCTTGGTGACGATCGCCATGACGCCGCTCTTGGCGTTTGGCGGTTCGGCGGAGGCTGCTGGGCGCATCCCCGGCGCTGCGACCGCCGCGGCGAGGCACACATAGCCTGCGAACGCCGTTATTCTTTTGCTCGCAAAGTCCATGCGAATGCGTGGCCGGTTTGATCGGACGGATACTGCGACCTATGCACGGCCTCTCCGCATTGACAACACCGAATATCGACGGCGCTCCCGGCCTTTGAAAAGCCGGCTCAGGCTTTTCTCGCCTCTGCGGCGAGCCGCTCGCGATCGACCAAAATACGGCCGCGGCCTAGGGTCACGATGCCGCTTGCGCGCCACTCCTGAAGCTGGCGATTGACGCTTTCGCGCGTGACCCCGACCAGTCCCGCGAGCTCGTCCTGCGTAATCTGCACCTCAGCCCCGAAGTCTTGGACGAGCGCGTCGAGGCGGCGGGCGAGCCGGACCGAGAGCGGCAGAAACATCATCTCCTCGGTGCGCTCGTTGGTCGAGCGCAACCTCGCGCACAGGAGTTCGATTATGCGGATCGCAAGCCGCCCGTCGCTTTCCAGCGTCTTGAGGAAGTCGGCGCGCGGGAGCACGAACAGCTCCGCGTCCTCTTGCGCGACGGCGTCCGCCGTGCGCGGGCGGCCATCGAGCACGGCGATCTCGCCAAACAAATCGCCGGCCCCGAACACCTCGATGGTCAAGCGCTCGCCCGCGGTGGTCCCGGTCTCGATACGGATCTGGCCGCGACGAACGCCGTAGAGAGCGTCGCCCGGGTCGCCCTTGACGAACAGCGTCTGGCCGGCAGGCAGCCGGCGCGTCTGGCACAGGCGCGCCAATGACCCGATCGCCTCGGCGCCAAGCCCGGCGAACAAGGGGTTCATTCCGAGAATGGTCGCGAATTCCAGCGGCTTGCTCATCAATCACCTCACCCATGGCGACTCAGATTAGGCCCAGAGATGCCTTCACCGGTGTCGCCCGCCGCCGCCAGCGAGCATAGAACGAACCGCGCGGCCGTCAAACAAGCGCCATAGGCACATTGTCCGCTTCGGTTCGCACGACGCGTCCGCCGTCAATCGTCTATTGCGATTGGTCTTGCTCAAGTCGGATTGCATACCCATTCCAAGGGGGCGCACGCGCCGCCGGCCGGACAGGTCCGGCTCACCTACATGCGTGCATATAAATGCGGGCATGGACAGAATAGGTCGCCCGCCGAAGGGAGGCATAGCCAATGGCGCTGCCAGAGTCGGGTCCGTCGGCCGATCGGCGACGCGGGTTTTCCGCGGTCGATACCTGGGTGTTCGACCTCGACAACACGCTCTATCCGCATCACCTCAATCTGTGGCAGCAGGTCGATGTGCGGATACGCGACTACATCGTGAAATTCCTCGACGTGCCGCACGACGAGGCCTATCGCGTACAGAAGGACTATTACCGGCGCTACGGCACGACCTTGCGCGGGCTGATGGTCGAGCACGGCATGAAGCCGGATGATTTTCTCGACTTCGTTCACCAAATCGACCATGCGCCGATCGAACCCAATCCGGCGCTCGGGGTGGCGCTCAAAAACCTGCCCGGCCGCAAGCTCATCCTGACGAATGGAACGCGCCCGCACGCCGAGGCGGTGATGCGCCGGCTGGACGTGCACGAGCATTTCGAAGACGTGTTCGACATCGTCGCCGGCGAGCTCGAGCCAAAACCGCTGCCGCGGACCTATGAACGCTTCCTCGCCCGCCATGATGTCGATCCGCACAAGGCGGCGATCTTTGAGGACCTCGCCCGCAATCTCGAAGTCCCGCACGCGCTCGGGATGACGACGGTGCTGGTCGTGCCGGAGGCAACCCGCGAGGTTTTTCGCGAGGCCTGGGAGCTGGAAGGGTGGGACGCCCCGCATATCGACCACGTGACCGACGACCTTGTCGGGTTTCTCGTCTCCCTTTCGGCCGGCCCTTTTCCCTCCCCTTGACTCCCCTTGCGCCTGCCCCGACACAAGCGGTCGCGATTGAGCCCGGGGAACCCGCATGACGCACGCCGACCTTGCGAAAACGATCGACGACGCCTTCGAGCAGCGCAACGAAATCGGCCCGGCGACCAAAGGGGCGGTGCGCGACGCCGTCGAGGCGGCGCTCGATCTCCTCGACGCGGGAAGAGCGCGCGTCGCCGAGAAGCAATCCGACGGGTCCTGGCGGGTCAATCAGTGGCTCAAGAAGGCGGTGCTCTTGTCGTTTCGCCTCAATGACATGAGCGTCATTCCGGGCGCGCCCGGCAAGGCCGCGTGGTGGGACAAGGTGCCCTCGAAATTCGACGGCTGGAGCGAACCGCGCTTCCGCGAAGCGGGCTTTCGCGCGGTGCCGGGCGCGATCGTGCGCCGGTCCGCCTATGTCGCGCCGGGCGTCGTGCTGATGCCGTCTTTCGTCAATCTCGGCGCCTATGTGGATAGCGGCACCATGATCGACACATGGTCGACGGTCGGCTCCTGCGCGCAGATCGGCAAGAACTGCCACATTTCCGGCGGCACCGGGATCGGCGGCGTGCTGGAGCCGTTGCAGGCCGGGCCGGTGGTGATCGAGGACAACTGTTTCATCGGCGCGCGCGCGGAGGTCGCCGAGGGCGTGATCGTGCGCGAGGGCGCGGTGCTGTCGATGGGGGTATTCATCGGGGCCTCCACCAGAATCATCGACCGCGAGACGGGCGCCGTGCTGCAAGGCGAAGTGCCGCCCTATTCGGTGGTGGTGTCGGGCACGATCCCGGGCAAGCCGCTGCCCGACGGTTCGCCGGGGCCCGGCCTCTACTGCGCGGTGATCGTCAAGCGCGTCGATGCGAAGACCCGCGCCAAGACTAGTATCAACGAATTGCTGCGCGACTGAGCGCGGTTTCCGCCCACTCGCGCGGAGCACGGCATTGGATTGGAACTACCTCCTCTGGCGCTTCGACGGCCGTATCGGCCGCCGCACCTTCTGGATCGCCTTTGTGACGGTCGGAGTAATCGAACTCGCCTGTCACGTCGCCGCGCAGTCGCTGGGGCAAGATCGGCTCAGCTCGATCATCAGCCTCGCTTTCGGCTATCCGGAGTTCGCGATCCTTGCCAAGCGCGGGCATGACCGCAACACCTCGACCTGGGTGCCGGCGGCATTCTATGCCTACAGCTCCCTGATCGATTTTCTGTTCGTGATCGGCGTCGCAGGAACGCAGGATGAGCCCAGTTCGCTCGTCGTCGCCCTCACTATCCCGTGGCTCGCCTTTGCCATCGGCCTGCTGATCGATTTCGGCTTCCGCAGGGGCACCAGCGGACCCAATCCTTTCGGCCCCGATCCGCTTGGACCGAGCATAGGCCCGGTTTAGCGATGCCCGCAAATCCCGTCACCATCGCCCGCGATCTCATCCGCTGCCGGTCGGTGACGCCCGCCGAAGGCGGCGCGCTCGCCTTGCTCGAAGCGACGCTCGCCGATGCGGGCTTCACCGTCGAGCGGGTGACCTTCTCCGAGCCAGGCTTGGCCGACGTACAGAACCTGTACGCACGCATCGGCTCGTCGCCGCCCCATTTCGTCTTTGCCGGCCATACCGACGTCGTTCCCCCGGGCGACGAGGCGAAATGGACGTATCCGCCTTTCGGCGCGGACATCGCTGACGGCGTGCTCTACGGGCGGGGCGCCGTCGACATGAAAGGCGCAGTCGCCTGCGCGGTCGCCGCCGCCCTCGATTATCTTGCCGACAAGGCTCCCGCGCAGAAGGGCTCGATTTCCTTTCTGATTACCGGCGACGAGGAAGGCGTCGCGGTAAACGGCACGGTCAAGCTCCTGCAATGGGCGGCGGCGCGCGGCGAAACATTCGACCACTGCATCCTCGGCGAGCCGACCAACCCGGCCGCCCTCGGCGAGATGGTCAAGATCGGCCGGCGCGGCTCGCTCAACGGCACGCTGGTCGTCACCGGAACGCAGGGGCACGTCGCCTATCCGCACCTTGCCGACAATCCCATTCCCCACCTGATCCGAATTGTCGATGCGCTGTTGGCGCAGCCGCTGGATCGCGGCAACGCGCATTTCGACGCGTCGAACCTCGAATTCACCTCCGTCGATGTCGGCAATCCGACGGTGAACGTCATCCCCGGCGAGGCGCGCGCGCGCTTCAACATCCGCTTCAATGATTGCCACACGCAAGATTCGCTCAGGGCGCTGATCGAACAGCGCACGGCAGAGGCCGCCGCGGGGGCGCGCTGGCGGATCGAATGGGAGCCCTCCAACGCCGACGCCTTCGTCACCGCGCCGGGGCCGTTCGTCACGCTCGTCGGCGAGGCGATCGCGGAGGTGACAGGCCGCACGCCGGCGTTCTCGACCTCCGGCGGCACTTCGGATGCGCGGTTTATCAAGAGCTACTGCCCCGTGGTCGAATTCGGCCTTGCCAATGCGACCATGCACCAGGTGAATGAATGCGTGCCGACCGCGGACCTCATCACGCTCACCGCGATCTACCGGCGCATTCTGGAGCGATATTTCGGTTGATGTTGGCCGCCCTATCCTGCCCCGCGGCGTGCGGGAGAGGGGACCGCCAGCAGGGCGGTGGAAGGGCTGGGCGGTTGTAACCGATTTGTCGTCATTCCGGGGCGCCGCGCAGCGGCGCGCCCGGAATCCAAACCTCTTAAGCCCACGATTATGGATTCCGGACAGCCTCGCTTTGCTCGGCTTCCGGAATGACGCGCAAGCCGTTCCCAGAGCGAATTCCGTTCCAATGGAATCGGAATTCGCTCTAGTTATCCCTTAGTGGTCGCATTTTCTGCCGGCGAACCGGTTCCCACTTCGCCGGAAAATGCTCCGACGATCTCAATAGTCCACGCCGACGAGATAAAGCCCGTCGGGCGGGGCGACCGGGCCGCAGGCTTTGCGGTCGCGCGCCTCCAGGGCACGGGCGAGATCATCCGGGCTCCACTTGCCTTCGCCCACGAGTGCGAGCGAGCCCACCATCGAGCGCACCTGATGATGCAGGAAGGAGCGCGCGGAAGCATGGATGCGCACGTGCTCGCCAGACCGCTCCACGTCGAGGCGATCGAGCGTTTTCACCGGCGACTTCGCTTGGCACTCGGCGGCGCGGAACGTGGTGAAATCGTGCCGCCCGACGAGGTTCTGCGCGGCCGCGTTCATCGCCTGCGCATCGAGCGGGCGGGCGACGCGCCAGGCCCGCGCGGCCTCGAGTGCAAGCGGCGCACGGCGGTTGACGATGCGGTAGAGATAGTGGCGCTTCAGCGCGGAAAAGCGGGCGTCGAACGTAGCTGTCACGATCTCAGCCGACAGCACCGCGATCGGGTGCGGCTTGAGATGCGCATTGATCGCGTCGCGCACCGTGTCGGCATCCCACTCACGCGTGAGATCGAGATGGGCGACTTGGCCGAGCGCATGCACGCCCGCATCGGTGCGGCCCGCTCCGCGCACCGATATGCTCTCGCCGCAGAAGGCCGCAACCGCGGCTTCGAGGGTGGCCTGCACCGAAACGCCGTTCTCCTGCACTTGCCAGCCGACGAAGGGCGCGCCGTCATATTCGATTACGAGCTTGTAACGGGGCATCCGGCAACTCAATCAAACCGACCGAAGGCCGCAGGATAGCGGACTTGGTTGGCCGTTGGCGCGCCCCTTGAAAGCGGCCGTGCGATCACGCGAGCCGCGTCCCGGCCGGCAAGGGCGTGCCGCGCAGGAATTCCTCGGCATTCATTGGCGCGCGGCCCGCGCGTTGCAGTTGGAGGATGCGGATTGCGCCTTCGCCGCAGGCGATGGTGAGCTTGTCGTCGAGCGCCATGCCCGGCATCCCCGTTCCCTCCCCTTTCGTCGTCCGCAGAACTTTCACCCGCACTGGAGGCTTGCCTTCGTTTCCGCTCAGCTCGAACCAGGCGCCGGGAAACGGCGACAGCCCGCGGCAATGGTCGTGCACCCGTTTCCAGGGCTGTCGCCAGTCGATCCGGGTTTCGGCTTTGCCGATCTTGGCGGCGTAGGTGACGCCAATCTCCGGCTGCGGTGTGAGCGTGAGCGAGCCGCGCTCCAGCGCCGCGAGCGC
>JBAPYK010000137.1:0-3908 GCA_049284695.1 Rhodoplanes sp. | reverse complement strand
GCTCTTGTCCACGAGCGCACGCTGCTTGATCCACGGCATCATGGCGCGGAGCTTGGCGCCGATCTCCTCGATCGGGTGCGCGGCCATCTTGGCGCGCATCGCCTTGAACGAGGTCTGGTTGACCTTGTTCTCCAGCATCCAGTCGCGCACGAACCGGCCCGCCTGGATGTCGTCGAGGATGCGCTTCATCTCCGCCTTGGTCTCGGGCGTGACCACGCGCGGGCCCGACTTGTACTCGCCGTATTCGGCGGTGTTGGAGATCGAGTAGTTCATGGTGGCGATGCCGCCCTCATAGATGAGGTCGACGATCAGCTTCACCTCGTGCACGCATTCGAAATAGGCCATTTCCGGCGCGTAGCCGGCTTCCACCAGCGTCTCGTAGCCGGCCTTCATCAGCTCGACCAGGCCGCCGCACAGCACCGACTGCTCGCCGAACAGGTCGGTCTCGCATTCCTCGCGGAACGTGGTCTCGATGATGCCGGCGCGCCCGCCGCCGATCGCCGAGCCGTAGGAGAGGCAGAGATCGTGCGCATTGCCGGAGGCGTCCTGATGGATCGCCATCAACACGGGGACGCCGGCCCCGCGTTGATATTCCGCCCGCACCGTGTGGCCCGGCCCCTTCGGCGCGATCATCATCACGTCGAGGTCGGGACGCGGCTCGATCAGATTGAAATGGATGTTGAGCCCGTGCGCGAACATCAGCGCCGCGCCCTGCTTCATGTTGCCGGCGAGGTGGTCGCGATAGATGTCGCCCTGCAATTCGTCGGGCGTGAGCATCATCATGACGTCCGCCCACTTGGCGGCCTCGGGCACTTCCATGACCGCGAGTTTCTCGGCCTCCGCCTTTTTGGCGCTGCCAGAGCCCTTGCGCAGCGCGACCGCCACGTCCTTGACGCCGGAATCGCGCAGGTTCAGCGCATGCGCATGCCCTTGGCTGCCGTAACCGACGATGACCACCTTCTTGCCCTTGATCAGGTTCACGTCGGCGTCGCGGTCGTAGTAAACGCGCATGTCTCAACTCCGTGCTGGCGGTCTCATTCAGGATAAGGTCACAATTCACTTTTACGCGGAATTCTTCCAGCCCAACAAGGCGGCAAGCCGCCGGAGCGCTTCCAACAACACCTCCCGCGGCGCACGTTCAATGATGGTGAAGAGGCGCACCGATCTGTCGATCGCCCGAAGTTGATCCACCAGAACGGCGCCCGTGGTCTTCAGCCCTTCCGGCAACATGATCTTGAACGGCCAGGGTCTTACGTTGGAAGTGATCGGGCAGACCAGCGCCCGGGTCGAACGCAGGTGATAGACCTGCGGGGTCAAGACAAGAGCGGGCCGCCGGCCCCCCTGCTCGGTTCCGCGAACGGGATCGAATTCAACCCAAGCGATGTCGCCGGCGTCGGGCAGCATTGGTTTTCAGCTTGCGGGGCGGGAGATTCTTTGCTTTCCGGCCTTCGGCGACCGGCTTGCGTTTCAGGATATCCTCAAGCGTTATCTCCCCCCGTGAGTACGCGTCGTCGATGATCTCCGATCCGCGATCCGGCCCCCACTCCACCGTCTCGGGTTGGTTCTCAGGGCCCAACCGATCCATTTCCGCAACGAGATCCGCCAGACGATAGCGCGTGCGCCTCACCGGCTGCCGGACGCGAAGATCGCGACCTTCCACCGTCACCTCGACCTCGCTGCCCTCGGCCAAACCCGCCGCCTCGACCGCCGCTTTCGGCAACCGCAGGCCGAGACTGTTGCCCCATTTGCTGATCTTGACCTTCATCGCCGCGTCCCTTCGGATATACAATGTATATCCGGACCCCGCGCCGGTCAAACCGGCGATCACGCCGACGGCGCGCGCGCTCCCATCCCTTCCGGGCCGCGCTGAATAGCGGCGACGCCGGTGCGCGAGACCTCGACCAGGCCGAGCGGAATCATCAGGCTCACGAACTTGTCGATCTTGTCGGTCGCGCCGGTGATCTCAAAGATAAAGCTCTCCAGGCTCGCGTCGATCACGCGCGCGCGGAACGCGTCCGCAAGGCGCAGCGCCTCGATGCGATCATCACCCCTGCCGCGCACCTTGACCATGGCGAGCTCGCGCTGGATCGAGCTGCCCCCCTCGGTCATGTCCACCACACGATGAATCGGCACCAGGCGATCGAGCTGGTTCTTGATCTGCTCGATCACCATCCGCGTGCCGGTGGTGACGATGGTGATGCGCGAGAGGTGCTTCTCGTGCTCGGTCTCGGACACGGTGAGGCTTTCGATGTTGTAGCCGCGCCCGGAAAACAAGCCGATCACGCGCGCGAGCACGCCCGGTTCGTTGTCGACGAGGACGCACAGCGTGCGGGTTTCGATCGGTTCGACCAGATGCGCGGCGGGATAATGGGTGGCGGTGGCGGTGCTCATATTCTTTATTTCCCGTTTGCCTCAAGCCGAACGAACTGCGCCGCATCTGTTCTCGTCATCATCCGCGCAAGCGGATGATCCAGTCATCGCGGCGTGGCTTCCTGAATCCGAATCGCTGGAGCTTACTGGATGCTCCGCTTGCGCGGAGCATGACGAAACAGTGAATCGCTATGCCGTAGCCTCATGACGGGCCGCCTCTAGGAATAGGCCTTCCATCACACCAGCATCTTGCCTTCCTCGGTGATCGCCTCGTCGATGCTCTCGGCGGAATCGCCAAGCAGCATTTCGTTGTGCGCGCGGCCGGACGGAATCATCGGGAAGCAGTTCTCCGCCTGATCGACGACGCAGTCGAAGATCACCGGGTGCGGGGTCGCGATCATCTCGCGAATGGCGTCGTCGAGTTCGCCCGGCTTCGAGCACCGGATACCGACCCCATGATAGGCTTCGGCGAGCTTGACGAAGTCGGGCAGCGCCTCGGTGTAGCTTGACGAGTAGCGCCCGCCATGCAGCAGCTCCTGCCACTGGCGCACCATGCCCATGTACTGGTTGTTGAGGATGAAGATCTTGATCGGCAGCCGGTGTTGCACCGCAGTCGACATTTCCTGCATGGTCATCAGCACCGAGGCTTCGCCCGCAATGTCGATGACAAGCGACTCCGGATGGGCGAGCTGCACGCCGACCGCGGCCGGCAGGCCGTAGCCCATGGTGCCGAGCCCGCCCGAGGTCATCCACCGGTTCGGCTCCTGGAAGCCGTAGAACTGCGCCGCCCACATCTGATGCTGGCCGACCTCGGTCGTGATGTAGACGTCGCGGTCCTTGGTCAGCTCGTAGAGCCGCTGGATCGCGTATTGCGGCTTGATCACCTCATCGGACGGCCGGTAGCTCAAACATTTGCGCGCGCGCCATTGGTCGATCTGCTTCCACCACGTCTTGAGCGCGGCGCGGTCCGGTTCCCCACCGCTCGCGCGCCACTCCGCGAGCATGTCGGCGAGCACGTTGCCGCAATCGCCGACGATGCCGAGGTCGACTTTGACGTTCTTGTTGATCGAGGAAGGGTCGATATCGACGTGTATCTTGCGCGATCCCGGCGAGAAGGCATCCAGCCTGCCGGTGATGCGATCGTCGAAACGCGCCCCGATACAGATCATCAGGTCGCAACCATGCATCGCGAGATTGGCCTCGTAGGTGCCATGCATGCCGAGCATGCCCAGCCACTGCGGATCGGCCGCCGGAAAAGCGCCGAGCCCCATCAGCGTCGAGGTGATCGGAAAGCCGGAGAGGCCGACCAGTTCGCGCAGCAGCATGCAGGCCTGCCGGCCGGAATTGACCACCCCGCCGCCGGTGTAGAACACCGGCCGCTTCGCCATCCGCATCAGCTCGACCGCCGCCTTGATCCTGTCGGGGTCGCCCTTGAGCTTCGGCTGGTAGCCCTTGTGGTGGAACTCGTTGGGCCTGGCGTAGAGGCCGGACGCGAACTGCACGTCTTTGGGGACATCGACCACCACCGGTCCGGGCCG
>JBAPYK010000136.1:0-2340 GCA_049284695.1 Rhodoplanes sp. | reverse complement strand
CCCTCTCACAGTGCTTCCAGAACCCAGGTCGAGTTCTGAGCCGAAAATAATGACGCCGCCAAGTCGTTGACTTGGCGGCGCTATTTGGTTGCGGGGGGAGGATTTGAACCTCCGACCTTCAGGTTATGAGTGTCAGCGTAATTCTGAGTACTTCCGCGAGGTGGAGCGAGAAACCAAGTGCGTTTGACGGCGGGGCCTTTGCCCAACGCCGCGCCCCCTGATTCGCCGACGACGCGTCGCCGGCAGCCAGCCGCGGCGAGACGAGGTTTGCTTTTCCACCGAATTCCGCCCCCGCATGGCTGCTCACGATTTCGCAGAACTACGATAAGCATTTGATTATGCTTGTGTTATTTTAGTCATTGGGTACCGTCAGCCCGATCATCAGTTGATTGCGAACGGTCTCCATGCGCGACGCCCATCCGGCACCAAATCCCCTATCGCCCGATCGCATGACCGCCGCCGAGCGGCTGGCCGAGATCGGCCAGATCCTGGCGGCGGCCCTCATCCGCATCCAGCGGCAAAAGTCCAGCCCTTTATCGGCGCCCAACGGAGACAGTTTCCTCGACTTCTCGCCCTCAAAGAGCGGTCGTGGTCGCAAACCACGCTGCCGAGTTGGAGGGCAATGATGCGGACTGCAAGAACGAGCATCGAGGCCGGACCACCGCGGCCGGGCGAGCACAAGGAACGAGATGCAACGGTGCTCGCGCGGGTGGTCGCTCTCAAACGGATGCCGGTCAACGATCTGAAGGCGGAATGGAAGGCCCTGTTCGGTACCGAGGCGCCGAACAACAGTCGCAGTTTCCTTGAGCTGCGCTTGGCGCACCGAATTCAGGACCTGACCTACGGCGGTGTCGCACGTGAGACAGCCAAGCTCCTCCATGGTCTCGCCGGCGAGGCCCAGGGCAAGCCGGGACGAAAATCCATGATTACAGATTCCCGCAATCCGGTGGTGGGCACGCGGCTGCTGCGGGAATGGGATGGCATCGAGCACACCGTCACCGTGATGAAGGACGGCTTCGATTGGCAGGGCCAGAAGTTCAAATCGCTCTCGGCGGTCGCGCGGACCATTACCGGCACCCAGTGGAATGGCTACCGGTTCTTTGGGCTTCGTGAGGGACGGAGGGGCCAGCAATGAGCCGCGCGCCCGGTTCCCTCATTGCCATCCCGAAGCGCCAGCGCTGCGCGATCTATACCCGCAAGTCGAGCGAAGAAGGGCTCGACATGGAGTTCAACTCGCTCGACGCCCAGCGCGAGGCCTGCGAGGCCTATGTCGCCAGCCAGAAGGCCGAGGGGTGGGCTGCGATCCGAGAGCGCTACGACGCGACGGCGGCTTCTCCGGCGGCACGCTGGAGCGGCCGGGGCTCAAGCAACTGGTCGCGGACGTCGAGGCCGGGCTGATCGACGTCATCGTCGTCTACAAGATCGACCGGCTCAGCCGCTCGCTGATGGATTTCGCCAAGCTGGTCGAAATCTTCGAGCGCAACAACGTCACCTTCGTCAGCGTCACCCAGTCCTTTAATACGACGACGAGCATGGGGCGGCTGACGCTCAACGTTCTGCTCTCGTTCGCCCAGTTCGAGCGCGAGGTGATCGGTGAGCGTATTCGCGACAAGTTTGCCGCCTCGCGCAAGAAGGGCATGTGGATGGGCGGGTACGTCCCGCTCGGCTACGAGGTCAAGGACCGCAAGCTGGTCATCAACGATGCCGAGGCAGCGACGGTCCGGATGATCTTCGAGCGGTTCGTCGCGATCGGCTCCGCGACGACGCTGGCCAAGGCGCTGGTCGCCGAGGGCGTGCGGAGCAAGCGGGGCAGGCCCATCGACAAGGGGTTCCTCTACAAGCTCCTCAACAACCGCGTCTATCTTGGCGAGGCCGTCCACAAGGGCACGGCCTACGCAGGCGAGCACGCGGCGATCGTTGGCCGCGACCTCTGGGACAAGGTCCATTCGATCCTTGGGGAAAGCCCGCGCCAGCGAGCAGCCAACACCCGCGCGCAGGAACCGGCTTTACTGAAGGGCGTCATTTTCACCGAGACCGGCGCGGCCATGACGCCGACCGCGACAAAGAAGGGCAGTCGGCTCTACCGCTACTACACATCGATGGACCTGATCCGGAACCGGGCGACGGGCGACGCCACTGGACCGCTGCGCCTCACAGCCGGAATGGTGGAGGGGGCCGTCGTCGGCGAAATTCGCCGCATGATCCGGACGCCTGAGGTGGCGGCGCGCACCATCGACGCCTTCCGGCAGGAGACCCCCAATATCGACGAGCAGGCGATTGTCTCGGCGCTCGCCGACTTCGACCAGCTTTGGGCAGCGCTGTTCCCGTCCGAGCAAGCGC
>JBAPYK010000135.1:0-56246 GCA_049284695.1 Rhodoplanes sp. | reverse complement strand
CGAGATTTCGGCGGCGCCGGGGGGGTTGCCCTATCGCTATCTGCTCAAGGGCGTCATCACCGTCGCCTTTGCGCTGTTGGCGATGACGGGGGTTTCTCGCCTGTCGCGCGTCTGGGCTGCCTTGCGCCTGCCCAGCCAATCCACCCGCTCCTGACGCTTTCCTGATTCGGCCTGACCGATCATTTTGGGGGAAATCGTGGAAGCTTACGAAATTCTCGTCATCCTGTTTCTCCTCTCGTTCATCGGACTCCTGTTCACCGGTTACCCGATCGCGTGGCTTCTCGGTGGATTATCGCTGATCTTCACCGCACTCAGCATCTTTCTTAATCAGTACTTCGGCATCGATACGTTCCTGCTCGATCGCTGGCAGGACTTCGCCATTATTGTCGACCGCATCTTCGCCCAGATGTCGAACTGGGTGCTCGTGTCTCTTCCCATGTTCATATACATGGGCCTGATGCTCGATCGCTCGGGCGTCGCCGACATGATGATGTCGAATTTCGTGCGTGTGTTCGGCCGGCTGCGCGGCGGGCTTGCGCTCACCGTCGTCCTGATCGGCATTCTGCTCGCCGCTTCCACCGGCATTGTCGGCGCCTCGGTGGTGCTGCTTGCGACGCTATCAATCCCGATCATGATGCGGCAGAACTATTCGAAAGCGCTGTCCTCCGGTGTCGTCGCCGCCTCCGGCACGCTGGGAATCCTGATCCCGCCGTCGATCATGCTCGTCATCATGGCCGACCAGCTCTCGCTGTCGGTTGGCGACTTGTTCATGGGCGCGATGATTCCCGGACTGATGTTGGGCGGTTTCTATGTGCTCTATGTGATTGGGATCGCGCAATTTCGGCCCGACCTCGCGCCGGCGCCGCAGAAGACGGAAAAGCTGACCATGCGCGAAGTCGCGGGCGTCGCTCTTGCCGTCCTGCCGACGCTGTTCCTCATCCTCGCGGTGCTCGGCACCATTTTCTTCGGCATCGCGACCCCGACGGAGGCGGCCGGCGTCGGCGCGTTCGGAGCGACCCTGCTTGCCGCAGCCAACAAGCGTCTTGACTTTGAGACCATTAAAACGGTCGGCATCGAGACGACACTCACCACCGCGTTTATCTTTGGCATTTTCATCGGCGCCACCGCCTTCGCGCTGGTGATGCGCTCGCTCGGCGGCGACGAATTCATCGCTCACCTGCTCAAAGGCCTCCCGTTCGGCCCTGATGGCATCGTGATATTCATTCTTTTCGTCGCCTTCATCGCCGGCTTCTTCCTCGACTGGCTGGAAATCTCTCTGATCATGCTGCCGCTGGTGGCGCCGGTGGTGAAGGACCTCGGCTTTGATCTCATCTGGTTTGTGGTGATTTTTGCGGTCGGCTTGCAGACGTCGTTCCTCACGCCGCCGGTCGGGTTCTCGCTGTTCTATCTCAAAGGCGTCGTGCCGAAGGAAATCACCACCATCGACATTTACAAGGGGATTATCCCGTTTGTGCTGCTACAGCTTCTGGCGCTGGCGCTGGCCTTCGAATTTCCCGAGTTGGTGCTGTGGTTGCCGCGCATAATGTACGGCGCGAGCGGTTGACGCCGCCTTTGCAGGCGAGGTGTTGGTGCGGCGTCATCGCACGGCTCTTCGCCAGGGCAAACCATTGTTCGTGTTTCAGTAGCGTCAAGTCGTGGGCGTAGAGGAGCAAACCATGGCCGGATCAGGCAAACGCGTCGGCCTTCTAGTTACCTGTCTTGTCGATCTGATCCGGCCGTCGATCGGCTTTGCTGCCGTCAAGCTCCTGGAACGGGCAGGCTGCGTCGTCGAAGCCCCGCAGCAGTCCTGCTGCGGCCAGCCGGCGTTCAACTCCGGCGACCGCGCGACTGCGCGGGCGATCGCCGAACAGGTGATCGCCGCATTCGAGCATTGCGACTATATCGTCGCGCCATCGGGCTCATGCGCCGGCCAGGTGCGCGTGCATTATCCCGAGCTGTTCGAGGGCGATCCGAATTGGCAACCGCGCGCCGACGCGTTCGCGGCGAAGACCTACGAGCTGATGCAATTTCTTGTGGGGGTGCTCGGCGTAACCGGCACTGAAGCGCGCTGTGAGGGCGCCGCCACCTACCACGACTCCTGCTCAAGTCTGCGCGAATGCGGCGTGCGGGAGGAGCCGCGCAATCTGCTCGGCTCGGTCGAAGGCTTGACGCTGAAGGATCTGTCCGACGGCGAGACCTGCTGTGGCTTCGGTGGGACGTTCTGCGTGAAGTATCCCGATATTTCCAACGCCATGGTCACGAAGAAAGCGGCGAACGTGGCGGCCACCGGCGCCGACATGCTGCTCGGGGGCGATCTCGGCTGCCTCATGAACATCGCCGGCAAGCTCGCGCGCGAAGGCCGGACGCTCGCCGTGCGCCATGTGGCGGAAGTGCTCGCGGGCCAACTCGATCAGCCGCCGATCGGCGCGCCGGCCGAGACGGAGGCGCGCTCAGCCGCGCCGGAGGCGAGCCGATGACCCATCACACGACCTCGCCGCGCTTCAAGGATAACGCCAAGGCGGCGCTTGTCGATCCGGAGCTGCAGAAGGCGCTGCACTTCGTCGAGACGAATTTTCCGCAGCGGCGGCGCAACGTGGCCGACATGCTGCCGGAATTCGATGCGCTGCGCGACGCCGCGCGCGACATCAAGAACCACACGCTGAGCTTCCTCGACCTCTATCTCGAAACTTTCGAAGCGCGCGCGACCGCGCGGGGCTCGCAGGTGCATTTCGCCGTCACCGCGGAGGAGGCGAACCGCATCGTCGCCGACATCTGCCGCACCCACGGCGCCAAGACCATCACCAAAGGCAAGTCGATGGTCGGCGAGGAAACCGGCCTTAACGCTTTCCTGGAGGCCAACGGCTTCGCGCCGGTCGAGACCGATCTCGGCGAATACATCATCCAGATTCGCCACGAGTTGCCGTCGCACATCATCATGCCGGCGGTTCATTTGCGCAAAGCGCAGATCGAAGCCGACTTCCGCCGCGTGCACAAAGACCTGCCGAAGGAGCGCAATCTCGACGAGCCGGCCGCGCTGCTGGCCGAAGCGCGGGCGACGCTGCGGGCCAAGTTTCTCGCCGCCGATGTCGGCATCACCGGCGCCAACTTCCTCATCGCCGAGACCGGCAGCGCCGTCATCGTCACCAATGAGGGTAATGGCGATCTCACCGCGACCCTGCCCAAAGTGCATATCGTGTTCGCCAGCATCGAGAAGATCGTGCCCTCGCTCGAAGATATGGCGCAGCTGATGCGGGTGCTGGCGCGTTCCGCTACGGGCCAGGAAATGTCGGTCTACACGACCATCTTTACCGGGCCACGCCGGCCGGATGATCCCGACGGGCCGGTCGAGCATCACATCGTCATCGTCGACAACGGCCGCACGGCGATGCTTGCCGGCAAGTTCCGCGACATGCTCCGCTGCATCCGCTGCGGAGCGTGTCTCAACCATTGCCCCGTCTATCATGCGGTCGGCGGCCACGCCTATGGCTGGGTCTATCCCGGACCGATGGGGGCGGTGTTGACGCCGAGCCTTATCGGCATCGACAAGGCGGGCCATTTGCCCAACGCCTCGACCTTTTGCGGACGCTGCGAGGAAGTCTGCCCCGTCCGCATTCCGCTGCCGCGACTGATGCGGTTCTGGCGCGAGCGCGAGTTCGAGCGGCGCCTGTCGCCGACGGTTCAACGCACCGGGCTGAAACTCTGGGCCTTCTTCGCCAAGCGCCCGCGCCTCTACCGGCTCGCAACGGCGCCCGCCATGCAGGTGCTCGCCTGGTTCGGCCGCAAGCAAGGGCGGTTCCGCTTCCTTCCGCTCGCCACGGGCTGGACGAAGCATCGCGATCTTCCTGCGCCGCAGGGCAAGACCTTCCAGGAGCAATGGCGGGAGCGGGGCCGACCATGACTGCACGCGACCTCGTATTCGGTTCGATCCGCCGCGCGCTCGGCGTCACGGGCTTGGAAGAGCCCCGCCGCAAGGCGGTGCAAGACCGGCTGCGGGATCACCCGCGCGGCGTCATTCCCAAGCGCGGACAGCTCGGCGCGGAAGAGCGGATCGCACTGTTCCTCGCCAAGATCGAAGCGGTCTCCGGCACCACGCAGCGCATTGCCTCCCTCGATGATCTGCCCACCGCGGTCGCCGAATACCTCCGCGCCCACAATCTGCCGCTTGTGCTCAAGCGCGGCGCCGATCCCGTGCTTGCCGCCGCGCCTTGGGAGCGCGAGCCCGCGCTCACGGTCGCCGTCGGCGCCACCGGGGGAGACGATCTCGTCGCGATCTCGCACGCCTACGGCGCCGCGGCCGAGACCGGCACCCTCGTGCTGCTCTCGGGTCCCAACAACCCGACCACCCTCAACTTTCTGCCCGACAATCATATCGTGGTCGTCGCCCCGGATACGGTGGCGGGCGATTACGAAAGCGTGCTCGCCGCCCTGCGCGACCAGTTCGGCGCGGAGGGATTGCCGCGCGCGATTAACCTCGTCACCGGCCCGTCGCGCTCCGCCGATATCGAGCAGACACTCATCCTGGGCGCGCATGGCCCACGCCGGCTGCACGTCATCCTCGTGGAAGGACTGCCGCTTTCCGAAAAAGGGCGAGTGAACGCTTGAGGATCGAGGGCGTTATTCTCTTGGAGCGCGGGGACGACGCGAGCAAGGAGAACGCTTATGAGCCATAAGGACAAGGCGGTCCATCGCGGCCCGGGTGCAGCCGATGCCGAGAGCAAGCGCAAGCCGAAGCGAGAGTCCGAGAAGCGCCGCAAGCACGAAGACGAAGAGCTCGATGAAGCGCTGGAGGAGAGCTTCCCGGCTTCAGATCCTGTCTCGATCAGCCAACCCTAGGCAGGCTGCCACGACAAGAATTTCATCCGATTTCGTCCTGCCCCTAGTCCAGTAGTATTATCCTTAGCGCAGCTTTTACCGGGGGCAGGTTCCGTTTTTCCGCCAAAAATGCTGTACAATGCTCCGCGAAGCCTGCGCGCTGCGCGGGGGCATATTTCTCGTCGCACTTTGTCAGGGCACCATGACGCACAAGTATTTCGGCACAGATGGCATTCGCGGCCGGGCAAACGGCGTGATCACGCCGGACCTCGCTTTGCGGGTCGGCCAGGCGACGGGCTTGGTGTTTCGCCGCGGCGAGCATCGTAACCGGGTGGTGATCGGCAAGGACACGCGGCTCTCCGGCTATATGATCGAGACGGCGCTTGTCGCCGGGTTCACCTCGGTCGGTCTCGACGTGCTGCTGCTCGGGCCAATGCCGACGCCGGCGGTCGCGATGTTGACGCGGTCGATGCGGGCCGATGTCGGGGTGATGATCTCGGCCTCGCACAATCCCTACGACGACAACGGCATCAAGTTGTTCGGACCCGACGGCTATAAGCTCTCCGATGAGGTCGAGGAGGAGATCGAGCGCCTGGTCGATTCTGACATCGCCAAGAAGCTCGCCAAATCCGCCGCGCTCGGGCGGGCGAAGCGCATCGAGGGCGTGCACGACCGCTACATCGAGTTCGCCAAGCGCACGATGCCGCGCACGCTGTCGCTCGAAGGGTTGCGCGTCGTGGTCGACTGCGCCAACGGCGCAGCCTATCGGGTCGCGCCCGAGGCCTTGTGGGAGCTCGGCGCCGAAGTCATCTCGATCGGGGTCGACCCCGACGGCTTCAACATCAACCGCGATTGCGGTTCGACCGCGCCCGCCGCGCTCATGGCGAAAGTGCGCGAAATGCGCGCCGATGTCGGGATCGCGCTCGACGGGGACGCCGATCGCGTGGTCATGGTGGACGAGCGCGGCCACCTCATTGATGGCGACCAGCTCCTCGCGGTCATTGCCGAAAGCTGGAAGGAAGACGGGCGGCTCGCGCAGCCCGGTCTGGTCGCGACCATCATGAGCAATCTCGGGCTGGAGCGGCATCTTCAGTCGGTTGGGCTTTCGCTGGTGCGCACGCCGGTCGGCGACCGCTACGTGCTCGAGGAGATGCGCGCCCGCGGCCACAATCTCGGCGGCGAGCCCTCCGGCCACATCATTCTGTCGGACTACGCGACGACGGGCGATGGCTTCGTCGCCGCGCTGCAGGTGCTCGCGGTGGTCAAGAAGCTCGACCAGCGCGTCTCCGAGGTTTGCCATCGCTTCGATCCGCTGCCCCAAGTGACCAAGAACGTGCGCTATCGCAGCAACGGCAAGGACAAGCCGACCGAGCACGCCAAAGTGCGCGACGCGATCGCCGAGGCCGAGCAACGGCTCAACGGCCAGGGCCGGCTGATCGTGCGGCCGTCCGGGACCGAGCCGGTCATCCGCGTCACCGGAGAAGGGGACGACCCGGAGCTGGTCGAGGCGGTGGTGGACGACATCGTCGAGGTGCTCCGCGACGTCACCGCGGGGTGAGCGGAGCGCTCGGAAACGCGGATCAGCCTGCTTGGCGTTGGACCTTCGTCAAGATCGGTCCGCGCCTGCGGCGCCGACTGCACGGGACATCGGGCGAAACATTCGTCGGTATTCCCCCGGCGTGAGACCGGTGCACCCCTTGAACAACCGGCGAAAGAACGCCGAATTCTCGTACCCGACATTTGCGGCGATCTCTTCGGATGAGGTGGTCTCCGCTTCGAGAAGGCGCTTTGCCTCCTCAATTCGAAGGTTCTGCGCGTAACCGATGATCGTTGATCCCGTCGCCGCCTTGAAGCGGCGCTTCAAACTTCGCTCCGGTATGCCGCACTCCGCCACCAGGGCGGCGACTGTTTGTGGTTCGCGAAAGTTTCTTGCAAGCCATTCCTCGGCACGACGGACGACAGAATCAGCGTGCGGCTGGCGTCGCACCAGACTTGCATAGGGCAGCTGGCCCTCGCCGTGCCATTTCAGCAGATAGACCTTGGCGATTCGCAATGCCTCTCCCGGACTGCAGTGACGCGAAATGATGTGAATCGCCAGGTCATGCCACGACGTCGTCCCGCCGGCCGTCACGATGCGTCCGGTCGGATCGGCGAAAACGAGGTTCGGCTCGGGATTGAATCGGACGTCGGGAAATTTTTTCCGAAACAGGTCTGTGTAGCCCCAGTGGGAGGTGGCGTCGCGGCCATTGAGGAGCCCTGTTGACGCCAGCAGAACTGAGCCGGAGCAAGCCGAGTAGATCGTACTGCCGGCCTGATGCTGCCGACGGATCCAATCTTTCACCTCCGGATAGCGCTCGCGCATGTCGTCGCTCGGAGCAAGCCAGAGCTCAGGGAGAATGACGATCGCGGCCTCGCAGACCTCGTCGATCGCAAGTTCGGGGCTGACTGGGATGCCGTTTCCGCAGGTGAACGGCGCGCGCGAAAGCGAGACGACCCGTGGATGGATAAGCGGCTGGCCTGGATCGTCACCCACCAATTCGCGCCACAGGGTCCCGGTTGCCGCGAGCACGTCGACCATCCCGTAGAGCGCCGATCCGGCCGTCTCCGGCAGGGCTAAGACGAAGGCGTCGATCGTCTTGGCCGCAGGGTCGCCCATGTCCTGTTTCCGAAACTGGCACGAAAGGACTGTTTCTGGCTAAACTCGATCTGATGGGCGGGGAAGTCCAGCTCTAACTTGCGACCGTCGGCCCCGGCGAGAAACGCGACGGGTCGTTCGACGCCTCACGCAAGCACCAAGGAGAAGGACGATGACTCATCAGCAGGCGATCGCGCAGAAGGCGCTTCATATCAATGGGTTGGACGTTCAGGCCGCCAACGACACCGTTGCCGCCATAAAGGCAGATACCAGCCTTGCCCGGTTTCAATTCCGCGCCCGCAACACGTGGGTGAGCGGCGGCGAGAACCGCTCGACGATCCGTGACTTCTACGGCGCCGGCCGGGAGGATCGTTCCCGCGCCGCGGGGTTCGAATTCACCAATGGGGAACCTCCAGTTCTGCTTGGTAACAACGAAGGGGCCAATCCGGTCGAGTTCCTCCTCCACGCGTTGGCCGGATGCGTCACGACAACTCTCGTCCTGCATGCGATGGCGCGTGGGATCACCATCCGGGAGCTTTCGACCGAGCTCGAAGGCGATCTCGACCTGCGCGGCCTGCTCGGTCTCGACGACGCCGTTGCGCCCGGCTACGAGCAGATCCGAATTAAGATGAAAGTCAGGGCGGATTGTCCGGACAGTGAGCTCGAGGATTTGCTCGGCTATGCCCAGCAGCACTCTCCGGTCTGCAATACGGTGTGCCGACCGGTGCCGGTGATCATTGAGCGCGTTTGAAGCGATTCCGACGGATATGAAGGCGGAAGCTGCGACCCGCCCCCGGCAGCTCCATGCCCGGGGGGCGGATCGCAGCCGAATGGCGGTTTCTGCGCCAACCCTTGCCTCCGCCGCCGGCCCGCATACATCAGGCGCATTCCCGGCTTCTCTGTTTGGTCGCATTGTCTAGGGCGAACCGGCGTCCATCCCCCGGTCAAGGGGTCGGGGGCATGCTCCGCCGGAAGATGCTCCAAGCGCCGTCATGACCGATACGTCTTTCGCCATCGTCGCCGACCGTCTCGTCAAAGTGTACCAGAGCGGCACGGCGCTCGCGGGCATCTCGTTTGCCTTGCCGGTTGGCTCGATCACCGGGCTGGTGGGCGGCAACGGGGCGGGCAAGACCACCACCATTGCGATGATCATGGGCCTCGTGATGCCGACATCCGGCACCATCAGGGTGCTGGGGGCGGAGATGCCGCGGCAGCGCTACCACGTGCTCCACCGCATGAACTTTGAAAGCCCCTATGTCGAAATGCCCATGCGCTTGACCGTGAGGCAGAATCTCACCGTCTTCGCGCGACTGTATGGGGTCGATCATGTCGCCAAGCGCCTTCGCGAGCTGGCGGATGAACTCGACCTCGGCGATTTTCTCGACCGGCCGACGGGCAAGCTCTCCGCCGGCCAGAAGACGCGGGTGGCGCTGGCCAAGGCGCTGCTCAATCGGCCGGAGGTGCTGCTGCTCGACGAGCCGACCGCTTCGCTCGATCCTGACACCGCCGACTGGGTTCGCAGCCACCTCGAACGCTATCGGGTCGAGCGCCGCGCGACCGTGTTGCTCGCCTCCCACAACATGGCCGAGGTCGAGCGCCTGTGCGAGCGCGTGATTATTATGAAGCGGGGCAGGATCGAGGACGACGATACGCCCTCAGCGCTGCTTGCCCGCCATGGTCGAGAGACGCTTGAGGAGGTCTTCCTCGACGTCGCGCGCGGCCGCCAGAACCTGGAGGCCGCCCAGTGAGCGCGCGCAACCCGGAATCCGGCATCTCCGTCTATCGCATTGCGGCGATGGTCGAGCGCTACTGGTACCTCCTGCGCTCCTCCTGGCCGCGCCTGCTTGAGATCGTCTACTGGCCGGCGGTGCAAATGCTGATGTGGGGCTTTTTGCAGCTCTATGTGGCGCAGGCGGACGGCTTTTTTGCTCGCGCCGGCGGCACCTTCATTGGCGCGGTGCTGCTGTGGGACATCCTGTTCCGCGGCCAGCTCGGCTTCTCGGTGTCGTTTCTCGAGGAAATGTGGTCGCGCAATCTCGCCAACCTGATGATGAGCCCGCTCAAACCGGTCGAATTCATCATCGCGCTCATGATCATGAGCGTGGTGCGGCTGCTGATCGGGATGGTTCCGGTTTCGCTCCTGGCGATCGCTTTCTTCGGGTTCAACCTTTACGGCCTCGGGCTCGCTCTCGCGGCGTTCTTCGCCAACCTCATCCTGACGAGTTGGGCGGTTGGGATTTTTGTGTCGGGCCTGATTATCCGGAACGGGCTGGGAGCCGAGAATCTCGCCTGGACCATCATGTTCGTCTTTCTGCCGCTCACTTGCGTCTATTATCCGGTCTCGGTCCTGCCCCCCTTCCTGCAATACGTCGCCTGGGCGTTGCCGCCCACCTATGTCTTCGAGGGCATGCGTGCGCTGCTCATCGACCACGTGTTCCGCGCCGATCTGATGCTGCAAGCCTTTGCGCTTAATATCGTTTTCTTCACTGCCGGCGCGCTCGCCTTCCTGCAATTGCTCAACAGCGCCCGCCGCCATGGCTCATTGCTACAGACGGGAGAGTAGACGCAGCCGTGTGTCGCGGTGACCTGCGCGGCATCCTGAACAGCTTTTTTTTAAACTTACGCCGCGGCGCACGTTTTCTATTGCGCATTGCAGCAATCAGTCGCATCCTTGATATAAAATAAAAATGCTGCTGCCGCCGCGTTTAATATATTGCGGTAGGAGTAAAATCATGACGATCAGCGACACCGGCGGCCCGGCGCCTTTCGAAGGTGACGGCGGGTTTGGGCTTTCTTCGCCGCTCTACTGGCTCTACGAGATGACGCACGCGGCGCTTAATCCGTCGCGGGCCATGGCTGACGCGACGCGGCTCTATTTCAACAATCCGGCCAATCCGTTGTCGCAGACGACCATTGGCAAGTCGGTGGCGGCCGCCTGCGAGTTGTTCGAGCGCGCGACGCGGCGCTACAGTCAGCCCGAATGGGGGATCAGCGAGACGGTCGTCGACGGCAAGACCGTCCCGGTTCGCATCGAGGCGCTGTGGGAACGTCCGTTCTGCAAGCTCCTGCATTTCGATCGCGCCGTCGGCTTCGACCATCGGCCCGATCCGCGCGTGCTGGTGGTTGCGCCCATGTCCGGCCACTACGCCACCCTGCTGCGCGGAACCGTGCAGGCGATGCTTCCGCAGCACGACGTTTATATCACCGAGTGGGTGGACGCCCGGATGGTCCCGATCAACGAAGGGCCGTTCGATCTGGATGACTACATCGACTACCTGATTGCGATGCTGCATCTGCTTGGCAGCGATACGCATGTGATGGCCGTGTGCCAGCCCTCCGTTCCTGTGCTGGCGGCGATCGCCCTGATGGAGGCGAACAGCGACGACCACGTGCCAGAATCGATGACGCTGATGGGCGGCCCCGTCGATACGCGGATGAACCCGACCGCGGTCAACAAGGTTGCCGAAAAACGCGGCGCGGAGTGGTTCAGGCGGAACGTCATCACCAAGGTGCCGTTCCCCAATCCCGGCGCCATGCGCGATGTCTACCCCGGCTTCCTGCACCTCAACGGGTTCATGTCGATGAACCTCGACCGGCACCTCCAGGCGCACGGCAAGCTGTTCATGCATCTGATCGAGGGCGACGGCGATTCCGCTGCGGCCCATCGCGCTTTCTATGACGAGTACATGGCGGTGATGGACCTTGCCGCCGAGTTCTATCTACAGACCGTCGATACGGTGTTCGTGCGCCACGCTTTGCCCACTGGCCAGATGATGCACCGCGGCTATCGCGTCGACCCGGGCAAGATCAAGCGCGTCGCCTTAATGACGATCGAAGGCGAGCACGACGATATCACCGGGCCGGGCCAGACCCGCGCGGCGCATGATATATGCATGAATATTCCCGAGCATCGCCGGGCGCACTTGCTGCAGCCGGGCGTCGGCCATTTCGGCGTATTCAACGGCTCGCGTTTCCGGGCGGAAGTCTTGCCGCGCGTTCACGCGTTCATTCAAGCGCACGATTAGGGCGACCTGACGCATTTCCCTCAGAAGCAGGTGCCGTTTGCGCGGGCGCAACGGCATTCTTTTTTTAGTCGGGCAGACGAAACCAGTCCGCATGGTAACGGCTCTTTCGAATGCGTTTCTTGGGCTTCGGGCTGTCATAGAGGATGAGGATTCCCGAGTCGCCGTTACGCTCGAGTTGGCAAATACCCTCTGGGCGCTCTCCGTCCTCCGTCCAGTCGTCGAGGATCGGGTCGTCGAGGTCTTGCACCTTGTCGGTCTCGCGCGGCTTCCAACGATAGATGCGGAATGGCCGCTCGGCGCTGTTCACCGGCCCGGCCAGCACAAGGAGGCCGTCTCCCGCATGGGCAAGGTCCCGGACGCCTAACCCTTCAAGATTGAGGAAGTGCAGACGAAATGCGCGATTATCGATCTGCAGCCCCTCTCTAATCAGAACCTCCACTACAACGGCGGAACCGCCAATCACCGGGCCGCGTAAGCCGAACAGGGCTCGGTTGCCAAGCACGACCATGCCTTCGATATCGATACCGTTCTCTTTGCTAGGCAGGTTCAAGAACGGCGTCAGGTACTCGTCGTCCGCGAACAGGTTGCGCAGACTCCCATCACCCTTGAATGGCAGGGTTTCGCCCGCCTTGGCGAGCGCACCACCGTTGCTCCTTAATTCGACGGCGCCAAACAGGCATTGGCTGGGACGCAAGCGAAGTTCCGGATGCACTGTCTCATCATCTTTCGATTTGCGGCGGATACGGCAATGAGAACCGCAAATCCATAGTCGGTCCGCTGCAATATCGATCGATTCAATATCGACTTCATCCTTGCTATCACCCGGCAGGTTAGGAAATACATCGTCGAGCCGTATTTGACGGTGAAGCCGGTAGTGATGATCTTTGCCGCGCTGGAGGCACTCGACCGTGCGAACTTCATCGGCGGCCGACCATAAGAATTCGCCGGCTGCGACAACCGTTGACAAGCTTTTTAGGAGCTTCGGCGCGTCAACAGCATCGGCGTAGTCGAGCACAATCGTTTCGAAGTGAGACGCCGACATCGCGCATCCCTCGCGCTGCTTTGACCATTGGAAATCCTAAGACATTCGCCCTGAGGTTGCCTAGTCGAAGTTGTTCGCCCCGCTTTGTATCGGCGGAGCGCGCGTGATCGCGCTCGAGGGGTCTTGTCAAAATTATCATAATGAGATAAAAAGTAACAAATCGTACGCGGTTCTACCGCATATCGACAAAAAAATGAAATTAAATAATGGGATGTTGAAACGCTCGACGACGGCTGAAGAGCGCGGCGACAGCAGCGGTGACCGGCTGCTCGCCGTGCTCAGGCTCTTCACGGTCGAACAGCCGGAATGGACGGTCGAGGCCGCCGCAGACAAGCTCGGCGTGTCGGCGACCACCAGCTACCGCTATTTCCAGCGACTCACCAAGGTCGGGCTCATCAGCCCGGTATCGAGCGCGGGCTATACGCTGGGGCCTGCAATCATCCAGATGGACCGGCAAATCCAGATCAGCGATCCGATGTTGAACGCCGCGCGCGGCGTGATGGCGGAGTTGATCGAATATGCGGCGGAGGGCTCGGTCATCCTGCTCTGCCGGCTGTTCCACGATCGCGTGATGTGCGTGCATCAGGTGATGGGGCAGGGGCCGCAGTCGCCAGTGAGCTATGAGCGCGGCCGGCTGATGCCGCTGTTCCGCGGCGCGACGGCGCGGATCATCCTCGCCCATCTGCCGACGCGGAATCTGAAAGCGGTGTTCGCGCGTAGCGTGAAGGAGATCGCCGCGGCCGGTCTGGGGAACGACTGGACTAAGTTCCGACGCAATATGGTCGATCTGCGCCGCAGCGGCTTCTGCATCAGCCGCAGCGAGATCGACCCCGGCCGCGTCGGCGTTGCCGCGCCGATCTTTAACGCCGAACGTTCGGTGCTCGGCAGCCTCAGCTTCGTGCTTCCGGACGAGCGGGCGGACGACACGCTGATCGGCCGACTTGCCCCTTTGACGGTCGCCGGGGCGCGCGAAATCGAGCGCGCCATGATGCGATCCACGACGACAAGGCCGAGTTCGGCGCGTGTGAAGCTGGCGCGATAACGGGTGCTCAAGCCCAGTGGGAGGAACAATGGACAGCGCAATAAAAAAACTTCAAGACCGATTGTCGCTCTCGAAACTGAAGACGCAACTCGCGCCGTCGACGTTCAAAACCATTCTCTGGACGCTTGGACAGACTCTGATCGCGACCGCGATCATCTATCCGCAATTCCGCATGCGCCTGAAGGAGCGCAACCTCATCGCGCAGATCAAGGCGCGCGACGAAAATATCGGCCGGTGGTTTGAGATTCGCGGCGGGCGGGTGCGCTCGCGTCACGGGCTGCACAAGAAGCCTGACATCACCCTCGGATTCAAGAATGCGGCGCTCGGCGTCGAACTGCTCACGCCACCGATCAACTGGCTCAATCAAGTCAACGCGCAGAAGGATTTCAAGCTCACCGTCGAAGGCTCCGAAGACCTGACCAACTGGTTCGCCCAGACCCTGATGATGATGCAGTCGGTCGGCTACAAGATGGGCGTGCCGATGCCGGACGGTTCGGTGCGCTACTGCAACATGGCGAATGGCGGACCGCTCTTCGTCTATGTCAAGGACGGAAAGATCATCCGCACCACGCCGATCGCATTCGATGATACCGATCCGCAGCCGTGGACCATCGAGGCGCGCGGGCAAAAATTCACCCCGCCGCGCAAGACGACGCTCGCGCCCCACGGCCAGAACTCGAAATCGATCATCTATTCGCCCGATCGTTTGCTCTATCCGCTCAAGCGCGTCGACTTCGATCCCAAGGGCGCGCGCAATCCGCAAAATCGCGGCAAGTCGGGTTACGTCCGCATCAGTTGGGACGAGGCGCTCGACATCGTCGCAAACGAAATAAAGCGCGTGAAGCACGACCACGGTCCCGGCGCGATGACGGTGTCGCATGGCTCGCACCATACCTGGGGCCATGTCGGCTATTACCTCTCCTGCCTGTTCCGCTTCCGCAACGCCGTCGGCCACACGCCGGTGCACCACAATCCCGATAGCTGGGAGGGCTGGTACTGGGGCGCGGCGCATCATTGGGGTTACACGCTGCGCGTCGGCCAATGCGAGACCTACGGCACGGTCGAAGACCTGTTGAAGAACTGCGAGATGGTGGTGTTCTGGGCCGCCGATCCGGACACGACCAGCGGCTCCTACGGCTCGCAGGAAGGCACCGTCCGCCGGCAATGGCTGAAGAAGCTTGGGATCAAGCTCGTCCACATCGATCCCTATTTCAATTCGTCCGCCCAGTTCTTGCCCGGCAAATGGCTGTGCCCGAAGCCGACCACCTCGCCGGCGCTCGCGCTCGCAATCGCCTATGTGTGGATCAAGGAGGACCTCTACGACAAGGAGTACGTCGCCACGCACACCGTCGGCTTCGACGCGTGGAAGGCCTATGTGATGGGCGAGGAGGACGGCACGCCGAAGACCCCGGAATGGCAGGAAAAGGAGACCGGCGTTTCGGCCAAGGACGTGCGCGCGCTCTCGCGCGAATGGGCTAAGCACCGCACCTATCTCGCCTGCGGAGGCTGGGGCAACGGCCACGGCGGCGCCTGCCGCAACCAGACCGGCATCCAATGGGCGCGCACGATGGTGTGCCTGATCGCGATGCAAGGGTTGGGCAAGCCCGGCATCAATATGGGGAACCTGCAATGGGGCTCCCCGGTCGATCTCAATTTCTATTTCCCCGGCTACGCCGACGGCGCCATGTCGGGCGATCTCGAAGCGACCTCGCTAGCGGTCGAGCTGTATCAGCGCATGCCGCAGCTGCCGACCATGAACACGCCGCTGCAGAAGATACCGCGCATCTATCTCCCCGAGGCGATCCTCGAAGGCAAGGCCGAAGGCTATCCGTGGAACGGCAAGTCGATCGAAGCGCAGTTCCAAAAATTCACCTACCCGGCCGCCGGCCACGCGCCGGTGCGCATGCTCTACAAGTATGGCGGCTCGCTGATCGCGACGATGAACAACACGCACCGCCACATGAAAATGTTCCAGTCGGAGAACCTGGAATTCATCGTGGCGCAGTCGATCTGGAACGAGGGCGATACCAAGTTCGCCGATATTATTCTCCCCGCCTGCACTAATTTCGAGCGGGTCGACATCAGCGAATGGGCGGCGCTCGGCGGCTACGGCCACCACGGCCAGCAGCAACTCAATCATCGCGTCGTTATCTTCCAGGCGCCGGCGATCGAGCCGCTGGGCGAGTCCAAGTCCGATTATTGGATCTTCAACGAGATCTGCAAACGCCTCGGGCTCGCCAACTACTTCTCCGAGGGCGTCAACGAGATCGACTGGGTCAAGCGCATCTTCCTCGCCTCCGACCTGCCCAAGCACATTTCCTGGAAGGAATTCGTCCGCAGGGGTTACTTCGTCGTGCCCGCGGAAAAGGAGCACCTGCGCGCTCCGGTCTCCTTCCGCTGGTTCTGGGAAAACCGCAAGAAAGACGTGCCCGAGCCGCAGCCGCTGCCGTCGGATTATTCGACCGAATATCTGCGCGGGCTGCAGACCCAGTCGGGCAAGCTCGAATTCGAGTCGAGCAGCCTCAAGCGCCTGAAGGATCCCGAACGTCCGCCGGTCCCACGCTATGTCCCATCGTGGGAAGGGCTGCACACGGCCGATCTGGTGAAAAAGTATCCGCTGCAGTTGTTGACGCCGCACTGCAAATACAGCTTCCACACCCAGGGCGACGGCAAGGACTCGTACCTGCTCAACATCGCCGATCACCGGGTGAAGATCGGCGACTATTACTATTGGCTGGTCCGGCTTAACCCGCACGATGCGGCCGAGCGCGGCATCAAGCAGCACGATCTCGTCAAGGTCTACAATGACCGCGGCGCCGTGCTGTGCGCGGCCGTGATCACCGAGCGCCTGCCGCGCGGCGTCGTGCACAGCTTCGAGTCCTCGGCGATCTACGAGCCGATGGGCGAGATCGGCAAGTCGATCGATCGCGGCGGCACCGTCAATCTCCTGATGCCGCACAAGTCGCAGACCAAATCGACCCACGCACTCGCCGGTTCGCAGGCGCTTGTCCAGGTCGAATTGTGGGACGGCAAGATCGAGCACATTTCCGAGGCCTATCGCGAGACAGGTCCCGAGGCAGCGCGCGCGCGGGCCTAAAACCGGCGCGCAAAGCAGCTGCCATCGCACAGGCCGGTTCAGGAGTTTCGACGATGAAGAAGTGGACGATGATTATCGATGTCGCCGAGTGCACGAACTGCCAGAACTGCACGCTCGCGACCATGGACGAATACATCGACAACGACTTTCCCGGCTATGCCGCGCCGATGCCGAAGCACGGCCATCACTGGATCGACATATTGCAGAAGGAACGCGGCCAGGCGCCGATGATCGACATCGCCTTCGTGCCGGTGATGTGCAATCAGTGCGACAACGCGCCTTGCGTCGCCAAAGGCGGAGGCGCGGTCGTCAAGCGCGACGACGGCATCGTCATCATCGATCCGGACAAGGCGCGCGGCCGCAAGGACCTCACCGAGACTTGTCCCTACGGCAACATCTGGTGGAACGAGGAGTTGAAGGTTCCGCAATCCTGGCCGTTCGACGCCCATCTGATCGATCAGGGCTGGACGCAGACGCGCGGGCAGCTCTCCTGTCCGACCGGGGCGATGCGCGCGGTCTGCGTCGAGGACGACGAGCTGGCGAAGTTGGTCGAAGACCAGGGCCTCGAAGTGCTCAAGCCCGAGCTCGGCACCAAGCCGCGCGTCTACTATCGCAACCTGTGGCGCTATACGAGATGCTTCATCGGCGGCACGGTCTCGACCGAGATCGACGGCGCGGTCGAGTGCGTCGAGGGCGCGCGCGTGCGGCTGTTGAAGGACGGCGTCTGGCTCAATGATGCGCGGAGCGACGCTTATGGCGATTTCAAGTTCGACCGCCTGGCGCCGGAATCCGGGAGCTACGCGATCGAGATCGAGGTCGAGGGCAAGGCCACCAAAGTGGTCGAGGCGAAGCTCGGCGAGAGCATCAATCTCGGCGAAATAGGGGTGTGAGCCTCAGAGCATGGGCCCCGCCGGGTGTCCGGTGCGGCCCTCCGCGTTCCCGTCTCTCCCCTGGAGCATCTTCCGGCGAAGTGGGAACCGGTTCGCCGCAGAAAACGCGATCACCATTATCTAATATCGAAATGGGCTCGGGCGATCGCGCGCTTGAGCCCCAAGCTCGCTCTTGCCCGCAACCAGTGCGCACCAACTATGCGGACACCCGGCCGGCATACACATGTTGCACGCCAACCCGGCGCACCGCGGTCCGCAGCGCGTCGAACACAGTGCCGAAGAAGCTGCGCCACAGGTCGCTAACGATGGTTTCGATCATCGGCTGGGTTTGATCTTGATCGGTCATGACGGTGGCTCCTATGCTGGGTGCCGTCCGAAGCAGTTTCGTTGGGGCGATCATCGGCCCGGGTGGACGTCCCGCTCTGTGCGCTAGATCACACATCACCACAATGTTAACGGCGCCGCCGGGACGCGCCTTTACGGCGCTCGTCCGATATCGGCGATGACAAGGGAGACGGTCGCGGTGCCGTCGTCGCGCTTGATCGTCAATTCGATTGTTTGACCGACGCCCATCTGCTCGAGCTGCTCGGTCAGGTCGGCAAGCCGTCGGACTGGGTTGCCATTGGCAGCGACGATGACATCGCCGAGCGCGCCGCTCATGCGGTCGATTCCGCGCAAGCCCGCACGGTCGGCCGGCGAGTCGGGGATGGTGCGCGCGACAACGACGCCTTCGACCCCGAGACGCGAGGCGACCGACTCGTCTGCGGAAACAATGCCGATGCCCGGCGTCGGCACCCGGCCCCTGCGGATCAGCTCGGGCACCACACGGTTTACGGTATCCACCGGAATGGCGAACCCGATTCCCGCATTCGATCCGGAAGGCGAATAGATCGCCGTGTTGACGCCGATCAGCCGGCCGGCCGAATCGAGCAGCGGCCCGCCCGAGTTGCCGGGATTGATCGCCGCATCGGTTTGGATGACGTTGCTGATCTCGCGCCCGTTGGAGGTCGGCAGCCGGCGCTTGAGCGCGCTGATCACTCCAGTCGTCAGCGTTTGGTCGAGGCCGAACGGGTTGCCGATCGCGAATACCGCCTGGCCGACCTTCAAGTCGGCTGACGTGCCGATCGGAATCGCCGGCGGCAAGGCGCGCACGGTGGAAAGCTGCAGCACGGCCAGGTCATAATTCGGCGCGACGCCGCTAACCTGAGCGCGCGCCACCTCGCCGTCGGCGAGGCGCACCGCGATGGCGCCCGTTCCCTGAACGACATGGGCGTTGGTGACGATATGGCCGGCAGCGTCCCAGATGAAGCCGGTGCCCGCCTGCGCGGCTTGTTCGTCGCCTTCCACGGCGGAAAAGTCGCCGCCCGCTTGGCCGGAGACATGCACCACCGAGGGCGCGGCGCGGTTGAAGATTTCAGTCGCGGTCTTTTCCCAGTTCGCAAGGTCGCCGCGCGGTTCGATCGCCCGTGGAGTGGTCGCCGAGTAGAGCCTTTGCTGGATATAGGGCTGAGCGATCATCGCCCCGAGCACGAAAAGAATGGCCAGCAGGAGATATCTTACGGACCGGTCCACGATCGCTTTCCCGAACCAGGAGTACTGAGCGAAGGAATCATACAGGCCAAATAGGTGCTCAATTGAATTATTAAAGCTGGCGCAAGGCCCCCGGTCAGCTCGATCGCGCGGTGAGGGGCGTGAGCCCGCGTGCGGTCGACCCGCACAAACTGGGGCGTCCAGCTTTCCCCGATCAGCGCGCAGAATCTGACTAAGGGTATTCAGCCGGCGGGAAACTTTACTCGTCCGCGGCGAGCTTCTTGACGATCTGGCGCTTGAGCAGAAGGGCGCGCGGAGACAGGCCGGCGTCGCCGGCCTTGAGCAGAAAGGCGTCGAGACCGCCGCGATGGTCCACGCTTTTCAGCGCGTTGGCCGATATGCGTAAGCGCACCGCCCGCCCGAGCGCTTCGGACCGCAACGTCACATTGACCAGGTTCGGCAGAAACCGCCGCTTGGTCTTGATATTCGAATGGCTGACCGTATGGCCGACAAGCGCCCCTTTACCGGTCAGTTCGCATCGTCGCGACATGGAAACCTCGACAGGCTTGCCGCCATCGTAGGGGGCGCGGATAGGCGCCGACGGATTTCATGGGAGGCGGACGTATAATAAGCGGCGGCGGGCGCGTCAACCCGCTGCCCCGTGCCCACGCGCCGGCCGGATGCGCGATCCTCAGCGCATTATTGCATGCGGATCGCGGGGAGGCGGACTTCATATTAACGACTTATTCCGCGCCGACATAGCCTCGGAGCGGCGATCTGCTACCGCTGCGGGGGGAGCCGAGCAACCGTGACGCCAGCCCTAAAGCATTTTCCGGCGAAGTGGAAACCGGTTCGCCGCAGAAAATGCGACCACTCAGGGACAAATAGGGCGAATTCCAATTCCAACGGAACGGAATTCGCCCTGGTCGCCACGCGAGCGTTTCTGCTTCTGGCCGTCGCTGTCCTGGTCGACCTTCTCGGCGTGGATCTGGTTGCAGCGCAAGGCAAGCTCGATGCGCGCTATACGGCTTCGCTCGGCGGCATTCCGATCGGCCGTGGCGCGTGGGTGATCGATATCGCGAACGGCCAATATACGGCGGCCGCGAGCGGGATGACGGTCGGCCTGGTGCGCCTGTTCGCGAGCGGCCAGGGATCGAGCGCTTCGCGTGGATCGGTTCGAAACGGCAATCTTTATCCGTCCACTTATGCATCCAATATAATTTACGATCAGCGGGCGGAGGATTTGCGCATCGTGTTGCAAAACGGCACGGTCAAGGACGTATCGATCAATCCGCCGCCGCCGCCCCACCCCGATCGTATCCCGGTGCCGGACGCGCACCGGCGCGGTGTCGTCGACCCGATGGCCGCGGCCTTGATGCGGGTTTCCGGCCGGGGCGACCCGGTCTCCGCCGAAGCGTGCCAACGCACGATTGCGATCTTCGACGGGCGCATGCGCTATGACCTGAGGCTTTCCTTCAAGCGCTTCGAAGCCGTGCGCGCCAACCGCGGCTATGAGGGTCCGGTCGCCGTCTGCGCCGTTCAATTCTTCCCGATGTCCGGTTACGTCCCCCATCGGCACTCCATCATCTATCTCAGGGACCTGCGCGACGCGGAGGTCTGGCTCGCGCCGGTCGCCGGAACCCGGGTGCTCGCGCCTTACAAATTCCTGCTGCCGACCCCCTTCGGCATGGGCGTTCTGGAGGCCACCCAATTCGTTTCAGCGCCTAGCACCGGTCGCGCTACCCCAACGAGTGCTCGCATCGACTGACACGCCGGCTGGATCGGCGTTTACGATTGCAGATTTACTGAATTGTCGCCCAAGGCAACGCGAAACAGCATTTAGCCTCCTTGATGCGGACCGTCGCTACATCTAGCCGGGAACGAAACTCAACTCCCGCGAGTCAGCGATTCGGGCGCGATTCGTTCGAGACTCGTTCCGACTGTTTAACAGGAAACAGGAAACTGCCATCGTCCCGTTGCATTATGAGACAGGGGCCACGCGGTTCGCGGCCTGAGCTGGTGGTGCCCGAGCCATTATTGATCCGCTTTAGCCGATGCTCGGGTAAGCAAGCAGGAGCGCGTTTGGTGGCCGAACTGCGTTCGGCGGGTTGCGCATCGCGCAGTCGTGGCGAACAGATTCACACCTCGCCGGAAAATGCTCTACAGTGGCCACCCTTTCCCGCAGAGACGCGATGCCCATTTCGTTTTCGCCCTCCACCAGTCGCGACGCCCGCGCCCGCGGTCATGGCGTCACTGCGGTTCTTGGGCCCACCAACACCGGCAAGACCCACCTCGCGATCGAGCGCATGCTCGGCCATTCCTCGGGGATCATCGGTCTTCCGCTGCGGCTGTTGGCGCGTGAGGTCTATAACAAGATCGTCGAGCGCGCCGGCAGCGATACGGTCGCGCTGATCACCGGCGAGGAAAAGATCAAGCCGGCGAGCCCGCGTTACTGGGTAGCGACCGTTGAAGCGATGCCCCGCGATCTCGACGTCGCGTTCGTCGCCGTCGACGAGGTGCAGCTCGGCGCCGATCTCGATCGCGGCCACGTCTTCACCGACCGCATGCTCAACCGGCGCGGGCGCGAGGAAACGCTGGTGCTGGGCGCCGCGACCATGCGGCCGATGGTCGAGAGACTGCTGCCGGGAGCCAACACGATCAGCCGGCCGCGTCTGTCCCAGCTCACCTTCGCTGGAGAGAAAAAGATTTCGCGGCAGCCGCGCCGCACGGCAATCGTCGCCTTCTCGGCCGAAGAGGTCTATGCGATCGCCGAACTGATCCGCCGCCAGCGCGGCGGCGCTGCGGTCGTGCTCGGCGCGTTGTCGCCGCGCACGCGCAATGCGCAGGTCGCGCTGTATCAGTCGGGCGACGTGGATTATTTGGTTGCGACCGACGCCATCGGGATGGGCCTCAATCTCGACGTCGATCACGTCGCGTTTGCCTCCGAGCGCAAGTTCGACGGATATCAGTATCGCCGGCTGAACCCGGCCGAGTTCGCGCAGATCGCCGGTCGCGCCGGGCGCGCCACGCGCGACGGAACCTTCGGCACCACCGGCCGCTGCCCGCCCTTTGAACCCGAATTGGTGCAAGCGCTCGAGAGCCACGCCTTTGAGTCGGTGAAGGTCCTGCAATGGCGCAATACCGAACTTGAATTTTCCTCGCTCGGCGCGCTCGCAGCGTCGCTCGCGGCGACGCCGACCCAGCCTGGGCTCACCCGTGCGCCGATCGGCGAGGACATTCTCGTGCTCGAACATGCCGGGCGCGACAACGATGTGCGCGACATGGCCAAGACGCGCATCGCGATCGAACGCCTATGGGATGTTTGCCAGGTTCCCGACTACCGCAAGATCTCACCGTCGGCCCATGCCGAACTCGTGGTCACCCTCTATGGTTTCTTGATGCGGGAGGGTAAGATACCGACCGACTGGTTCGCCCGGCAGGTGGCGCTTGCCGATCACGCCGACGGCGATATTGACACGCTTTCAAACCGTATTGCCCATATCAGGACGTGGACTTTCGCGGCGAACCGGCCCGACTGGCTCGGCGACCCCGAACACTGGCAAGGCGTCACCCGCGCCGTAGAGGACAGGCTTTCCGATGCCTTGCATGAACGGCTGGCCGAACGGTTCATCGACCGCCGCACCAGTGTTTTGATGCGGCGCATGCGAGAAAACACGATGCTCGAAACGGAAATCACCAAGACTGGCGAAGTTGTGGTCGAAGGCCATGTCATCGGCCGCCTCGATGGATTCCGCTTCGCACCCGATGTGACTTCGGGTGGTTCCGACACCAAGGCGCTGTCGGCGGCGGCGCAACGCGCGCTCGCCGGCGAGATCGAAGCGCGCGCCACCCGCCTCTCGCATGCGCCCGATTCTCAGTTCGTGCTCGCCTCGAACGGGTTGATCCGCTGGATGGGCGAACCGGTGGCGAAGATTCTGGCCGGGGACAACATCCTGCGTCCGCGGGTACGGATTCTTGCCGATGACCAGCTCACCGGCGCGGCGCTTGAGCACGTGCAGACGCGGCTCGATCTGTGGACACGCACCCACATCGAGCGGGTGCTGGCGCCGCTCTTCGTGCTCGGCGCGGCCGACGACATCACCGGCATTGCCCGCGGCATCGCCTTTCAGCTCGTTGAGGCGCTCGGCGTTCTCGAACGTCACAGGGTCGTCGAAGATGTCAAAGCGCTCGACCAGACGCAGCGCGCGACCTTGCGCAAGCACGGGGTGAGGTTCGGCGCCTATCACATCTATGTTCCCGCGCTGCTCAAACCGGCTCCGCGCGGGCTGGCGGCCGAGTTGTGGGTGCTCAAGCACGGGGAAATCGATACGGCGGGGCTCGACGAAATTCAGCGCCTGGCCGCGAGCGGGCGTACCTCGCTTCCGGTCGAGAAGACCATTTCCCGCGCGCTTTATCGCACTATCGGCTATCGCGCCTGCGGCGAACGGGCGGTGCGCGTGGATATCCTTGAGCGATTGGCGGACCTCATTCGGCCTGCGTTGAGCTGGCGCCCGGATTCTCCCGGCAACAAGCCCGCAGGTGCGTTTGATGGGACCGGCTTCACGGTCACACAGGCGATGACCTCGTTGACGGGCTCCTCGGGCGAGGATTTTGCTTCGATCATGCGCGCGCTGGGATATCGGATGGAAAAGCGGCCAAAGCCAGCGGAGGCCGCTCCCGAAGCGCCAGCGACTGTGCCGGACGCAGCGGACTCGGTAGCTGCTGACACGGAATCGCTTGCCAGCGACGCCGAAAGCGGCGATGGCGAGCCGCCGGCGGTGGCCGAAGAGGCCGCATCGGCCGTCCTCTCCGGGGCATCCGCGGCTGAGGAGCTAGAGCGCGAAACCACGCCGGAGCCCGCACCCGAGATCGCTTCGGGACCATGCGAGGGGGGCGGCTCTGTGTCCGACAGCGCTGCCGTAGCGTGTGTTGACGCGCCTCCGGACGCGGATAGCGTTCCCGCCGAGGATGCTGCATTGGCGCTGACGGTGGCGCCGCCCGCTGCGGACGACGCGCCGGCGGTCACGGAGGATGCTCCTGCAGTGGCGGAGGACACGGCGGCGGAGGTGGAGGATGCGCCAGCGGTGGCCGAAGCCACGCCAGCGGAGGCAGAGGCGTCAGCTGCGACGGCCGTCGACGAGCCGCAATTCATTGAGATCTGGCGTCCTGCGCGGCACGACGAGCGCCGCGGCGGCCCCAAGCGGCACCAGCGGCAAGGCCGGCGAGCAGCAGCCAAGCCGTCCGCGCAGGCCGGTTCCGGGGAAGCGCAGACGCCCGCCGCTGATGCGGCGCCGGCTGCCGCCGATGGTGATGGGGGCCGACCTCGGCACGGCGCCCGCCACCACCGCGGTCGGGACCCGTCGGGCAAGGCCGACCGGTCCGACCGGCCGAGACGTGAAGCCGGCAAGCGCGACGAGCAACCGCGCGGCCGCTTCCGCGAACAAAGGCGGGATTGGCAGGAGAAGGCTCCCGATCCGAATTCGCCCTTCGCCAAGCTTGCCGCCTTGAAAGCGCAGCTCGAGGCAAACGCTAAGGAAGGGCGCTGAGCCGCGACGCGACGTGGCACTCGACCGGCAACGAATCGATAAATGGCTTTGGCATGCGCGGCTTACGCGGACACGCAGCGCCGCCGCCGCGCTCGCTGCCTCAGGGCATGTTCGGCTCAATGGGGCGCGGGTGGATGCTCCGAGCCGAAATGTGAAGCCCGGAGATATCGTTACGGTTGCCCTCGACAGGCGTGTGCGGGTGCTCAAGGTCTTGGGCTTTGCTTTGCGGAGGGGGCCGGCGGAGGCAGGGCGCGCCCTCTATGAGGAGCAAGCGCTCGATCCACCGGCCGCCAATCAGGCCCAGACCGAACCGTCATCAGCCGCCGGTCCGGCGAGGTCCGGCCGTCCGACCAAGCGGGACCGGCGCAAGATCGACCGATTCACGGCCGGCGATAGGCCTCAGGAGCCCAAAACCTGAGCCGTTCGTGCAAGAGACAGGTGACTTTTGCCTCGCTTGCGCACCGATGAGTGATGCGGTAGGCACCCCAACAACAATTGGGCCGTTAGCCCAGCCGGAGCGCCGCATGACTTATATCGTTACTGAAAACTGCATTAAGTGCAAATACATGGACTGTGTCGAGGTGTGTCCGGTCGACTGTTTCTACGAAGGCGAGAATATGCTCGTCATCCACCCGGATGAGTGCATCGATTGCGGCGTATGCGAGCCCGAATGTCCAGCCGAAGCGATCAAGCCGGATACGGAGCCCGGTCTCGAAGAGTGGCTCAAGCTGAACACCGAATATGCGAAAGCCTGGCCGAACATAACGGTCAAGCGTGAGCCGCCGCCCGATGCAAAGGAATGGGACGGAGTTAAGGATAAATTACAACAGTTTTCGCCGAAGCCGGGCTCCGGCGACTGACGCTGGTGCAGCGTTAAGCCGGATTCTCACGAAAAATTAATGTAGTTGCGGCTGGGAACTCAATTTTACTGCAGCGCGAGCCTTGGAATTTTACTTAGGATGTGATACATATCAGCCACACAAGAACCCCGCCCCGTGCGCGCTCCCTCCCGGGAGCATAATTTTTTCGGGGCGTTCTGAGCAACCGCCAGATATGGAGGCGTGACTTTCCCTGTGAAAGCACGCAAGGACAGTGGCAGCAAAAACGCGTCATAAGTCAAAGCCCAAGAAGTCTCAGGCTAATACCAAAGCACCTTCCGTCCGTCGTCGGAGAACCGCTAAAGCAGCGCGTGCGCGCCGTAGCGCGGTGGTCGGCAAGGCGGCCGCCCGCCTGACGAAGCCCGCGGCTCGGCACAACAAGGCGTCGGCTCGTCCAGTCAAATCTCCGGTTCGACCCGCAAAAGCGGCAGCGAAACCCCCGAAGACTACTGTCCGCCCACGGCCTGACGAACGCGGGCAGAGTCCGGAGAGTGAAGGAGCGACTCACGGAATGCTCAACAAAAAGACGACCCAACGCCAAGGCTTCAAGACTGGTGAGTTCATTGTCTATCCGGCGCACGGCGTCGGCCAGATCATGACGATTGAGGAGCAGGAGGTCGCCGGACATAAGCTCGAGTTGTTCGTCATCAATTTCGTCAAGGACAAGATGACGTTGCGGGTTCCGACGGCGAAGATTGCGGCAGTCGGCATGCGCAAGCTCGCCGAGCCGCCGATCGTCAAGCGGGCGCTCGAAACTCTCAAGGGTCGTGCCCGAATCAAGCGGACGATGTGGTCGCGGCGGGCGCAGGAATACGAGGCGAAGATCAATTCGGGCAATATCGTTTTCATCGCAGAGGTCGTGCGCGACCTCTACCGGTCGGAAAGCCAGCCCGAGCAGTCCTACAGCGAGCGTCAGCTCTACGAGGCTGCTCTCGATCGTTTGGCGCGGGAGATTTCGGCCGTGCAGCGGATCACCGACACCGAAGCGGTGAAGGAGATCGAGGCTGCCCTGGCGAAGGGACCGCGGCGTGGCCTGAAGCCGGCCGATGAGGTCGAGGCGGAAGCCGCATAAGACGGTTCCGCGCAAAGCCGCTTCAATGAAAAAAAGCGCCGGGAAACCGGCGCTTTTTATTCGTCGAGCAGCGTGAATTGCAGCAGCAGCGTGCGCTGCACCGCTGAAAAATTATCGTCGGACAACAGCGTCAGCACCGTCTCCCCCCGGGCGGTCTGATGAACGCCGAGCGCCTCCATATTGTCGATCTGATAGCCCAGGTCGGCAAACAGAAGGATCGGGCCGTCCACCAGCGCGCCCGGGGCGATCGACGAAAGCGCGATGCGGCGCAACCGCATTGCGACGCCGCTCGCCCAGGAAAAGCGGCGTTCCAGCAACAACAAGTCGCCGGAAGGCAAGAGCGCGCAGTCGCTGATGTCGAAACTATCGGTACGCCGGACGGCGAACCCGCCGGGTGTCGGCCCGCCGATCAGAAAAGCCAGAATATTGCCCGCGCGGTCGAGACCTCGCTCGGAAAAGGCGATCAGCGTGCCAGCTAAGGGCAGGCCCTTGGGCACAAAAATGAGCCCCTCGATTCCGCGATTGTTGGGGAGTGACCGTACTTCGGCTGGCGTCGCGACCGGCTGCGCCCGCGCCTGCACGCCATAGCGGCCAAAATCGAACCTCACGATACGGTTGACCCGTTCGATGCCGACGTAGAACGTGCCGCGATCCGCGGCGAGTGCTTCGGTATCATACCAGCCGCGCGCGGCCAGGAGACGACCGTCGGCTGCGAGCATGGGCGCCATCACCGCATCGGCGATCGCGACCGGTCGCACGCCTTCATAGACGATCCGGCCGGTGAACCAGTTGGCCTTGTCTGTCAGCGCCACGAAACGCTGGCCGTCGGCCTCCATCTTCAGAGCCGATAGCCCGCCGAACTCCTTGGATGACGACGTTAATTCGAGCCCCCCGCGAAACTCGAGGCGTCCGAATCTCTGCAGCTCCGGTTCGCTCGCCTTGAACGTGTCAATCGTGCGCGCCCGAACTTCGATCGAAGCCGCCGCACTGCGCGCGGCCGCCGGTTCGGCCAGGCAGGCCGGCGAATAGACAAGGCCTGCTGCGAGCAGACCTGCGACGGCAAGGCTGGCTGGCAGCCGCCGCTTCCGGGGGGAAAGACTCACGCGTCAAGCCGGCGGCGGATCGGACGGGTCGGCTCGGCCGCCTGTTCGTCGAACAGCTCGGCGAGTTTTTCGGTCATCGCGCCCCCCAGTTCCTCTGCATCGACAATCGTGACCGCGCGCCGGTAGTAGCGCGTAACGTCGTGACCGATGCCGATGGCGATCAGCTCCACCGGCGAGCGCTGCTCGATGTCCTCGATGACGAAGCGCAAATGGCGTTCGAGGTAGTTCCCGGAATTCACCGAGAGCGTCGAATCATCGACCGGAGCGCCATCGGAAATCATCATGAGAATCTTGCGGGACTCCGGACGTCCGAGCAGCCGCTTGTGCGCCCAATCGAGCGCCTCGCCGTCGATGTTCTCCTTGAGCAGCCCTTCGCGCATCATCAGCCCAAGATTCTTCCGCGAGCGGCGCCACGGCGCGTCTGCGGCCTTGTAAATGATATGGCGCAGGTCGTTGAGGCGGCCCGGATTGGCGGGCTTGCCCGCGACGAGCCAGGCTTCACGCGATTGGCCGCCCTTCCAAGCCCGCGTGGTGAAGCCGAGAATCTCCACTTTGACGCCGCAGCGTTCGAGCGTGCGCGCGAGAATGTCGGCGCAAGTCGCCGCGACCGTGATCGGCCGTCCCCGCATCGATCCTGAATTGTCGATCAGGAGCGTGACTACGGTGTCGCGGAAAGTGGTGTCTTTCTCCTGCTTGAAGGACAGCGGGTGGAGCGGATCGACGATCACGCGCGCGAGGCGGGCGGGGTCGAGCATTCCTTCCTCAAGATCGAATTCCCAAGCGCGGTTCTGCTGCGCCATCAGGCGCCGTTGCAGCCGGTTCGCCAGACGCGCCACGACGCCCTGCAAATTGGCGAGCTGCTTGTCCAGATAGCCGCGCAGGCGCTCGAGCTCGTCCTGTTCGCACAGCTCCTCCGCGCCCATCACCTCGTCGAATTTGGTGGTGAACGGCCGATATTGCGGGCCGCGCGGCTCGTTCGGACGTTGGCGTGGGCGCCACGGCTCCGACGCCGTCTCCGAGTCGCCGGTCTCTGACTCCTCGGGCCGCTCGGCGGATGCGGCGTCGAGCGTTTCCGTCGCGGTTTCGGGCAACTGGTCAGGCGATGCCTCCGCCTGCTCGGCCAGCATGCTCTCCATGTCCTCCGACTCGGCCGACTGTCCGTCTTTGCCCTGTTCGTCCTGCCGCTCTTCCTCGCTGCCTGACTCGCCTTCTTCCTCCTCTTCCGAACTCGAGCGTTCGTCGGCCATGTCGAGCGCTTCCAGAAGGTCATGCACGACGTCGCCGAAGCGGCGCTGATCCTCGATCAGCTTGATCAGCCGATCGAGATCGCGGCCCGCGCGCGCCTCGATCCAAGGCTGCCATAGCTCCACAATCTTGCGCGCCGCGGGTGGCGGCGACGCCCCGGTCAATCGCTCCCGCACGATCATCGCCAGCGCGTCCTCGATCGGCGCGTCGGCGCGATCGGTGATCTCGTCATAGCGGCCGCGGTGAAAGCGGTCGTCCAGCATCGAGTTGAGGTTGCGGGCGACCCCGAGCATCCGGCGGGCGCCGATCGCCTCTACTCTCGCTTGCTCGACCGCTTCGAACGCCGCGCGCGCCTGTTGGCCGCCGGGGAGCAGCTTGCGGTGGACGGCCCTGTCGTGACAGGCCATGCGTAGGGCGATCGCGTCGGCGTGGCCGCGCACGATGGCTGCATCCTCTTCCGCCAGCTTACGCGGCGGCTCGGGAAGTCGGGCCTTGTTGCCGGCGACGCCGGGCCGCTCGGCGGCGAAGCTGACTTCGATCTCCGGCTTGCGGGCGATCGCACGCAGACAACCCGTCACCGCCCGCTTGAACGGTTCGTTCGGGCTCTCTTTGACCGAGGGCTTGGATTTGACGTTCGAGGCCATGACTTGCTTCGCCCTCTCCCCGGGAGAGGGGCAAAAATCAGCTCAGCGCCACATTCACCGAAGATTCCAGTAATTCCTGCCCGAAGCAGCGCTGATAGAATTCAGCGACCAGCGGACGCTCGAGCTCGTCGCATTTGTTGAGGAACGTCACCCGGAAGGCGAAGCCGATATCCTTGAAAATGTCGGCGTTCTCCGCCCAGGTGATCACCGTGCGCGGGCTCATGACGGTCGACAAATCGCCGTTCATGAAGGCGTTGCGGGTGAGGTCGGCGAGCCGGACCATCTTGTTCACGATGTCGCGGCCCTGCTCGGTGCGATAGTGTTTCGCCTTGGCGAGAACGATCTCCACCTCATTGTCGTGTGGCAGGTAGTTGAGCGTCGTGACGATCGACCAGCGGTCCATCTGACCCTGGTTGATCTGCTGGGTGCCGTGGTAGAGGCCGCTCGTGTCGCCGAGGCCAACCGTGTTGGCGGTGGAGAACAGACGGAAGGCGGGATGCGGCTTGATCACCTTGTTCTGGTCGAGCAGCGTGAGGCGGCCCGACACTTCGAGCACGCGCTGGATCACGAACATGACGTCCGGGCGGCCGGCGTCATATTCGTCGAAGCACAAAGCGACATTGTGCTGGAGCGCCCAGGGCAGGATACCGTCGCGGAATTCGGTCACCTGCTGGCCTTCATGGATCACGATCGCGTCCTTGCCGATCAAGTCGATGCGGCTGATGTGACTGTCGAGATTGACCCGGACGCAGGGCCAATTGAGCCGCGCGGCGACCTGCTCGATATGGGTCGACTTGCCGGTGCCGTGGTAGCCGGTCACCATCACCCGCCGGTTCTTGGCGAAGCCGGCAAGAATGGCGAGCGTAGTCGGCCGGTCGAACCGATAATCGGCGTCGATGTCCGGAACATGCTCATCTGGCTCGGAATAAGCCGGAATTTCCATATCGCTGTCGATGCCGAACAGCTGTCGCACCGACACTTTCATGTCGGGCAGGCCGGCCACGGTTTCAGTTGCGGAATTCATTGCACCTCCTGGCCTCGGCGGTGTCCGACACACGGGGATCCAAGGCGCTTACGCCTGACGCATCCGCTAAAATAGCAGACCGCGCTTTCGATCGGAACGAAGGACAGGGATTTCGCCTCATATAGGAACGTATAGGCTCCTGCGCACTAGCCGTCCCGGAAAATCCTCACCGGCTGAAGCAAGGAGCCCGCGCTCCTTGCGGTGGCTTCCCCGTCGAAACGCCCGCGAAAGGCCTCAGATCAGCACAGCCCGGTCGATTTCAAGAACCTGTATGCCTCTATGATTTCTCGCAATTTGTCTTCCGTGCCGCGATCGCCGCCATTGGCGTCGGGATGGTGCCGCTTCACCAGCTCTTTGAAACGGCCTTTGATCTCGGCGCGTTTGGCGCCTTCCTCGAGACCCATCGTATGTAGCGCCTTGCGCTCGGCGTTGCGGATGGTGCGGCGTTCGGCATAGGCGTGCGAATTCTCGCGCCGCGCCGGCCCCCCTCCGAATTCATCATGGAACGCGAAGGGGTCGGCGCCGTCAGACAAGAACCTGTTGAGCTTCAATCGTTTGAAACGCGATCCGACCGACAGGCCGAGCTTCCAAGTGGGGCGGTGACCGGTGACGGCGTCCTTTTGGAAGCGCTCCACCGCTTCGGCGCTCATCCCGTCGAAAAAGTTGTAGGACTGGTTGTACTCACGCACATGATCGAGACAAAAACGCCAGTATTCACGCTCGCGCGTCCGCCCTTTGGGAGCGCGATGCGTGGCGGCCCCCTGACAGCCAGGCCACTCGCAAACCGGCGCGCCGCTTGCCCGGCGATTCTGCGCGGGCTTGACGCGAATGCGGTCGAAAAGGGGTGAGTCGAACTTCATCGGGAGTCATTATGTGGACTTCTTGCGATTGCCCGCAAGCTTGACAGGTTACGCATAACGTGATCCGCGGATCGTGGAAGCGGACTAGCGGTCCGTATCATTACTAAGGGTTGGGGCGGCATGCGCGTGCGCGACGTTATCGAAGAAAAGCTGACGAAGGCTTTCTCGCCTGAACGCATCGCCGTGACTGATGAATCGCACAAACATAAAGGCCATGCCGGGTGGCGTCCCGGGGGCGAGACGCACTTTCGGGTGAGCATCGTCGCCGCCGCGTTCGCCGGAAAGAGCCGGCTCGATCGTCACCGCATGATCAATCAGGCGCTGTCCGCCGAGCTCGCGGGTGGCGTCCATGCGCTGGCGATCGAAGTGTCGGCGCCGGGAGAGACGAGCAATGCAGGAGCGGCATGAGCGAAACGCTCACGCGGCGTCCGTCTCGCTTTTCCGCTGTTGCCGTAGATTGACGATCACCGCGTTCAGCTCCCCGCCGTAAATGAAGATGGTCGCCGTCCAGTACAAGAAGACGAGCGCGATCATCGCCGAGGCAAGCCCGGCATACATCGTGACATAGGCGCTCGCGAACTGGGCGAGATAGCGTCCGAACAGCACGCCGGTGATGAGCCACATCGCGAGGGTGACGATGACGCCCGGAGCAATGTCGAGGAGCGACCGTTTTCCGGCCGGCAGCCATTTGTGCACGAGCACGAGGGCGATGACGAGGACGGCCGTGGCGACGCCGAAGCGCAGGAACGTCAACGTCCCCTCGAACTGGCTCAGTCCTGGGAAGTGGAGCCTCGCCGTGTGCAGGATGAGTGGGCCGAGCACGATGAGAAAAGACAAGGCGATCAGCGCCAGCGCCGCGACCAGCATATAGGCGATCGATTCCAGACGCAGCAGCCACCAGGAACGCTGCTCGACGACGCCGTAGGCGCGGTTGAGGCCGATGCGCAGGCTCTCGATGCCGTTGGACGAAAAGTAGAGCGCGAGCGCTCCGCCGATCGTCAACAGCCCGGAATGCGCGGTGGTCAGCACGCGTTCAATCTCGTTCGAAATCGGGCGGGAAACCTCCTGCGGCCAGGCTTCGAGCAGGATCAGCGCCACCTGGTCCGACAGATTCTGGGCGCCGAGGAATCCGGTCAATGCGGCGACAAAGATGAGAAACGGAAAAAGGGACATCAGCAGCGACAAAGCGATATGGCTCGCAATCGCCCATCCGTCGTCGCGGATGAAGGCGATGAACGCGTCGTAGGCAATGCGGAAGCAGCCGATCAATAAGCGCAAGAGGCAGAATCCAAAGCAATGGTTCTCATCCCTTGCCGACGTTTATGGGCTTGGCAAGGTCCTTGCCCCGCACGGGCCGATCGGGCCTCGCAAAGGGCAGTCTGGCCTTGCCTTGAGCGAGGTTTGGGAGCATTGAAACGGTTGTTTGCGGCACCGCGAAACTTGCGATTTCTCGGAGAATTTCCATGGCTATTGCTGCGTTGCGTGCGGAGACGGTTCCCGATCTTGTCAGTGTCGCTCATGAGGCCGCCGGGGCGCTCGATTCAATCCTAGCCGATGCGATTTACAAGGTGCGCGCGCGCGTCTCCGCCGAGGGCGGGATTGCGGCGCGCCTGTTCGACCGCGAGCAGCGAGCGACCCACGGGCTCGCTTGGTTGGCGACCTATGCGGAGGCGGTGCGTCAGCTCGCCGCCTATGCCGCTCGCATGAGCGAGGCCGGGCGTCTCGGCCAGATCGAGGAACTGGTGGTACGGATCGGGCTCGGCGAATATCTCGCCCAGGTCGTCGGAGGCATTCCGATGAGCCAGGGCGAATTCGTGCGCCCCGAAGATCTTGGGCTCAATACCGTCGAGGTCGCGACTCGGCTCGCGCCGGCGATCGAAGCGCTCGCGACCACCGGCAATACGCCGGCCAATCGGGCGCGCCTGACCGAGCTGATCAGCGCGCACCACACCGCGACCCCGGGCGATTGCGGGCTCGACGAAACGCTCGAGCAGATCCGCGACGAGATGCGCAAATTCGCCGACAGTGAAGTCATTCCCTATGCGCATAAATGGCACCTGACCAACAGCTATATTCCGCTCGAGACGATCGCCCATGTTGCGCAGCTCGGCGTGTTCGGGCTGACGCTCCCGGAAGAGTACGGCGGTTTGGGCCTCGGCAAGGAATCGATGTGCGTCGTGTCCGAGGAACTCTCGCGCGGCTATATCGGCGTCGGCAGTCTCGGAACCCGCTCGGAGATCGCGGCCGAGCTTATCCTCAGCTCCGGCACCGCTGACCAGAAGAACAAGTGGCTGCCCAGGATCGCCTCCGGCGAGGTATTGCCGACGGCGGTGTTCACCGAGCCGAATACCGGTTCGGACCTTGCCTCGCTCAAGACCCGCGCCGTGCGCGAGGGCGACGTCTACAAGGTCTACGGCAACAAGACCTGGATCACCCACCCGGTGCGCGCGGACCTCATGACCCTGCTCGTGCGCACCAATCCCAAGGACCCGGGTTATCAGGGCCTGTCCATGCTGCTCGCCGAAAAACCGCGCGGCACGGATGAAAACCCGTTCCCGGCGCCGGGCATGTCGGGCACCGAAATCGAGGTGCTCGGCTATCGCGGCATGAAGGAATACGAGATCGCCTTCGACGGCTTCGAGGTGAAGGCCGAGAACCTGCTCGGCGGGGTCGAGGGCCAGGGATTCAAGCAGCTCATGCAAACCTTCGAGGCCGCGCGCATCCAAACCGCGGCGCGCGCGATCGGCGTCGCCGAAGCGGCGATGGAGGAGGGGCTGCGCTATGCCGAGACGCGCGTCCAGTTCGGCCAGCCGATCATCCATTTCCCGCGCGTATCCGACAAGATCGCGATAATGGCGGCGGAAATCATGATCTCGCGCCAGATCGCCTATCACGCGGCGCGCGAAAAGGACGAAGGCAAGCGCTGCGACCTCGAGGCGGGCATGGCGAAGCTGCTCGCCGCGCGGGTCGCCTGGGCGGCCGCCGACAACACCGTGCAGATTCACGGAGGCAACGGCTTTGCCCTCGAATACAGGGCGTCACGCCTGTTGTGCGACGCGCGTATTCTTTCCATCTTCGAGGGCGCGGCGGAAATCCAGGCGCAGGTCATTGCGCGCCGGCTGATGGATCGCCGGAACTGACGCCGTTCCGTCGGCGGCCGGCGATATGCGATGACATAAGCCGCGGGCGGCAGGAAGCGTTCCGCTCCAGTCGAGCGGAACGCGGGTCGGCTCAGCGCACCGCCGGCACGCGTTCCCTCCGGAGCCCACCGGCTAAGACATCGCATCTTTTCCATAAATCGGTGCTGACTAGGTCGGTGCGGCGGCGAATTATTGATGGAGATTAATGCGAAAGGCGGGGCGTTCCGGTTCAGTCCGGCAGCACGGACCCCAGCGAGGCGCTAATGGCAAAGCTCAACATCCCCCATGACGCATTCGTTTTCGTCGGCGACGGCCGCAAGGCGCTGTTCCTGCGCAATGAAGGGGATGAGAAATTCCTCAATCTCAAGACTGAACGGGTCCTGCGCGATCAAAATCCTCCCACGCGGGAGCAGGGCTCGGATCAGCCTGGCCGCGCTTTCGCGAGCGTGGGCGCGCGCCGGAGCGCGGTGGAAGATACCGACTGGCATGAGCTCGAGGAGCAGCGGTTCGCGCATGTCATTGCCGACGCGCTGCAACGCCTTGTGCGCGAGCGCAAGGTCAAGGAATTGGTCGTCATCGCGCCGCCGCGCACCCTCGCCGAGTTGCGCCGCGCCTTTCATTCCGAGGTGAAGAACCGAATCGTCGCCGAGATCGACAAGGACCTCACCAAGCAGCCGATCTACGAGATCGAAAAGCACCTCGCGGAGTGAAGTGGCACGCGAACGCGCTTCGGCGGGGCGAGCCTTCCGGGCGTAGGGACGTGTCGATGTCGGCGTAGAGGGTCTCCTGGCCTTCCAGGCCGACGGAGCGGCGCTGCAAATTGGGGTGGGCACGGGGGAAACCGGATTGGGAACGGGCGTTGAGAGCGCCCATATAACGGATAATCGCCGGACTATCGTCGTCCCGCTCCAGCGCAAGGGCTTGCGTGACGGCCGTGGTAAGGAAGGGAAGATGGCGCATGCGTTGAGTTATTATGCGGTTCCGGTGGCGATCGGGGCGGTCGCCGTGGTGCTTCTGCTTGGGCTCGCGAACATGCTGCGAGGCGGCTCGCCTAACATGTCGCAAAAGCTCATGCGCTGGCGGGTGGTGCTGCAATTCGTCGCCATCGTCGTGATCATGCTGACAATCTGGGCCATGGGGCGGTAGTTTTCGGACGTCGTGTTGTCGGGGCCGGCGGCCGGACGGACCGGTCAGGGAGCCCAGCGAAATCAAGATAAGCCGACGGGGGCGCTATGGTTGTGCTCAACCGCATCTATACCCGCACTGGTGACGACGGGACGACCGCGCTCGGAACCGGCGAGCGGCGCAAGAAATACGACGCCCGGATCGAGGCGTATGGAACCGTGGACGAGACCAACTCTACGATCGGACTGGCGCGGCTGCATACGCGGAATGATCCCGAAGTCGACGCGATGCTGGCACGCATCCAGAATGATCTGTTCGATCTCGGGGCCGATCTGTGCATGCCCGACAAGGGCAAGGGGCCGGGCGGTGCGCGGCTCGCCGTCACCGAAGCCCAGGTCAGCCGCCTTGAGGAGGAGATCGACCGCCTCAACGCCGACCTGAAGCCGCTGCGCTCTTTCGTCCTTCCGGGCGGATCGCCGGCGTCTGCGGTACTACACCTGTCCCGTACCGTCTGCCGGCGGGCCGAGCGATTAATAGCGGAACTCGCCGATACCCCCGGCGAGGAGGTTTCGGCGCCGGCCTTGAAATACGTCAATCGCCTTTCGGATTTCCTCTTCGTAGCCGCCCGCTATCTCAACGACAAGGGAGCGGGGGACGTCCTCTGGCAACCGGGCCAGAACCGCTGATTCCGCGGATCTGCTCTGCGTTTGACCGGTGTCAAGGCGCGCCCGCCGTTAATCAGTGTTCTGAAAGGCCTCGCCAATTTTGTCTACGCAAGTAAGGCCGTCCACCCGCTCCAACGATTACGGCCCCGCGTTGACAGTCACACACACGAGCCATAGTTTGCGCGCCGCCGCGGGAGCAAAAGCATGAAGGTACTCGTCACCGTCAAGCGGGTCGTCGACTACAACGTCAAAATTCGAGTGAAGTCGGACGGCTCCGGGGTCGAACTCGCCAATGTGAAAATGTCGATGAACCCGTTCGACGAGATCGGCGTCGAGGAGGCGATCAGACTGAAGGAGGCGGGCAAGGCGACCGAGATCATCGCGGTCTCGATCGGGCCGGCCCAGGCGGCGGAAACGATCCGCACGGCGCTCGCCATGGGCGCGGATCGCGGCATTCTGGTCAAGACCGACGGGGTTATCGAGCCGCTCGCGGTCGCCAAAATCCTGAAAAAGGTCGTCGAGGAAGAAAATCCTGGCCTGGTGATCCTCGGCAAGCAGGCGATCGACGACGACAGCAACCAGACCGGCCAGATGTTGGCCGCTCTGTTGAACTGGCCTCAGGGGACGTTTGCATCCAAAGTCACGATCGAGGGCGACGGGATTCTCGTCACCCGCGAAGTCGATGGAGGCTTGCAGACGGTCAAATTGAAGGCGCCGGCGGTCGTCACCACCGACCTGCGCCTGAACGAGCCGCGCTACGCCTCGCTGCCGAACATCATGAAGGCCAAGAAGAAGCCGATCGCGGAGAAGACCCCGGCCGCTTTGGGCGTCGATGTCTCGCCCCGGATCGAGGTGCTCAAGACGTTCGAGCCGCCCGCGCGCAAGGCCGGCGTCAAGGTCGGCTCGGTCGCTGAGCTGGTCGGCAAACTCAAGAACGAAGCTGGAGTGCTCTGATGGCGACCCTCCTCGTTGCGGAACACGTCAATACGGCGTTGAAGGATGCCACCTACAAGGCGCTCACCGCCGCGCGCGCGCTCGGGGGCGAGGTGCATGTTCTCGTCGCCGGCAAGGACTGCAAGCCGGCCGCCGAGGCCGCCGCCAAGCTCGACGGCGTCGCCAAGGTGCTGCTCGCCGACGACCCGTTGTACGAGCATATGGTGGCCGAGCCGGTGGCAGCTCTCATCGTCTCGCTCGCCGGCGGCTACGACGCGATCCTCGCGCCGGCCACGACCACGGGGAAGAACATCATGCCTCGGGTCGCCGCTTTGCTCGACGTGATGCAGGTATCGGACATCGTCAAGGTGATCGCGCCGGACACGTTCGATCGTCTGATCTATGCGGGCAGCGCGGTGCAAACGGTGCGCACGCGCGACGCCAAAAAAGTCATCACGGTGCGCACGTCGACGTTTCAGGCGACGGGGGAGGGAGGCGCCGCCGCGCCGATCGAGACGGTCGCCGTGGCGACGGATCCGGGCCTGTCGCGCTTCGTCGGCGAGGAGCTGTCGAAGTCCGAGCGACCGGAGCTGACCTCGGCGCGCATCATCGTCTCGGGCGGGCGGGCGATGCAAAGCCGGGAGAACTTCGCCAAATATATCGAGCCGCTCGCGGACAAGCTCGGCGCGGCGGTCGGGGCCTCGCGCGCCGCTGTGGACGCCGGCTATGCGCCCAACGATTGGCAGGTGGGGCAGACCGGCAAGGTGGTGGCCCCCGAGCTCTATGTGGCGGTCGGCATTTCTGGTGCGATCCAGCATCTTGCCGGCATGAAGGACTCCAAGGTGATCGTCGCCATCAACAAGGACGAGGAAGCGCCCATCTTCCAGGTGGCCGATTACGGCCTGGTCGCCGATCTCTTCAAGGCGGTGCCGGAATTCACCGACGAGCTCGGCAAGCTCGGAAAGTGAATTCGGCGTAAGGATGGACACGCCGCCGTGGCGGCGGCGCATGATAGGCGGTATATATACAAATAATGGCCTCGACTCTTCCGGCGCGCCGCGACTCGGCGTGCAGAGCGAAGCGCCATCGGACAGGACTCATGGCAAAAACAATCAAAAAGGTCGGCGTTATCGGCGCCGGGCATATGGGCAGCGGCATCGCCCATGTCTGCGCGCTTGCGGGATTGAATGTCGTGCTCAACGACGTATCCGCCGACCGTCTCAAGGCTGCTCTGGCGACCATCAACGGCAACATGGCCCGGCAGGTGAAGCGGCAGCGCATCTCCGAGGAGCAGCGGAAGCAAGCGCTCAAGCGCATCATTCCTGCCGAGTCGATCGATGAGTTTTCCGACTGCGATTTCGTCATCGAGGCGGCGACTGAAAAGGAGGACGTCAAGCGCAAGATTTTCGCCGAGCTGTGTCCGATCCTGCGCTCGGACGCGATGATCGGCTCGAACAGTTCGTCGATTTCGATCACCCGATTGGCCGCCGCGACCGATCGGCCGGAAAAGTTCATTGGCGTCCACTTTATGAATCCGCCGGCGGTGATGGAGGTGGTGGAGCTGATCCGCGGCATCGCCACCGACGATGCGACCTTCGAGACGGCGCGGGAGTTCTGCGTCAATGTCGGCAAGACGGTCGCGGTCGCCGAGGATTTTCCCGCCTTCATCGTCAACCGCATTTTGATGCCGATGATCAACGAGGCGATTTACACGCTTTACGAAGGCGTCGGCACCGTCGAGGCGATCGATACGGCGATGCGCCTCGGCGCGCATCATCCGATGGGGCCGCTGCAGCTTGCGGATTTCATCGGCCTCGACACCTGTCTGTCCGTCATGCAGATGCTGTACGAGGGCCTCGCCGACTCCAAGTACCGGCCGTGTCCGCTACTGGTGAAATATGTCGAGGCGGGCTGGCTCGGCCGCAAGACGCAGCGCGGCTTCTACGATTATCGCGGCGATACGCCGGTCCCGACGCGGTGACGCCGGGCGGCGCGGCCCGCCATTAGGAATCCGCCGGCCGGAGGCCTTAGCCGAAGCGGTTCGGCCGGCGTGAAGAATAGCAAACGGCAGTGAGCCTCGCGGCGGTGGGACGGAGGCCCCGGCTTCGGGAGTCATCCATGCGCGCTTTGCTTCTGCCTTTTACGCCGCGGCTGCTGTCCTACACGGTTTCCCTTGTTGCGACCGCGCTTCTGATCGCCCTCGCATGGCGCGAGCCGCATCTGCTGCCTTACCTGTCTGTCTTCATCGCGCTGTTCGCAGGGCTCGCTTTTCTGGGCACGTTCGACGTCTTCCAGACCAAGCACGCAATCCTGCGCAGCTACCCGATATTGGCGCATCTGCGGTTCCTGCTCGAAGAGATCAGGCCGGAGATGCGTCAATATTTCTTCGAGGACGAAAAGCACGGCCTGCCGTTCAGCCGGGACAAGCGGGCCGTTGCGTATCAACGCGCCAAGCGCGTTCTCGATAAGCGTCCCTTCGGCACCCAGTACGATGTCTACGCGGACGGCTACGAATGGCTGTGCCACTCGGTCTCGCCGCGGCCGCTCGCGGCCCAACCGTTTCGCATCACGATCGGCGGTCCCGATTGCGCCAAACCTTATTCCGCCTCGGTCCTCAACATTTCGGCGATGAGCTTTGGGGCGCTCGGCGCGAACGCGATCCGTGCGCTCAATGCTGGCGCGAAGAAAGGCGGCTTTGCGCACGACACCGGAGAGGGTGGCGTCAGCCGCTATCACCGCGAAATGGGCGGCGATCTCATCTGGGAGATCGGCTCGGGTTATTTCGGTTGCCGCCGGCCGGACGGGACGTTTTGCCCCGACAGATTCGCCAAGACGGCTGTCGACGAGCAGATCAAAATGATCGAGGTCAAACTGAGTCAGGGCGCCAAGCCCGGCCATGGCGGCGTGTTGCCGGCGGCGAAGGTGAGCGCCGAGATCGCCGCGGCGCGCGGCGTACCGATGGGCCAGGACTGCGTTTCTCCGGCGCGGCACCCAAGCTTTTCGACTCCGATCGAGTTCGTCGAGTTCCTGGCGGAGTTGCGCCGGTTGTCGGGAGGTAAGCCGGTCGGATTCAAGCTTTGCGTCGGCCATCGGTGGGAGTTTCTCGCCATTTGCAAGGCGATGTTGGAGACGGACATCTATCCGGACTTCATCGTGGTCGATGGCAAAGAGGGCGGGACCGGCGCGGCGCCGCTCGAGTTTCTCGATCACCTCGGCATGCCGCTCCGAGAAGGCCTGAGCTTCGTGCACAACGCGCTGGTCGGAGCCGGCATGCGCGAGCGCATCAAGATCGGGGCGGGCGGCAAGATTGTTTCCGGCTTCGACATCGCGCGCGCGATGGCGCTCGGGGCCGACTGGTGCAACGCGGCGCGCGGCTTCATGTTCGCGCTCGGTTGCATCCAGTCGCAGAGTTGCCACACGGACCGCTGCCCAACCGGTATCGCGACGCAGGACCCGGCGCTGCAGCGCGCGCTCGTGGTGCCGAACAAGATCGAGCGTGTGGCGAGCTTCCACGCCTCCACCATGCACGCTCTCATCGAATTGACCGCGGCGGCGGGGCTCGATCATCCCAACGAATTCCGCCCGCACCATGTCTCGCGACGCGTGTCGGCGAGCGAAGTGATGACTTTCGACCAGCTCTATCCGCAGCTCGCGCCCGGCGAATTGCTCGACGGCGCCCGCGACCCGCTGTTCCGCGAAGCCTGGCGCCAGGCGAACGCGATGGATTTTCGTCCGCTCGCCGCGTGATTTTTTTTGCGGGTTTCGCGAACCGTGTCGCCGCTCCGGCGCACAACAGTGCGACATCCGCCCATCGAAGCGGAATGCGCGCTCTGGCGGTGCGTCTAGTCTAGCGCGCAATTGAGCCCTCCACCCGAATCTGAAGGAATCGCACGATGAACAAATATCGCGGACGATTGCCCCAGCTCGACGGCGGACTGTTTCTGACGGACGGCGGCATCGAAACCACCTTGGTCTTCCATGAAGGGCTCGATCTACCTTACTTTGCCGCCTTCGATCTCCTGCGCACGCCGGCGGGACGGCAGACGCTGCGCCGGTATTTCGAGCGCTATATCGCGATTGCTCACGCGCAGGACGCAGGCTTCGTGCTGGAGAGCCCGACATGGCGCGCCAGCGCCGATTGGGGCGAGAAACTAGGTTATTCGCGCGAGGCGCTCGCCGCCGCAAACCGCGATGCAATCGCGTTGATGCGCGAGTTGCGCGATGCTCACGAGAAGCCGGCGATGCCGATGGTCATCAGCGGCTGCGTTGGCCCACGCGGCGACGGCTACGATCCCGACTCGTCAATGAGCGCAACCGAAGCTCAGGCCTATCACGCCGAACAAATCTGCACGTTCAGCGAGACTGAGGCCGATATGGTGACCGCGATCACGATGACGAATGCGGAGGAGGCAATCGGGCTTGCGCGCGCGGCGCAGGAATGCGGCATGCCGGTCGCGATCTCCTTCACGGTGGAGACGGACGGGCGGTTGCCGACGGGGCAGAGCCTCGAGGACGCGATCGAGGCGGTTGACGCGGCGACCCGATCGGCGCCCGCCTATTACATGATCAACTGCGCCCATCCGATCCATTTCGCGACGACGCTGGCCGCAGGGGCGGCCTGGTGCGAACGGCTGCGCGGCCTGCGCGCCAACGCGTCCAAGCGCAGCCATGCCGAGCTCAACGAGGCGCCCGATCTGGATGACGGCGATCCGGAGGAACTCGGCCGGCAGTATCGCGATCTGCTCACGCGGCATCGCCAGCTAAACGTGTTGGGGGGCTGCTGCGGCACCGATCACCGGCATGTCGAGCAGATCGCCTTGTCTTGCAAGACGGCCGCTTGAGTATTGCGCACCCATTCGGCTGGGTGGCGGACGCCTTGTCGAACGCCGCGCGGTCTCCCGCGCAGGCGCCATCCCGTGACGTCAAGGCGACCGGTTTGCGCCGAGCGGCGTGCGGGTCCGTGGGCCGTCTTACGACTTCGTTTTGCCGTCCGCTCCAAACTGCTTGAGGTAGCTCCACAGATCGTCCGCTTCTTTCTCGTTCTTGATGCCGGGGAAAACCATCTTCGTTCCCGGGATCTTTGCGCGCGGATCCTTGATGTATTCCTTGAACGTCGCCTCGCTCCAGACGATCCCGGAGTTCTTGTTGGCTGGGGTGTAACTATAACCCGGGGCCTCGCCCGAATGCCGTCCGTCGATCCCGTTCAGCTCCGGGCCGACTTTGTTCTTCGCGCCCTCGCCGACGGCATGGCAAGGCGCGCATTTTTTAAACACGACCTGGCCTGCCGCCACGTCGCCGGCGACAGCGATCCCGCTCGATGCGGCCAGGGCGATGGCAGAAATAATAAGTCCTTTCAACATGTTATGGCGTCCTTCTGCTCGCTATTTTGATTTGCTCGATGCCGTCCGTGAAGCGGCAAGCGAAGGTTCGGAAAGGTCAGTGCGGGTGAGCGCGCAACGCCCAGTTTAGACGCGCGTCGTGCGTCTCGAAATGACGTGAAAACCATGCTTTGAGCCGCCCGGCAAGAGCGCTGGCAGTCTGCGCCTTATCGGTGAAATCGTCCATAATATCGCGGATTTCGTCAAGCAGGCGTTCGTGATCATTCCTGCGCGCGGCGGACTGATCGTCGTGATGCCGCATGTACCTCTCCGATCGATGAGAAAGCAGACGTGGATCAACCGCGAGAAGGCTAAAGCTGCGAGGCGAATTGTCCGAGCCCCATCAGATGCGCGATCATACGCAACTCGTCCTTCTGTGCGGCGTTCAAAGTCTTGAGGAACGGGATCAGCGCGACCTTCAGCTTCTCGACACCCTTGGGATCGAGCGTCGCGGACTTGCTGTCGAGCTTGTCGGGGTTGCCGCGCCACGCGACCGCGCGCAAAGCAGATTCCACGGATGGCCAGAGTTTTTGCTGGTCGAATGAAAGGTTGAGCCGTTCCTTGATGCTGGCGATTTGCGCCTCATTGAGGAGGCTCGCCGGAGACGCGCGACTGGCGGTGCGGGGAACCGGCATCGCCGAGATGGCTGCAATGTCGCGCGGTTCGAAGCGCGGAATCTGCATTCCCGAGTAGGGGCTAGTGATCAAATCCTGACGCGCCTGTTCAAACAGCAGCGCCTGCGATAGCCAATCGAATGGGTCGGCAGGCGCCGCGGGCTCCCGCGCCGCCCGCTCGCGCGCAAGCTGCTCGCGCGAAAAAGCGTGCGCAAGAACGTACGCGGCCGCGGACTTGGGCGTGTGCGCGATCCACTCGGCGGGAAATCGGGAAGCGATGATCCCGGCCGCGGATATTTGCGGATTATGCGCGGAATTCACGCTCCAGACCCATACGAGGCTGGAGGCGGCAGTCACCGCGATGATCCCAAGCCAAATCGCGCGGCGTCCGGCTCTTTGCGCGACAGCGAGCCGCATTCCTCCTCCCCGCATGCCGTGTCGATTGTTTATACAAATCATATCGAATGGCGGTCAATTTATGGCTAGCCCGCCGCTATCGCTTTCGAATGCGACGATATACGCTTGCAGAAGCAATGACTTATCTCCCGCGACCGGGAACGCGACGGTCGGCGGTTACGGGCAAGGCGGCCAGGCGAGTACCTTAGCGCTCCGCGCTTGCCTCATCGTCGATAAACGGGCGAACGCGGTCATTTTCGCGCAGGAAGGTGCCGGCTCGCTTGACGACCAGGTCGCCCACGTTCAGCCCCTGCTTGATCTCGACATTGCCACCCGCCAACAGGCCGATCGGAACCGGCCGCGTCTCGATACGGTTGTCGCGCACAACCTGCACGACCGGCCCAAGCGGGCCGAAGAGAACCGCCGACAGCGGCACGCTCGTGCCGCAGCTCGTTCCGACTTCCACGGTGGCGCGGCCGAAAGCGCCCATTTTCAGCCGCGGGTCGGTTCCGAGCGATATGCGCGCATGGCCGGTCTGGCTTGCGATATTGATCTCGGGCGAAACCGCACGCACCTGGCCGGAAAAGACGCCGACGCCGACGACGTCCACCCGTGCGGGCTGGCCGACCGCGATCTTGCCGATGCGGGTGGAGGGGATTTCCGCCAGCAGCTCGAATTCGCCGCCAACAATGATGAGGAACATCGGCGGCCCGGCCATCGACGCCATGGCGCCGACCTGCGTCATGATCCGCCCAATGGTTCCGGCGGCCGGCGCGCTCACGGTGAGGCTCGAGGCCGGCGCGTTCGTCCCTTGCAGGCGGGAAAGGCGCGCCAGCGCCTGTCCGGCGGTCACGCTTTCGCCGTCCGCGACCAGCACCTGCGCGACGCGCGCGCCTTCGACGTCGGGCCGCACCTGCAGTTCCTCTTTTGGCACGACGGTGCCGGTGACACGGACCGTGTCGGAAAAGCATTCCCGTTTGGCGCGCACCACCGAGACCGCCATGCCCGACGGCGAATCGGCGGAAGCCGGACTCACCAGCGCTGCCATGGAGATCGACAGCGCCAGGACCGTGGTTGCGGACCCCAGCATCCAGCGCCGAACAAACGGAGAATAGGTTTTGCGAGCGCCGACGCGAGCGGGCCGGAGGCCGGTTGCGTTGGTGGGACTCATAATTGCCTCGCAAAATAACGGCGGAAGGCGGCGGACTGGCGCGCGACGCTTCCTCGCACCATAGCGCGACTGGGGATCAAGCGCATAGGGATGGTCGGGATGCTCAAAGGCCGATCATCCGCCGGATCGCCGCGGGGCTCACCCCGCGCCCCCGTAGGGCACAGAGCGCCGTCGCCCCGGTCGACTTGGCGAGCTTGCGCCCGTCGGCATCGAGGATCAGGCGGTGGTGCCGATAGGTCGGCGCCGGGAGGCCAAGCAGCGCCTGAAGGAGACGATGAAGACTCGTTGCCGCGAACAGATCCTGTCCGCGCACGACATGGGTCGCACCCTGAGCCGCGTCGTCGATGACGACTGACAAATGATAGCTCGTCGGCGTCTCTTTGCGCGCGAGCACGACGTCACCCCACACCGCAGGCTCGGCGGCGAGGACTCCGGTTTCCCCGTTTGGGCCGCATCCGGTCTCGACCCAGGTCAGCGATGCCGGCGCCCGTGCGATCGCCGCCGTCATGTCCAAGCGCAGCGCATAAGGCGCGCCACTCGTGATCCGCCGGGCTTGTTCGGCAGCGTCCATATGACGAGAGCGCCCGGGATAGAGCGGCGCGCCGTCAGGGTCGCGCGGCCACGGGCCGCTCCGTTCCCGCTCCGCCACGAGGCGAGCGATTTCAGTGCGGCTCTCAAAGCTGGGATAGACGAGCCCCATCTCGGCCAGACGGGCCAAGGCAGCCCGATAAGCGGCGAATTGCTCGGATTGACGCCGCACCGGCGCCTCCCATTTCAGGCCGAGCCAGGCGAGGTCCTCATAGATCGCCGTTTCGAACTCCGGCCGGCAGCGCGTCTGATCGATATCCTCAATGCGGAGCAGGAAGCGGCCGTTGGCTTGCTGCGCGCTGTCGAAGTTCAGGCACGCCGATAGCGCGTGGCCGAGGTGCAGGTAGCCGTTCGGACTGGGGGCGAAGCGATAGGTCGGAACGTGATGCACGGCAAGTTCAGCGCCCCGCCGAGGAGCGCCGACGGGACGGGGGCAGCAGGCTGCGACAAAGACGACGAGTCATTGGTAATCAATGGGTTCCCATATTCCGGTTGTCTTTGACAAGGGCGCTGCATTGCCCTTCCATAGAGGCAAGCGAGAATAAGCCTGAACCCTGTGGGAGAAAACGTCATGAACAAACCTTGGAGTATCCTCGTCGCATTGGCGGTGACGGCGCTGCTGCCGTTTGCGGCTGACGCGCAAGTCACCTTGCGCGCCTCGCACCAGTTTCCCGGAGGCAAAGGCGATCCGCGCGACGAGATGGTGCAGATCATCGCGCGCGAGGCAAAGGCCGCCAATGTCGGCCTCGATATTCAGGTCTATCCCGGCGCCTCGCTGTTCAAGCCGAACGACCAATGGAACGCCCTGGTCAACGGCCAGCTCGACATTTCGTCCTTCCCGCTTGATTACGCGAGCGGAAAGGTGCGCGCCTTCAGCGCCACGCTGATGCCGGGGCTGGTGCGCAACCACGAGCGGGCCCAGCGGCTGAACAACTCGCCGTTCATGAAAGAGATCAAAGCGAAAATCGATAAGGCCGGGGTGGTTGTCCTGGCCGATGCCTGGCTCGCGGGCGCCGTCGCCTCGAAGAAAGACTGCGTCCGCAACCCGGACGACATTAAGGGCGTGAAAATCCGCTCCGCCGGACCGACATTCGCGGCGATGTGGCAGAAGGCCGGAGGTTCGATCGTTTCGATCCCAAGTAATGAGGTCTACAACGCGCTTCAGACCAGCGTGGCGGAGGCGACCGACACAAGCGCCGGTAGTTTCGTTTCGTTCCGGCTGTATGAACAGGTGAAATGCTTGACTGCGCCCGGCGAGAATGCGCTCTGGTTCATGTACGAGCCGGTGCTGATGTCGAAGCGAAACTTTTCGAAGCTTAACAAAGCTCAGCAGGACGCGCTGCTCGCCGCCGGCAAGAAAGCAGAAGCGTATTTCAACGAAGCAACCAAGACTCTCGATGACAAGATGGTCGACGTCTTCAAGAAGAACAATGTCGAGGTCATCACGCTCACGCCAGCCGAGTTCGAAGCTTGGGTGAATGTCGCGCGACAAAGTTCTTACGCGGAATTCGCCAAGGAAGTGCCGGACGGGAAAGCGCTGATCGACCAGGCCCTCGCGGTAAAATAGCGACCGAGCAAATCACGGACGGCGCGTCCGCTCGGCGCGCCGTCGCCAGGGGCGCCGGGAGGGGTATATGGATATCTTCGTCCGAACTGTGCGCGGCCTTTCGCTGCTGTGTGGAATCGCCGCCGCTGCGCTCATCGCGTCTGCAGTCGTCATCGTCTGCCAGATGGTGTTCATTCGCTATGTATTGAACGAGAACACGATCTGGCAGACCGATTTCGTTACCTTCAGCTTGGTCGGGGCCACCTTCATCGGCGCCCCTTACGTGCTGATGACCAAGGGCCACGTCAATGTCGACGTGCTGCCGATGATGGTCGGTGAACGGGCGCGGTTTTGGCTCGCGATCGTGGCGACCGTCGTTTCGCTCGTTTTTGCACTCGTCATGACGGTGCTGACCTTCCAATTCTGGCAGGAGGCGTGGGAGAACAACTGGGTGTCCGACTCGATGTGGCGGGCGCGGTTATGGATACCCTATGGGTCGATGCCGATCGGGCTCGGCGTGCTTACGTTGCAATATATCGTCGATCTCTTGGAGCTGGTTACCGGTCGGGTGCGGCTGTTCGGCGGAGAAGCCACCGCATGAGCCCGGCAGCGCAAGGAACCATCGTTCTCGTTGCAACCATTCTTGTCCTTCTCACCGGCGCGCCGGTCGCTTTTTCGCTTGGCTTTATTGGATTGGCCTTCCTTGTCCTGTTTCAGGGCGTCGATGCCCTTGGCATTGCGGCCGAGACCCTGTGGTCCGGCCTTCATGACTTTACGCTCGTCTCGATTCCCATGTTCATCATGATGGGGGCGGCGATCGGCTCCTCGCCGGCCGGCCGGGACCTTTATATCGCGTTGGACCGTTGGCTCTACCGCGTTCCCGGCGGACTGGTCGTGTCGAATCTTGGCGCCTGTGCGCTGTTTGCCGCCTTGACCGGGTCTTCCCCCGCGACCTGCGCCGCGATCGGGAAGATGGGGATCCCGGAAATGCGCAAGCGCGGGTATCCCGACGAGGTGGCGACCGGATCGATTTGCGCCGGCGGCACTCTGGGCATCCTCATCCCGCCGTCGATCACCTTCATCCTGTACGGCATCGCCACGGAAACTTCGATCGGGCGGCTCTTCCTTGCCGGGGTCATGCCCGGACTGATGCTCACGGCTTTGTTCATGGCGTGGACGATCGGCTATCTGTGGATCAAGGGATTCCGCGCCTACGCCGCCGATTTCCGTTACAGCTGGCGCGAGAAGTTCCAGTCAATTCCGAAGGTCGCGCCGTTTCTCGCAATCGTTTTCGGGGTGATGTATGTGCTCTATGGCGGCATCGCGACGCCCTCCGAGGCGGCCGGCGTAGGGGCTGCCCTGTGCGTTCTCTTAGCGATGCTGATCTACCGCATCTGGAAGCCCCTCCAGTGGTGGAGCATCCTCCGCGATACGACGCGCGAATCGGTGATGATCTTGATGATCATCGGCGCCGCGGTGCTGTTCAGCTACATGCTGACCTCGCTTTTCATCACCCAGACGCTCGCGCAAGCAATCGCCGACCTACAGGTCAATCGCTGGGTCCTGATGCTGCTGATCAATGTATTTCTGGTGGTCTGCGGCCTCTTCGTGCCGCCCGCCGGCATCATCCTGATGACCAGTCCGATCTTGCTGCCGATCATCCTCAATGCCGGCTTCGATCCGGTCTGGTTCGGGGTGATCGTGACCGTCAACATGGAGGTCGGGCTGATCACCCCGCCGGTCGGACTCAACCTCTTCGTCGTTAATGCGATTGCACCGGAAGTGCCGACCCGCACGGTCTTGCTCGGCGCGCTCCCCTATGTGATTGCGATGCTGCTCGGGATCGTCATCTTGTGTATATTCCCGGAAATCGCCACTTGGTTACCGGATACCCTGATGGGACCGGGCAGATGAACAGCTCATTCTTCGGCGAACTGTTGCAGACCATTACCGAGCGCGGGCGGGCGCTGATCGAGCGCCGGCGCGCGCCTCCCGGGCTTGCCTATTCCGAGAGCCTTGCCGAACTGTGCGAACAGCTGCTGTCGATCCGCGGGGAGGCCTCCGGCGTGGCGCTGGCGCGGGAAATCCTGGCGAGCTACGACGAGTTGAAAACCGGCTCGCGCATCGCCTTTTTCGAAACGCTGTTGTCTCGCTTCGGACCGGACCGGGCCCGCATCGAGGCGGCATTGGAGGCCTGGCAGCGATCCCCCTCGGACACGACCGCCAACGAGCTGCATAAAGCGACGGAGCCCCGCCGCCAGGAGCTGTTTCGCCGGCTGAATCTCGCCCCGCAGGGCACGGCGGCGCTCGTGCACATGCGCGAGCAGCTCCTCGACGCCATGACCCGCCGGCCTGAGCTTGCGCCGATCGACACCGATTTTCGCCACCTGTTCGCCGCCTGGTTCAACCGCGGCTTCCTGGTGCTGCGCCGGATCGATTGGTCGACGCCGGCGGCCGTGCTGGAAAAGATCATCCTTTATGAGGCGGTCCATCAAATCCACCACTGGAGCGATCTGCGCGCCCGCATCGATCCGCCGGACCGGCGTTGCTACGCGTTCTTCCATCCGGCGCTGATCGACGACCCGCTGATCTTTGTCGAGGTGGCGCTCACGCGCGAAATTCCCGCGGCGATTGCGCCGATTCTCGGGGCCAAGCGCGTCCCGCTCGATCCGGACCGGGCGACGACGGCGGTGTTCTACTCGATCTCCAACTGCCAGCGCGGGCTTGCCGGCGTCACCTTCGGCAATTTTTTGATCAAGCAGGTCGTCGCCGAAATATCCCGGGATTTTCCGCGGCTCTCGACCTTCGTGACGCTCTCGCCGGCGCCCAATTTCAGCGAGTGGCTTGGGCGCGAGCGCGCTACCCCCGAGTCGTCGGCGCTGTCGGAGGCCGATCGCGCCGCCTTGGCGAAGCTCGACGAGGAAAGTTGGTGGACCGACCAGGCCGCGCTCGCGGAGCTGCGCGAGCCGATCCTGCGGGCGGCGGCGACCTACTACATGACGGCGCGCGACCGGCGTGGCTTTCCGATCGACCAGGTCGCCCGGTTCCATCTCGGCAACGGCGCCCGGCTCGAACGGCTGAACTGGCCGGCCGATCTTTCCTCGCGCGCCCGCAACCAGTCCTTCGGGCTGATGGTCAATTACCTCTACGATCTCGGCGACATCGAGAAGAACCACGAAGCCTTTGCCGAGAACCGCGCGGTCATCGCCGCGAGCGCCGTGCGTAAGCTGGCCCGCCCCATAAGGGCGCTGGCGCCTGCCCCGGCCAAGGTCGAAACGGCCGTGCCTACCGCCTGACAACGGAACGCGCGCGCTGCGTAGTGTTGACCAGGCGGCCGTTCTGATAAGGATGGTCCTCCTCGTCCGCCAGCTCTTGCGGCGGAGCTTCGCGCGCGGGGCTTCCGATGTCCGGGAATCTGTTCGACCTGATCCGCAGTCGCATTGCGTCGGCTGACAAGACCCTGATCGAGACGGCCTCAGGCGAACGCATCAGTTACAGCGACATGCTCGCGCGCTCAGGCCGGCTCGCCCAGGCGCTTGTCCGTCGCGGGGTGGGACCGGGCGACCGCGTCGCGGTTCAGGTGGAAAAGACCCCCGAAAACCTGATGCTGCTTCTCGCGACGCTGCGGGCGGGCGCCGTCTATCTCCCCCTTAATACCGCCTACACGATCGCCGAACTGGATTATTTCATCGGCGACGCCGAGCCCACGCTGGTCGTGTGCGATCCGGCGAAGCGGGACGGCGTCTCCGCCATCGCCCTGGCGCGCAACGCCGCGGTCGACACCCTCGACGCATGCGGGCGGGGCTCGCTTATCGACCTGGCGGCGCAGTCGCCGTCGGCGTTCGCCGATGTCGCGCTTACGGATTCCGATCTCGCCGTCATCCTCTATACCTCAGGCACCACCGGCCGCTCCAAGGGCGCGATGCTGAGCCACCGCAATCTGTCCTCGAATGCGGAGGTGCTGGCGGACTATTGGCGTTTCACCGCGCAAGATGTGCTCTTGCATGCGCTGCCGCTCTATCACACCCACGGCTTGTTCACGGCGGCGGTGACGCTGATGGTTGCCGGCGGAACGATGCTGTTTCTGCCGAAATTCGACGCTGACGAAGTGATCCGCCTGTTGCCGAAGGCGACGGCGATGATGGGCGTGCCGACCTATTACACCCGGCTGCTTCAGCATCCCGGTTTGACCCGTGAGCTATGCGCCCATATGCGGCTGTTCACCTGCGGCTCCGCGCCCCTGCTTGCCGAGACCCACCGCGACTTCCAGGCGCGCACCGGCCACGCCATCCTCGAGCGCTACGGCATGACCGAGACCGGGATGAACACGTCGAACCCCTATGACGGCGAGCGCATCCCGGGCACGGTCGGATTTCCGCTGCCGGGAGTGGAATTGCGCATCGTCGAGCCAGACGCCGGCACAGTGCTCGCGCAAGACGAGATCGGCATCATCGAAGTGCGGGGACCGAATGTGTTTTCCGGCTACTGGCGCATGCCGGAGAAAACGAAGAGCGAGTTTCGCCCGGACGGCTTTTTCATCACGGGCGACGTCGGCAAGATCGACGCGCGCGGCTATGTGCATATCGTCGGCCGCGCTAAGGATCTGATCATTTCCGGCGGTTTCAATGTATATCCGAAAGAGGTGGAAACCGAGATCGACGCGCTGCCGGGCGTCATCGAATCGGCGGTGATCGGTTGCCCGCATCCCGATTTTGGCGAGGGCGTCACTGCGGTGGTGGTGGCGGCGGCGGGCGCGAGCCTGACCGAAGCGTCCGTGCTCGCGGCGCTCGAAGAGCGGCTCGCCAAATTCAAGCGGCCGAAGCGCGTGATCTTCGTGGCCGATCTGCCGCGCAACACCATGGGCAAGGTGCAGAAGAACGTTCTGCGTGAGCAGAACAAGGACCTGTACGCCAACCAGGCGCAGCCGGCGCGCTAAGGCCTGATCTCTCAAATCGCCAGCAAGAGCATCACGGCGTAAGCCGCGCGCGAGCGATCAGGCAGAGGTATTCCCACGCCATGGTCGCGCCGGCGAGCGCGGTGATTTCGGCGACATCGTAGGCGGGCGCCACCTCGACCACGTCCATGCCGACAAAGTTCAGGCCGGCGAGCCGCCGGATGATCGCCTGCGCCTGCCAGCTCGAAAGGCCGCCGATCTCCGGCGTTCCGGTGCCGGGAGCAAACGCCGGGTCGAGCGCGTCGATATCGAAGCTCAGATAGACCGGCGCGTCGCCGACCACCGCGCGAATGCGTTGGGCAATATCGGCCGGCCCCGCTTCGTAAACGTCCTGCGCCGTGATGATCGTCACGCCGCGCGCAAGCGTCCAATCGTAGATGTTGCGCGCGACCGGGGAGCGAATGCCGATCTGCACTGTCCTGCGCGGATCGATCAGGCCCTCCTCGATCGCATGATAGAACACCGAGCCATGGGCATAGATCTGGCCAAAATTTTCCGGCCAGGTGTCGACATGCGCATCGAAATGGACGAGCGCCGGCGGGCCGCGCTTCTTGGCGAGCGCGCGGAGCAGCGGAAGGGTGATGCCGTGCTCGCCGCCGAGCGCGACCAAATGATCCACGCGCGATGCCTGCTCCTCAATCAGCGCGAGGCTTTTCGGAATGTCGCCCAGCGCGATCGTGAAGTCGCCGATGTCGGCGAGCGAAAGCTGACGTGGATCGACCCAGTGAAAGGGGTGGTCGCCGTCGACCAGCATGCGGCTCGCCTGTCGAATTGCGGAGGGGCCGAAACGCGCTCCGCTCCGATTGGTGACGCCGATATCCAGCGGGATTCCGGAGACGCAAATGGCGGCGCTCGGGTCTGACGGCAGGCCGAGAAAGGTCGGCGGAACGGCAAAGGTCGGCGGGTCGCTCATTCTTCGCCCAGGCGCGAGTCGAAGCGGAAGACCGCCGCCGCGACGGCGCAGGTCCAGTCGCCATTGGCGGCCCCCTCGGCCGCCGCCGTCACCGACATGCTGTCGACGATCAGATCGCTCATTTCGTAGACCCGCTTGCGTTCGTTCCAGCCGGCATTGGAATCGAACTCGATCCCGAGCGTCGAGGCAAGCATCGTCGCCGCCAAGTCTTCAGCATAGTCGCCGGCTTCCGCTTCGGTCATGCCGAAGCCGTGATGCTCGGATACGTAGCCGTAGAGCGAAAGGTCCTTGGGGCGCGCCAATCCGATGCTGGCGGCGATGCGGCGTCCCGGCTCGTTGGTCTCCGCGCGGGCCATGACGCAAAACGTGATTTCGCCGGGACTCAAGGCGCGAACGCCGTCCTCGCGCGTGATCAGCTTGCAACGCGGGGGCAGGATCGAAGACACGGACACGAGGTTCTGTTGTTCGATGTCTGCATCCCGCAGGGCATATTCAAAGGCGGTCAGCGGATATTTGTGAACGCCGACGCCGCGCGTGAGGAACACGCTGGTCGGAATAGGAAACATCTCGTCGCTCCCTGCAGGCCATGCCGGGTGGGGCTCGCGCTTTCGTTATAGTTGGGGCCGCGGCATTGCGCCACGATCGCCTTGTTGATTCCCCGGCTTCTCCGCGCGGCGTTCGGAACATCGGATCGGATGTAGCCTTTGCCTTCGCTTGCGCCAGCAGCGGATAATGTGGACCGTCTTTGTTCGACCAATCGACTCATGCGCCACGTCCTCATCGTTTTGAACGAACGCGCGGGAACGCTGCTCGATCGCGACCCGCTTGCCGTCAAGGCCGAGCTGCGGCGGCGTCTTTCACGACCCGGCCGCACGGTCGACGTGCTGCTGGCGCATAAGCGGGGCATCGGTCGCGCCATCGATCGCGGGGCTGCGTCCGATTACGACACGATCATCGTGGGCGGCGGCGACGGCAGCGTGGGCCATGCCGCCAACCGGCTCGCCGGCACCGGCAAGACGCTTGGGGTGCTGCCGCTCGGCACCGTCAATCTGTTTGCGCGCGACATCGGTGTTCCCTCGGCTCTCGACGACGCGATTTCCGCGGTCGAAGCATCGGTTCCGCGCGCCATCGATTTGGGCATGCTCAACGGCCGCGCTTTCCACACTTTGTCGGGCATGGGCTTTTTCAGCCAGATGGCGCGTGCTCGCGAGGAAACCCGCGACTTGCCGGGCAAGGCATTGCGGGTGATGGCCGCGGCGGCGCGAGCGTTCAGTAGGGCAGGGCGGTTCACGCTCGACCTCTCCATCGACGGACGCAAGCGGCATATCGATTCGGTGGCCGTATTGGTGACGGTCAACCGCTTCTCCGGCGAGGAATGGCGGCGCGCGCGGCTGGACGAAGGCACGCTCGAAGTGCATATCGTCGAAAACACCGGCGCGCTGGGGAAGTTGAAGGCCGGCGCCGACCTGATTACAGGCGCCTGGCGGGATAACCCGGGCATTCAGAGCATCGTGGCGCAGCGCGTCACCATCTACAGCGGCCGCTCGCGCGCGTGGGTTTCGACCGACGGCGAACTCATGCGCGAGCGGACGCCCCTTAGCTACGAAATTCGGCCGCGCGCCCTCACCGTGCTGGTCCCACCGCCGTCTGTGGAAAAATAAGGCAGGGGGCTCCAAACGGATCGCGATTAATCGGCCGGTTGACCCGTATCGGCTTTCGGCTTTACGGTTCGCTTGGCGGCGTGAAGCCGCAGGCTTTATTGGGGAGCTGTAGGGGACGGTCCCGAGATCAATCGCGCCGCCGAGCTGCCATGGCGCTACATAATGCAATAATCTTACATGTGCGACAGGATCAACGCGACCTGCAGGGCCACGGGAACGTCCTGCCGCTCGTATTCAATGCTTAACGTTGGACTTAAGGGAGGCGCGCAATGCCCAATCTGCACGTGATGACCGGCGCGAGCGAGATCCCCGTTGTTCCCGTCATCCGCAAGATCGGCGTCGCGGATCTCAAGGACGCGCTGGCTGAGGGCATCGACGATTTCATGGCGGCGCCGACCCAGCTGATTTTCCTCGCCATCATATACCCCATCGTGGGTCTATTTTTGGCCCGGCTCGCCTTTGGCTACCAGGTGTTGCCGCTTCTTTTCCCCCTGATTGCCGGTTACGCCCTGATCGGCCCGTTTGCGGCGATTGGGCTGTACGAGATGAGCCGGCAGCGGGAGCTAGGTCGCGAGATCTCGTGGACCGACGCATTCGCCGTTTTGCGCTGCCCCTCGCTCGACGCCATCGGCGCGCTCGGCTTCGTGTTGATGGTCGTGTTCGTGATCTGGCTGGCCGTCGCGCTTGGGCTCTATGATGCGCTGTTCGGGTTGGAGTTGCCCAGCTCGATCTGGCAATTCCTAACGGAAATTCTCACGACGACCAAGGGCTGGACCCTGATCATTGTCGGGCATTTGCTCGGATTCTTATTCGCCGTCGTCGCGTTCACCATCGGGGTGGTCTCGTTCCCATTGTTGGTCGACCGCGATGTCGGCGCGGTCGTTGCGCTGCAGACCTCGGTCAGAGCGGTTCTCGCCAATCCGGTGACGATGGCGCTCTGGGGCCTGTTCGTCGGCGCGGCGCTGGCGATCGGTTCGCTGCCGTTTTTTATCGGGCTCGCCGTCGTCATGCCTGTGCTCGCCCATGCGACCTGGCATATCTATCGCAAGGTCGTAGAGCCCGCTGGGCCGATGCCTGCCGCATCTGGAGCCTAAGCGCGGCTCGGTCAGACCGGGAGCCACTGGGGCTCCCGCTCGAGCAACAAAAAAGCCCGGTTCGCGATTGCGAACCGGGCTTTTTCCATCATTCGAATGCGACGGCGAGGAGCGCAGCGCGCTCCCTCGCGACAGCGTAAGCGCTACGTTCCCGTTCGGAAGAACAACTCGCGCAGCCAGTGTGTATATTCAGATTCGGTGGCCATGATGACGATGAACACCATCAACAAGGCCGGTGGAATCAGGATCGCGTAGATCAAAGTAAGCCGCTCCCACGCCATGTGCATGAAGATGGCGACGATCAACCCCGCTTTGAGCACCATGAACAGGCAGATCAGCGACCACCGCAGGATGCCCTGAACATGGAAATAGTCGACGAGGTAGGAACCCAGGCTGAGGACGAACAACCATCCCCAGACCACGAGATAAAGCTTGATTGGGTGCTGCTGCCCCTCTGCGTGCGCCGTCGGTTGCGCTGATGCGGTGGTTATTGCCTGCGCCATGTCGTTCCCTCACCAAAGATAGAAGAATGCGAAGATGAACACCCACACCAGATCGACGAAGTGCCAATACAAGCCCATGATCTCGACATTCTCGTAGCGGCCTTTCCGCCCGGTCATGAA
>JBAPYK010000134.1:0-1724 GCA_049284695.1 Rhodoplanes sp. | reverse complement strand
CATCAGGGCCGCCGAAACCGCCGTCACCAAATGGTATCAACATGAAAAACTCGCAGCATAAAAACTTGATCCAACTGCTCCACAAAGCGGTCGATCAAGGACTCTAGATGCTCCGCCTTCGCGGAGCATGACCACCGGGTGAGGGACGGCCAAGCCAAAATCATCATGCTTAAAGCCCCAAAATCCGCTCCGCGTTGCCGTGGAAGAACCGCTCGAGAATGTCGTCGGGATAGCCCACGTCCAGCCACTCTTTGATCAGGCGCTCGTAGCTGAGGCTCGGATAGTCGCTGCCGAACATGATCTTGTCCTTGAGCCGGCCGCGAATGTCGCGCTTGATCTGTTCGGGGATGTGCTTGACCCCCCAGCCCGACATTTCCCAGAACACATTGCCCTTGTGCAGGCATACGGCGGTCGCCTCGTCGATCCACGGGAAGCCGGGATGCGCCATCACGATCGTCAGCCGCGGGAAATCGGCGGCGATCTCGTCCACCGCGAGCGGATGGGCGTGGCGCAGTTTGAGACCGTGGCCGCCGGGCATGCGCCCGCCCACGCCGGTCATGCCGATGTCGACGCAGATCGGCGCGCCCCAATCCGCGAGCGCCTCCCACAGCGGGTAGTAGGCAGGATCGCTGACGGTGTAGCCGCCGGCGATCGGATGAAAATGCAGGCCCAAGAGCTTGAGCGTCTTGATCGCATATTCCGCCTGCTCGATCGCCGCCCGGCCGCGATGGGGATCGACCGTGCCCCATGCCTGCGCGATGCAGCCGTGCCGGTCGCGCAAGGCGGCGACGTAGTCGTTGTCCGTGGGCGGGGTGTGGGCGGTGCGCGCGACATCGAGGGCGACAATCACCGGCTCTATGCCGTTGCGCTCGAAATCGGCGATCATCTCCTGTTCGGTTTTGACCGGCCACTCCTGTCCCCAATAGCTGCGCAGCGCTCCGAGATAGGGGGCCATGGTTTGGTGCCAACGTTCGGTTCCGGGATGGCAATGCACGTCGATGATCCGCATCGATCCATCCTAAGAGCATTTTCCGGCGAAGTGGGAACCGGTTCGCCGCAGAAAATGCGACCGCTCAAGGACAACCAGAGCGAATTCCAATTCCATTGGAACGGAATTCGCTCTGGCGGCGCTCTAAGGGCGTGCACTCATAAAATTACGATGGGTTACAGAAAGCGGGTCAATGCCTGCTTTGGCCCGACGTTGCGGACTCAACGCGGACATTCGGCGGTGCTGGCTCAATGTCCGGCTTGCCGGAAAGCGGACATAGCTGGACGATTTACGAGTACACGCCCTAATAGGATGCAGACTTGCGATGGCAGGCCGCGTCGCGTTCATGCTTGTTCCATCGCGGCGCGGACCGCGTCGAGCGCGTCGGGCGTGTCGATGTCGATGAGCGCAGCGTCGTCGGCCATCGCGACCTCGACGACCGCTTCCGGATAGCTCGCGATTAGGCCGCGCGCCCCGACATCGCCGGTAAGCGCCGAAAGATCGGGAAAGAACCGACGCGACCATACGACCGGGTTGCCGCGTTTGCCCGCGAGGGTTGGAGCCACGACCAGCGCGCCGCGTTCGGGGTCGAACGCCGCGAGCAGGCGATCGATCAGGCGAGCGTCCACTTGCGGCATGTCGCCGAGGCACACGATGACGCCGTCGGCGGCGGGCGGCGTCGCCGCTATGCCCGCCTTCAACGAGGTGGATAAGCCGTCCGCATAGGTAGGATTGT
>JBAPYK010000133.1:0-1797 GCA_049284695.1 Rhodoplanes sp. | reverse complement strand
TGTTAAGCCCGTTCGGCTCGACGCCAATGGAGATGACCTCCGCGCCAAGCTCCCACAGGGCGTCGGGCACGACGCGGTAAGCCGCCCCGTTGGCGCAGTCGACAACGAGCCGCAATCCTTCCAGCGACAGGCTTCGCGGCAGCGTCCGCTTGGCGAACTCGATGTAGCGGTCGTGGACCCCCCCGATGCGCTTCGCACGGCCGAGCGCGCCGGGTTTGGCGAGCTTCAGGGTGAGGTCAGAATCGGCCAGCTGCTCGATCTCCTCCTCTACCTCGTCAGAGAGCTTATAGCCGTCAGGCCCAAACAACTTGATGCCGTTGTCGTCGAATGGGTTGTGCGAGGCCGAGATCATTACGCCGATATCGGCCCGCATTGAACGCGTGAGCATGGCAACCGCGGGCGTCGGCATCGGCCCCAGCAGGAGCACGTCGAGGCCAACCGACGTGAAGCCCGCTACCAGTGCGGTCTCGATCATGTAGCCGGAGAGCCGGGTGTCCTTGCCGATGACCACCCGGTGCCGGTGCTCGCCATTGCGGAAAATGAGGCCTGCCGCCTGGCCGATCCGCAGCGCGAGGTCAGCCGTGATCATTGCGTTAGCGCGTCCCCGAATGCCGTCGGTGCCGAAATATCGTCGAGCCATTGTTTCACATTGCCCCGAGACGCTGCGTTTGTGTTACCGAAGCACGCTCACGCGATTGCCGCAACATAGGTGAGCGCCACAATCGCGCCGACGCCCGGCGTCGACATCAACAGCCGCACCCGTCCGTCGGAACCTGCGATCGAACGCACCCGCTTCTCAAAGCCGGCCAACTCCCGCCGCAGGGTCTCGTGGACCACGAGGAGCGCCGCCGCAATGACCTCCAGGGTGCGTTGCCCTCGACCAGATCCCTGATCCGCCCAGCGAACCGGCTCGGTGTCGTGGCACCGACTACCGAAGCCGCGCAACAGGCCGCGCAGGCTCATCTGCCATCCAACAGAGTTGAAAAATGCCTATATGTTCGTAGTATCAATGGCTTCGTAAATTATAACATCAAACTTTGATTATGATTGTGATTAACCCAGCCCAATGCCGCCTTCCGCCGGCCGACAATGTTGTTCAGTTGAGAGGGTGAGGTCCCAATTATTATTGGGACCTGGTGCAGCCGCTGTCGCAGTCCCTCCTTGATTTCTCGCAGCCTCGCGGCCATGCGGTCCCGTCGGGACTTTCTCGTCACGAGAAAGCGCCCCGTCGGGATTTACCACAGATGAACACGAAGCCGTCACGTTCGCTGCCCCGCTGCGCCCTGCTCGCGCGTCGCCGGCCTGCGGATGTACCAGCGGCGCGAGGGGGAACCGGAGAACCAAGCGTCACGTTCTTAAATTAGGCGAAATGCTTGTCCAAGTGAGAGGGGCGCGTACCTCAGGCGATTCGCGTACGGGCGGATGGTCATGATTTCGGTGCGAGAGGCAATTTTCATCGTCCTGACGTTCGTCATGTTCGTCATGGCGGCGAGCGTCATCACCCTGGCCTTAGTCCATCCGTGAGCGTTGGGTAGTAGGACAAGAAGCTTGAAACGCTATTTTCTCCAGATTACGAGCCACGCGAAGCGCTCGCGATCAAAGAGGTCAATTCCGTCGGTCAGTAGGACGAGAATCGAGAAGTAGACGAAAAGACCGACTTGGGCGGCCCATTCACCTCTCACCACTGTCATCGCACTTAGAGCAGCGGCCCATGCCACAGCGGACGGCAACACCCGCCTAAGCGTTCTCATCATCAACAGACCCCCTCTAACTTGCCAGGACCTGCAAAGCTGCGAG
>JBAPYK010000132.1:0-7368 GCA_049284695.1 Rhodoplanes sp. | reverse complement strand
GCCAACCAGGGCATCGGCCTCGACATTGACCATGACGACATGCTTGCCGTGCGCGATCGCCGCGAGCGCATGGCGGATGCCGGCCGCCGGCACGCCCGTCGCCTCGACGACGACTTCGATTTCAGGGAGCGCGATCAGCGCTTCGGCATCGGGGCCGACATGCGTACCGCCTGTTTTCAGCGCCTCGCCCAGCGAGGCCGCGGCGTAGCGCGGCGCTTCCCAGCCGGCGGAAGCAAGCTGCGTATGGGCGCGGGCCGGGTCGAGGTCGGTCACGCCGACGACATGCAGCCCGCGGGTGAGGCGCGCCTGAGCAAGGAACATCGTGCCGAACTTGCCCGCGCCGATCACGCCCACGGTCACCGGCCGGCCGGCTGCGGCGCGTTCGCACAGTTTGGCGTAGAGATTCAAGCCCCTCTCCCACGGGCCTCAAAACACGTAAACGGCGACGATGATGCCGCCGATCAGCACGACCAGAAATATGGCGAACCAGAAGCCGAGCCGTTTTTCGATCGCCTCGCGCGCTTGCGGTCCGTAGCGGCTAAGCAGGAATGCGGTGAGATAAAATCGCGCGCCGCGCGTGATCATCGACAACAGGACGAACAGGAAAAAATTGTAACCCGCGAAGCCGGACGTGATGGTAACGATCTTGTAGGGGATCGGCGTAAGGCCTTTGATCAGGATGATCCAGCTGCCCCAGCGCGCATAGGCCTCGCGAAATGCCTCGACCTTGTCGCCATAGCCATACAGGCTGATCAGCCACAGGCCGACCGAATCGTAGAGATAGGCGCCGATCGCATAGCCGAGAATGCCGCCGAACACCGAAGCGATGGTGCAGACCGCGGCGTAGTAGTAGGCCCGGTCCGGGCGAGCGAGCGCCATCGGGACCAGCATGGTGTCGGGCGGGACGGGGAAGAACGAGCTTTCGGTGAATGAAACCGCCCCGAGAATCCAAGCCGCGTGCGGTTTCCCGGCCGCGTTGATGCACCAGTTGTAAAGTTTTCGCAGCATTACGCTTGCTTAGTCGGCCGCGGCATCCAAGTCCATGCGCAACCGGAGTTGCAGGCACTGCGGGCGGTGCCCGGTCACCCCCGCTTGCGCATTCGCGCGGCCGCCGCGGGCGGCAGTTTGCGTCGCGCCTTCAGAAGGCTGCGTTGCTTGGCAAGCTTCTCGGCGATGCCGAACAAGCGCTCGCGCCGCTGCATTTCCTTCCAGACGTCTTTCGGTTCGACGTCGACCGATGCCCACAGCACGGCAAGATTGTAGAGGAGATCGGCGCTTTCGCGCACCACCGCGTCGCGGTGATTCAGCATCGCTTCGATCACGACTTCGACCGCCTCTTCCGCGACCTTCTTGGCGATCTTGCTGCGGCCGGCCCGCAACAAACGTGCAGTGCGGGAGGAAGACGGATGGGCGTCCATCGCCTCCAGCACGGCGTCGTAAAGTCGGTCAATCGAATCAGTCATAGATCACCATAGACTACATGACCGGCAAGCCAGTGCTAAGTGTTATTGAAAAGAGGAGCGCCGTGTAAATGTTAACGCCGATGCTGCTAAGCCGAATTATCCGTCTCAGATCGTTCGCGCCAGTCGCCTGTTTGTCGTCCTTCGGGATTGTAGCAATGTCATGAGACAGCAGAGCGAAGTGAGCGGCTCTTGCCGCCAGCACGCGTTCGGATTTTCCGAACGCCATCCCCGCTTTCTCGCGGGGATGTTACGGCTCGTGAGCGCTTGCGGTGCCGCCTTTTTCATGCTGAATCCGAGTAAAATATGACGGCAAAATGCCGTTTTCCAATGGATGCAAGCTGATGACGTCCCTTTCTGACGAAGGCTTTCTCGATATTTCCGGGCAGGCGCTCGAATATCGAATGATCGGGCCGCGGCCGCAGGAGGCGCCGACGCTGGTGCTGCTGCACGACGGGCTGGGCTGTGTCGCCACGTGGGGGGATTTTGCCGACAAGCTCGCCAGGGAGACGGCGGCGGGCGTCTTCGTCTATTCGCGCGCCGGCTATGGGCGCTCCAGCCCAGCGGCGCTGCCACGCCCGGTCTCCTATATGCACGACGAGGCGCTGTCGGTGCTGCCCAAGCTTCTCACGGCGATCGGTTTTCGTCGCGGTCTCCTGATCGGACACGGCGACGGAGCGTCGATCGCGACCATCTATGGCGGCAATGTCGAGGACCACCGCGTGCGCGGCTTGGTGCTGATGGCGCCGTTTTTCTTCACCGAGGACGCCGGTATCGCGGCGGTTGCGGCCGCCGCCGCAGCCTATACGACCACCGATCTGCGCGACCGTCTCGCCCGCTATCATGCCGATGTCGACAATGCGTTCCGCGGCTGGAACGATGTGTGGCTCGATCCTGCCTTCCGTAAATGGGATATCACGGAGGAGCTCGCCTATATCCGCGTCCCGATCCTCATCGTGCAAGGCGAAGCGGATCCATATGGCACCGCGCGCCAGATCGAAGCGGCGCAGGAGGAGTGCTATTGTCCGGTCGAGGTCGCTGTCGTGCCCGGCGCCAAGGATTCGCCTCAGCGGGAGGCGCCTGAGAGAACGCTCGGCACAGTCGCCGGCTTCGTCAACCGGCTCTTGCGCGACCATCACGAAGGCGACCTTGCCGTGCACGCGGCGTGATCGCGCCGTCATCGGGCGTGGCAGCATCCCACCTGTTGCGAGGCAAGAAAAAGCCCGCCCGAAGGATATCCGGGCGGGCCAAATGGCCGGCGTTGCGGGGGGAGGGGGAAACGCCGGCCGATCGACTTTCAGGAAACGCAGTCTGTCAGCGTAGAACTCTCCATCGACATTGATTTCGCGAAGCGGTCGAATGACCCAGATGCCCGTTAGTCGTCCTGTCGCGGATAGAGTTCTAGACCCCGTGTGAGGGACATCACACGGCCATTATGCAAGTTGCTCTGAACAGACTAGCTAGAGCATTTTCCGGCGAAGTGGGAACCGGTACGCCGCAGAAAATGCGACTACTCAGGGATAACTGGAGCGAATTCCGATCCCATTGGAACGGAATTCGCTCTAGGAGCAGCGCGCCATTAGGAAAGCGCGGCGCTAACCGCAGCGCCAGACGGCACGTCGCCGTCCTTTACCGATGAGAAGGCGAACCGCTCTTGGCCCCGCGCTTGATTTTGCTCGCGCCGAGCAGCGGCGTTTTTATCGCTTCGACGTCTTGCGCCATCTGCAAGCAAGTCAGGACATCGACATAGCTCGGGTCTCCGACCATCGTTTCGGCGACACAGCGGCTGCGCACCGCCGGCGGGTACGTCGTCCATTTTTGCCCGAGCTCGGCCTTCGCGGCGTTTTCGTCCTGAACACACGACTCGAGCGTATGCGTGATCGCCAGACCAAAGCCCTCAACCGCCTTGCAACTTGCCTCAACATTGATGTTGGGCAATTCGTCCGCCACCATCAGCACGAGGGATGCGCCGAAAGACATCAACAGAATCGAATGGGGCATCGTCCCGTCTCCAATCGGGTGAATGCTGTGTTCTGCTGAGCGAACGTCCGCGCCCGTTGATCAACGATGGCGACCCAGAGGTTCTCGCCAGCCCAACAAGTCCTTTACGTTTACGTCACCCGGCCGAAATGTACAACGTCATCGCCCGTGTTACGATGACGCCGAAACCTAATCGAAACGGCGACCTGGCCCGGATAGGAGGCGAACGCGACGCTGATGGTCCGGCCGAGACGAAAGCAAACCCGACTGCGAGCCATGAGGTCAACCTTTGCCGGAGCGGTGAGTTTCAGCCCGACGGGCTACACCGGCTCGTCCTGACCGCAATCGTCCCCTCCGATGGCATCACTCGATACGGTCAGCCTCTCCATTCTGTTCGGCGCGACGCTGGTGCTTGCCGGCATTCTGTCGAGCCTCGTCGCTTTGCGTTTCGGCGCGCCGCTGCTCCTCGTGTTCTTGATCCTGGGGATGCTCGCGGGCGAGTCGGGACCGGGCGGGATTCGCTTCGATGACGTGCGCCTGACCTATCTTGTCGGCTCGATTGCGCTGGCGTTGATTTTGTTCGACGGAGGACTGCGCACGCGGATCGCCACGTTTCGCAGCGTGCTCGCGCCGTCGCTGGTGCTTGCGACCCTCGGCGTTCTCCTGACGGCGGCTCTTACCGCGCCTGCGGTCACCATGATGATGGGATATGGGTGGACCGAGGCGCTGCTTGTCGGCGCGGTGGTCGCCTCGACCGACGCCGCCGCCGTGCTGTTTCTCCTGCGGGCGCGCGGGCTGCGGTTGCGGTCACGGGTGGCGGCGACGCTGGAAATCGAATCCGGCACCAATGATCCATTTGCGATCTTCCTCACGATTCTGCTGGTCGAATTATTGCTTACCGGCGATCAGCCATGGGCGTCGGTCGCGGCGAGCCTTGCCGGCCAGGGGCTGGGCGGCGCGGCGATCGGGCTTGTCGGCGGTCGATTGATCGTGCTGGCGCTCAACCGGCTTGCTCTGCCGCAGGGTCTGCACGCTCCGTTCGTCGCCAGCGCGGCGTTGGGCGTGTTCGGCCTGGGACAGGCGTTGCACGCATCCGGCTTCCTCGCCGTCTATCTTGCCGGTCTGATGGTCGGAAATCGCCCGACGCGCGCCCACGGCACCGTCGTCGTGTTCCTCGACGCGGTGACCTGGCTCGCGCAGATCGTCATGTTCGTCCTGCTCGGCCTGCTCGCCTGGCCCGAGCAACTGATGAACTATGCGGCGCCGGCGCTGGTCGTCGCCGCGGTGCTGATGCTGTTTGCGCGGCCGCTCGCCGTTTTTCTTTGCCTCATCCCGTTTCGCTTCTCTTGGCGGGACAAGGTGTTCATTTCCTGGGTGGGGTTGCGTGGCGCGGTCGGCATCTTTCTCGCGTCGATACCGCTATTGGTCGGGCTCGCCCATGCCCAGCTCTATTTCAACATCGCGTTCGTCGTCGTGCTCGTCTCGCTGCTCGTCCAGGGCTGGACGCTGGCGCCGGCGGCGCGGTTTCTCCGCATCGCTCTGCCGCGCGCCGATCCTGCCCCGCGGCGGGTCGAACTCGACCTTCCCGGCCAGCTCGAACAGGAACTGGTCGGCTATCACGTGCAGGCCAACAACCCTTATCTGCGCCGCAAGATCGTTCCGCCCTGGGCGAAGCTCATGCTGGTGGTGCGCGACGAGGAGGTGTTCACCGCCACCGAAGCCGGTCCGATTCGGCAGGGCGATCATGTGTATTTTCTCGCCCCGCCGGAGAAGGCGGAAGCACTTGATCGCTTCTTTGTCGAGATGCCGCCGCCGGCTGCGCCGGATCCGCGTTTGCTCGGCGATTTCTTCGTGAGCGGCGACGTGACGCTCGGCGCGCTCGCGGAGATCTACGGCATCGAGGTAGCCGTCGAGGACCGCGGCACCTCGCTCGCCGAGCATTTCGCCGAACAGCTCGGCCATCCTCCGGAAGAGGGCGAAACCCTGCCGCTGGGCGCCATCGCGCTGGTGGCTTACAAAGTAAAGGGCGGGAACGTGACGACAGCCGGCTTGCGCCTTGCCGATCCGGAGGCCGCGAACGACCACGCGGGCGGCTGGCTTGCTCGCGCGAGGAGTCGCATCCGCGACGTGCTCAACCGTGCCTGAAATGGTCGGAGTGGCAGGATTTGAACCTGCGACCCCCTCGTCCCGAACGAGGTGCGCTACCAGACTGCGCTACACTCCGATATCGCTGGCAAGGCCGGCTTTATAGCTCCCGCGCCGCATGCCGGCAAGCATGGGTCCCGGTGTGGTAATCCTGGGGGCGGCCATTGCGCCACCTATGCAGGAGACCGAACGTGGAAGGCACGGTGACGACAGGTCCGACGCCCGTTATGGCGGCAAAGCCTGAGGCGATTGCGAACGCCGTCCTCTGCCTCGCTGCGGGGGGTCTCGTCGCGTTTCCGACCGAGACCGTTTACGGGCTCGGCGTCGACGCGACCAATGGCGATGCCGTCGCGCGACTCTATGTGGCGAAGGGCCGGCCCGCGTTCAACCCGCTGATCGCGCATGTGGCCGACCTGGCCGCGGCGCGGGCGCTCGGCCGGTTCGACGCCGAGGCCGAGCGGCTCGCCGCCGCGTTCTGGCCAGGCCCGCTCACGCTCGTGGTGCCGCGCGCGCCGACCTGCAATGTCTCCGAGCTTGCGACTGCTGGGTTAGACACCATCGCGCTCCGCGTTCCCGATCATCCGGTCGCGCATCCGCTGCTCGTCGCATTCGGCCGGCCGGTGGTCGCACCCTCGGCCAATCGCTCCGGGCATGTCTCTCCGACCACCGCCGGGCATGTGTTGGCCGATCTCGGCGGCCGGATCGATCTGATCATCGATGGCGGGCCGACTCCGATCGGCGTCGAATCGGCGATCGTCGCTTGTGTCGGAGGTGCGCCGCAGCTGTTGCGGCCCGGCGGCGTGGCGCGGGAGCGGATCGAGCAGGCGCTTGGCCACGAATTGGCGCAGACGCCGGCGCCAGCCGGCTCCGCCGACAAAGCGCCGCTTGCACCGGGCATGTTGTCGGCGCATTACGCGCCGCGCTCCCGGTTGCGGCTGGGGGCCAAACGCGTGCGGCCGGACGAGGCGCTGCTCGCCTTCGGCCCGGCCTTGGCGGAGGGGGCCGGTGCGGCGGCAGCCGTGCTCAATCTGTCGGAGGAGGGCGACTTGATCGAGGCGGCGGCCAATCTGTTCGCTTATCTGCGCGAGCTTGACGCCTGCGGCGCGCACGCGATCGCGGTGATGCCGATCCCCGACGAAGGGCTCGGCGCCGCCATCAATGATCGATTGAGACGCGCCGCGGGGCCGCGGCCATGATCGAGCCCGACAATAGCAGCGGTTGGGGACGATCGCTGCGATCGCGACGGGAAAAGGCGCGATGACCGAGGCCAATGCACGGCCGCATCGCGTCGTCAATGATCTCAAGGTCGCCGTTCTCTTCTCCACTCGCCTGCCGCTCGTTCATGCAACGCAAGTGGACGGCGGCGACGTTGCGCGCGCAAGCTGGGCCATGCCGGTCGCCGGGGCGCTGGTCGGCGGGCTTGGCGCAGCCGTCTATTGGCTCGCCTACGCATTTGGCTTTGAACCGCTGATCGGCGCAACGCTGGCCGTCGGGGCGACGGTCGGCGTCACCGGTGGCCTGCACGAAGATGGATTGGCTGACACAGCCGATGGCTTCGGCGGCGGTGCGACGCCCGAACGCAAGCTCGATATAATGCGCGACAGCCGTATCGGGACCTACGGCGCTTGCGCGCTCGCACTGTCGATCCTGTTGCGGGTTGCTGCGCTTGCCGCTCTCGCCGAGCCGGCGCTGGTCGCGCCTGCGTTGATTGCCGCGCACGTCGCGGCGCGGGCGACGCTCCCGATCTTCATGCGCCTGACGCCGCCCGCGCGCGCCGATGGCC
>JBAPYK010000131.1:0-15186 GCA_049284695.1 Rhodoplanes sp. | reverse complement strand
GTCTCGAACCATGGGCGGCAATGCACAGCCGCATCCTTCGAGACGCGGCCTTCGGCCGCTCCTCAGGATGAGGAATGACCATCCTCCCTCACATAAGCCCACCCTCACCAATACGCCGCGTCGTCGGGGTAGCGGCCGACATCGGGCCAGCGGTCGAGCCAGCCGCGGGCGACTTGTTGTCCTTCCGCGCGCAGCCGGTCGATGAAACCGCGGCTGCGGTCGAATTTCGATGACGTCTTCAGCTCCGTCGCGGTCTCTTGCGTCATCTTGATGGTGCGCACCGTCACCGGCTTGTAGTCCTCGGCGAGCTTGCCGCCATAGCGCTCGATCATCCCGTTCACGGTGAGGATGAAGTCCAGCTCCTTGTTGAGCGACAGGTTGCCCATCAGCTCGTTTTCGCGGTCGCGGATCTCCGCATTGGAGCGCGGCTGCCGCGATTGCTGCGGATTGATGCGCACGATCCATAGTTCGTCGGGCGCGTGCTCCTTGCGGACGCCGGCGAGAAACTCGCGAACCGGCGGGTTCTGCGAATAGAGCCCGTCCCAATAGTACCCGTCGCCGATCTTCTCGGCCTCGCGCACGTTGGGCAGCGTTCCCGATGCGGCCACGCCCTGCAAAGTCAGGGGCAATCGCTTGCGCCAGCGATGCGTGACCGAGGCCTCGGTGTGCCTGCCGCCTTGAGTCCCGCCATTGCCTTCACGATTGCAATCGGAATCGAACACGGTTTCGGCGCCTTCGATGATTTCCGACGCCCCGAGCAACAGCCGCGTCTGCACCGTCTGCCATTCGATGCCGTCGAACTGCGGGCAGGCCTCGGCCAGCATGTCCGGGAAATCGAAGTATTGCTTGCGCACGCCGAATAGCGGCAGCCCGGCGCTGACCGCCTGGCTGATCACGCCGCGCGGATTGAGGCTGAACACCGGCGCGTTGAAGCCGAGCACCGGCGCCTCCTTCTCCTGCGCCGTCAGCGCCGAGAAGGAAAACAGGTTGAGCATGAGTTCGGCCGGCGTGATCGCCGCGAAGGCGTCCCAGAAGCGGTTGAGCTTGTCGATCGCGGCGCGCACCGAGCCCGGGCGGCCATTCTTCGGGGCGAGGCCGTACCACACCATCAGCGTACACAGTGCGCCTGCCGAGGTTCCGCTCAAGCCCACCAGTTCGAACCGCTTGTGCTCATGGATGTCCTTGAGGATTTCCGTGAGAACCCCGACCTCGAATGCGGCATGCGTTCCGCCGCCCTGGCAGGCGACGGCGACTTTCGGCATGGAATGGTTCATCGGTCGTCCCCTCCCGCGGCGACTCCACTACGTCACGCATATTACTTTACTGCGGGTTCGTTTCCCTTGATCAACCGCCTCGTCACCTTGTGTGAAGAGTGATCGGGGCAGTTTACCGATGCGAGTAAATCGCCCGTGGCTATCGTGCCGCGTCGCGTAAGACGGCGCAGCGTCACTCCACCTCGATCGCGACGTGATAGCTCATGTGCGAGCGGGCCGTGCCCACATAGCTGCCCTCGATCGGCATCGTCCCGGCCGGCGTCGGCGCGGCGGCGATTGCGACATGCGTATCGGCGATCGCGAGCCCCCAGGTGGGATCGTAGCCGCGCCAGCCGCCGCCCGGCAGATAGACCTCGGGCCAGGCATGCAGATGCCGGTCGGGGCGCTTGCTGTGCGCCTGATAGCCGCTGACGAAACGCCCGGCGAGCCCCTGGGCGCGGCAGGCGGCGAGAAACAGCATCGCAATGTCGCGGCAGGCCCCGGCGCCCAGCACCAGCGTCGTCTCGGGCGGATGGGGATCGCCGTCTTGCCGCAGCTCGTGGACGACCGTCCGATACAGATGGCCGCTGAGCGCCGACAGAAAGTCGAGCGTGTCGCCGCCGCTTTGGCGCGCCAACTGGTCGGACAAGTCGATTATCGTGGCCGGCAGCGCCTCGCGCTTCGCCCGGCAGGCGGCGAGCTCCGTCGGACCGGCCACCGGCAGGCGCGCGAATTTCGGATCGAGCAAAAAATCGAACGGATTCGCCCGGGTGGTTTCGACCTCGAAGGCGCTTTCGATCGAAAACTGCGTGGTCGTCCCGGAAAACCACAGATGCGTCACGCTGTTGCCGTGGAGATCGAGCTGGTCGCTGCGCTTGGCGGGCGTAGGCTCGACTCTGAGGTCGTGCGCGAGGATATGCAGCGTCCCCTCGGAACGCGGACGCAGCCGCACGACATGCGGTCCGAGCGCGACCGGGGCATCGTAGGCATAATCCGTCCTGTGGACGACGCGGAACCGCATGACCTTCCTCGGCGGACAATGAACAGATAAGGAACCGCCGTGCGGCCAACCTGTCAGTTGGTCACGGCCGCGTCGAGCCCGAAAATAGGGCAAATGCTCAGCGTAACTCCCCCACCACCTTCACGACCGCCGCCGTCAGCGTTGCGAGCTCGTCTTCGCCGATGGTGAAGGCGGGGGTCAGATAGACAATTCTGCCGAACGGCCGGATGAACACGCCTTCGGCGACGAAGCGGCTGCGCAGCGCGGCGAGATCGTCGATGCGGTCGAGTTCGACCACCCCGATCGCGCCCCTGACGCGCACGTCTTTGACCCGTGGCAGGCCTAGGCAGGGTTCGAGGCCGCGTCGCAAACCTGCTTCGATCGCACGCACTTGCTCCAGGCGCCGCTCGCGCTCGAACAGGTCGAGCGAGGCGTTTGCCGCCGCACACGCGAGCGCGTTGCCCATATAGGTCGGCCCATGCATCAGCGCGTGCATGGGATCGTCCGACCAGAACGCCTCGAACACCTGCCTGCTCGCGACTGTCGCTGCGAGCGGCAGCGTGCCGCCCGTGAGCGCCTTCGACAGGGTGATGATGTCCGGCGCAACGCCGGCCGCTGCGCAGGCGAACATCGCACCGGTGCGGCCGAAGCCGGTGAAAATCTCATCGAAGATCAGCAGAAGCCGGTAACGGTCCGCGGCCGCGCGCAGGCGCGCCAAAACGGAAGCGTCGTGGAACAGCATGCCGCCCGCGCCCTGCACCAGCGGCTCGACGATGATGCCCGCAATCTCTTCCGCGCGCGCGGCGAGCATGCGATCGAGCGCGGCTTCGCTTTGCTCGTCGCGCGGCAGATCGAGGATGATGTGCTCGGGCAGCAGTCCGTGAAACAGGCGGTGCATGCCCTCGTCGGGATCGCACACCGCCATCGCGCCGGTGGTGTCGCCATGATAGCCGCCGCGGAAGGCAACGAAGCGGGTGCGGCCGTGTACGCCTTTGTTGAGCCAGTACTGCACGGCCATCTTCATCGCGACCTCGACCGACACCGACCCCGAGTCGGAGAAGAAGACGCGGTCGAGCCCCGCCGGCAGCTTCTCGGCCAAGCGGCGGGCGAGGTTCAGCGGCTGCTCATGCGCGAGCCCGCCGAGCATGACATGGGGCATCGTCTCAAGCTGGCGTGCGACCGCCGCGCGGATGTGCGGATGGTTGTAGCCGTGGCAGGCCGTCCACCAGGAGGCGACCCCATCGATCAGCTCGCGCCCGTCGGCGAGCGTGATGCGGCTTCCCTGCGTGCGCACCACCGGGAGCGGCGACGGCGCCGTCTTCATCTGAGCGTAGGGGAGCCAAATATGCGGCAGGCCCTGCTGGAACCAGGGCGGCCACGCGCCGCTAGTCGCCATTCGTAACGTCCTGCCAAACCTGCGATCGGTGCATTCCAGCCCTGCCGAAACTGCTGGGCATTTTGCCTTGGAGAACAGGGCCGGTCACGCTACACCACCACCACAAAAATGGCGCGGCCAAGCTAGAGGCCCGATGGGATGGATTCGCTCGCTTCCTATGCAACGACAAAGCTTGAGGGACTTGCCCAGGCAAGCCTCAAGCGCGATCTGTCCTGCACGGCGCGGGCTGCCGGCGTCATCGTCGAGCGCAACGGCCGTCGCGTTATCTCCTTTTCCTGCAACGACTACCTCAATCTGACCCAGCACCCCGCGATCGTTTCCGCGGCGCGCGAGGCGCTTGATCGCTACGGGCTCGGCGCCGGGGCCTCGCGGCTCGTAACCGGCAACCACCCGCTCTATGCCGAACTCGAAACCAGGCTCGCCCGCCTCAAGGGGGCCGAAAGCGCCTGCGTGTTCGGCTCCGGCTATCTCACCAATCTCGGCGTGATTCCGGCGCTGGTGGACGAAGACGACGTCGTCTTGATCGACGAATTGGCGCACGCCTGTCTGTGGGGCGGCGCGCAACTGAGCGGCGCGCGGCTGCTCGTGTTCCGTCATAACGATGTCGACCATGCCCGCGCTCTCCTTGCGGAACATCGCGCCGCCCATCCGCAGGCGCTCATTCTCACCGATGGCGTCTTTTCCATGGATGGCGACCTTGCGCCACTGCCGGCGCTCTCCCGGCTTGCGCGCGTCTACGACGCCTGGCTGATGAGCGACGACGCTCATGGCATCGGCGTGCTCGGCGGCGGCCGGGGCTCGACCTTCGCCCATGATGCGCCGGTCGACATTCCGTTGCAGATGGGCACGCTATCGAAGGCGATCGGGGCCTATGGCGGCTATCTCTGCGCCGCGACGCCGGTGATCGAACTGATGAAGAGCCGCGCCCGCACGCTGATCTATTCGACTGCGTTGCCGCCCGCCGTCGTCGCGGCGGCAATCGCCGCCCTCGACCTGATCGAGCGCGACCCCGGCTACGCCGCCCAGCCGCTCGCCAAAGCGAGGGCCTTTACCCGGCGCGCCGGCCTGCCCGAGGCGACGAGCCCGATCGTGCCCGTCGTCGTCGGCGAGGCGGAAGCGGCGCTTGCCGCCTCCCGCATGCTGGAAGAGGAGGGCTTCCTCGCGGTGCCGATCCGGCCGCCGACCGTGCCGAAAGGCACCGCGCGCCTGCGTTTCTCCTTCACCCCGGCCCATTCCGACGCCGACATCGAGCGGGTCGCCGACCTGGTCAGGACCCGCGTATTGGCGGTTGCGGCATGACGACGGTGTTCGTGACAGCGACGGGAACCGAGGTCGGCAAGACTGTCGTCGTGCGCGGGCTGATCAAGGCGCTGCGCGCGCAGGGCCGCGCGGTCGAGGCGCTCAAGCCGGTGGTCAGCGGCTACGATCCGCACGAGGCCGCCGGCAGCGATCCCGGCCTGCTGCTCGCGGCGTTGGGCGAACCGGTGACGCCCGAGGGGATCGCCCGTATCTCGCCGTTCCGCTTCACCGAACCGGTCTCCCCCCATCTCGCCGCGCGCCGCGAAGGCAAGAAGATCGATTTCAACGCCGTGGTCGAGCTGTGCCGCTGGCGCATGCAGTCCTGCCCTGGAGCCCTGGTCATTGAAGGCGTCGGCGGGGTCATGGCCCCGCTCGAAGACCGCCGCACCGTTCTCGATTGGATGGTCGCGCTGAACCAGCCGATCATTCTCGTCGCCGGCAGCTACCTCGGCACGCTCAGCCACACGTTTTCGGCGGTCGACGTGATCGAGCGGCGCAGCCTCCCCATCGCCGCGCTGGTCGTCAACGAGACCGCGGGAAGCCCGGTCTCCTTCAGCGATACCGTGGACTCGATCCGCACCTTCTGCCCGAACCTCGACGTTCAGGGCCTGCCCTGGCTCGCGAACGGCAATCTCGACCACGCGGTGTTTCAGCACCTCGCCGCGAAGCTTTAGGTCTTCATTTTTTGAAAACCGAGGCCGCTGACCTACGGCACCAAAATCGAGGAGCCGGTGGTCGCGCGCGATTCAAGATCGCGGTGCGCCTTCGCTGCGTCTTTGAGCGCGTAGGTCTGCTGCACCGGGATTTTCACTCTGCCCGACGCGACCACGTCGAACAGCTCGTTCGCAAGCCCAAGATAATCTTCGCGCGTCGCGGCGTAGTGGATCAGCGTCGGCCGTGTCGCGAACAGCGAGCCCTTGGCCTGCAGCAGGTTGATGTTGAACGCCTCGATCGCGCCCGAGGCGTTGCCGTAGCTGACGAACATGCCGCGCGGCCGCAGGCAGTCGAGCGACGCCGGGAAGGTCGCGCGGCCGACGCCGTCATAGACCACCTCGCACAGCTTGCCGCCGGTGATTTCCTTGACGCGAACGGCGAAATCCTCGTCGCGATACAGGATCACGTGATGGCAGCCATTCGCCTTCGCGAGCTCCGCCTTCTCCCGCGACCCGACGGTGCCGATGACGTTGGCGCCCAAAAAGTTCGCCCACTGGCAGGCGATGACGCCGACCCCGCCGGCGGCGGCGTGGATCAGCACGTTCATGCCCTTCTCCACCTTGAACAGGCGTCGCAGCAGATAGCAGGCGGTCATCCCCTTGAGCATCATCCCGGCCGCCTGCTCGAAGCTGATGCCCTCGGGCAGCTTCAGCGCCCGCTCGGCCGGGAGCACGCGCTCGGCCGCATAGCCGCCGAGGCCGAGAACATAGGTCACGCGATCGCCGACCTTCAGGTCGGTCACGCCGGGACCGACCGCGACCACCTCCCCTGCCCCCTCATTGCCGGGAATGAAGGGCAGGCCGACGGGCGAAGGATACAGGCCGGTGCGGAAATAGGTGTCGATGAAATTGAGCCCGCACGCGCGCTGTCTGATGCGGATCTGCCCCGGACCGGGCTCCGGCGCATCGACCTCCTCATAGGTCAGCACTTCCGGCCCGCCGAGCTTGTGCACGCGCACCGCAGCCACCATGACGCTTCTCCTCGATTCTCGGTCGCGGGGCTCAATGCCCGCTAGGCCCAACCCACTTCGCCCGCTCCCGATCGCTAAACGCGCGACGCCCTCGGGGCATGTTCAGATATCGCCAGCGCGCTTGACGATCGCCTCACAACGTTAGTCTGAGCCTACTCTCCGCCCGCGCTGGCCGCTGAACTTTCCTTGGTCCTTGCGTCGAGCATGCGCCGGCGTTTGCGCCGCTTGCGTAGCGCGATGATGTTAAACGCCTCCACCGCGCCGGCAAAGGCCATCGCGAAATAGATGTAGCCGCGAGGAATGTGGACCTCAAACCCATCGGCGACGAGCGCCACCCCGATCAGCACGAGGAAGGCGAGCGCCAGCATTTTCGTGGTCGGATGCGCGGCGACGAACGTCGCGACCGGTCCGGACGCGACATACATCACCGCGACCGCGATCAGCACCGCGCCGATCATGATGCGGATGTCCTGCGCCATGCCGATCGCCGTGACGATCGAGTCGATCGAGAAGATGAGATCGATGGCTATGATCTGGAGAATGACCAAGGCGAAACCTGCGTGCACGACGGCGCCGGGCGTCGCGCCTTCGCCTTCGTCGTCGACGCTCTCGATTTCTGCGTGCATTTCGTGGGTCGCCTTGGCGATCAGAAACAGTCCGCCGACGATCAAGATCAGGTCGTGCCAGGAGAAGGCGCGCCCCAACACCGTAAAGAGAGGCTCGGTCAGGCCGATCAACCAGGTCAGGGCGAACAGAAGAAGGATACGGAAGATGAGCGCCAGGCCGAGCCCGATCTGGCGCGCCCGCGTCACGTAGGCCGGGTCGAGCCGCGACACCACAATGGAGATGAATACGACATTGTCGATGCCGAGCACGATTTCCAATGCGCTCAAGGTGACGAGTGCAGCCCAGGCGTTCGGATCGGTGAGAAGATCGAGCATGTGGGTATAGGGCTATGAAGGAGGGGGACCGCGCGAGTATATGGTGGGCCGGTCGTTGAAACGAAAAGCAACGCGACGGCGGGTCGCGGGGGGACAGTTCGTCCGGGCCATGAGGTGCATATCATGACGCAGAGCGATGGCGGTCGCCTGTCTGCCGAAGTTGTGGTCGTCGGAGGGGGGCCGGCGGGCCTGACTGCTGCGGTGGCTCTCGCCGGCGCGGAGGTGCCGACCGCGCTTGTCGCCGCGCAAAGCGGCGTCCGCGACAATCGGACCACCGCGCTGTTTTCCTCTTCGGTTGCGGCGCTCGAGGCGATGGGTGTCTGGGAGGCCTGCCGCGCCGACGCGGCGCCCCTCAAGACGCTCCGCATCGTCGATGACACCGGCCGGCTATGGCGCGCGCCCGAGGTGCGCTTCGAGGCCGCAGAGATCGGACTGGAGGCGTTCGGCTGGAATATCGAGAACCGGTCCTTGGTGGCTGCCCTCGAAGCGCGCGCCCAAACGCTTCCGTCGCTTCAGCGCGTGGCGGCCGACGCAGCGGCGGTCGACATCGATGAAGACGGCGTGACCATTACGCTTGCGGACGGCGGTGCGGTGACCGCGCGCCTGGCGGTCGGGGCGGACGGACGCCGCTCGATCTGCCGCAACGCCGCCGGCATCGATACGCAGACCTGGAGCTATCCTCAGACGGCGCTCACCTTTAATCTGAAGCATTCTCGACCACACGATGATATTTCTACTGAATTCCATTCTACAGAGGGCCCCTTTACCCTCGTTCCCCTGCGCGGGCTGCGGTCGAGCCTCGTGTGCGTCACGGCTCCGGAGGAAGCCACGCGGCTGCTCCAGCTCGATCCCGCTGAGCGCAACGCGGAGCTGGAGCGGCGCTCCCATTCGATTCTCGGCCGCATCGAGGCCGAGCCCGGCCACGGGGCCTTCCCGCTGGCGGTGGAAAACGCCCGGCGAATGGCGGCCAACCGGGTCGCCCTCATTGGCGAGGCAGCGCATGTGATACCGCCGATCGGCGCGCAGGGTCTCAACCTCGGACTGCGCGACGCTGCGACGATCGCGGAGCTGGCGGTGGAGGCGCGACGGGATGGCGCGGACGTCGGCAGCCGCGAGGTCCTCAGGAGCTACGACCGCCTGCGGCGGATCGACGTCGCCACCCGCACCGCCGCGGTCGATCTCCTTAATCGCAGCTTGCTGACGGACTTCTTACCGGTCCAGGGAATCCGCGGCGTCGGCCTTTATCTGCTCGAACGAATAGGGCCGCTGCGGCGCGCGCTGATGCGCGAAGGGGTCGATCCGATTTCGGCGCGACCGCGCCTGATGCGCGGCGAGGCCCTCGCCTAAGCGCAGGGGACGGGAACGTCGCGCGGCGCAAAGCCGGTATTCACGACCGCGCGCTTGGAACGGCTTGGCGGACGGCGAAGCTTCCTCTACGGTGTGGCGACGGGAAAGATTTATCCTGCACGGCCTTTTCCGGCGACCCGCGGCAACGCTCCGCCGCAAGGTCTATTGTCAGAGGAAAGAGCGTCGCTCCGACCACTCGCGCCCGTTCCCATCCCGGTTTGCGTTCATCCACGGAAACAACGATGTCCATGAAGCTCCCGCGCAACTTCTATAAGCCGCTCGCCATCGGTGCGCCGACCCCCTTCCGCGAGCTTCCGGTCCACCTCGAACGGATGATCCATTTCGTTCCCCCGCATATCGAGAAAGTGCGAGCGAAGGTTCCCGAGCTTCTGGGCCAGGTCGACGTGGTGCTCGGCAATCTCGAGGACGCGATCCCGATCGACGCGAAGGAGGCTGCGCGGCACGGCTTCATCGAAATGGCCCACAACAACAATTTCGAAAACACCGGCCTCTGGGTCCGCATCAATGCGTTGAATTCCCCCTGGGTCCTCGATGACGTTCTCGAGATCGTCGAGGATGTCGGCTACAAGCTCGATGTGATGATGCTGCCCAAGGTGGAAGGCCCCTGGGACATCCATTATCTCGATCAGCTCTTGGCTCAGCTCGAGACGCGCTTCGGCCTGCGCAAGCCGATCCTGATCCATGCGATCCTGGAGACCGCCGAGGGCGTCAACAATGTCAAGGCGATCGCCACCGCCTCCCCGCGCATGCACGGCATGAGCCTGGGCCCGGCGGATCTTGCCGCGTCGCGCGCCATGAAGACGACCCGCGTCGGCGGCGGCCACCCGGAATACAAGGTGCTGGCTGATGCGACCAGCGACGGCGCGCCGCGCGCGGCGTTCCAGCAGGACCTGTGGCACTACACGCTTGCGTCCATGGTCGACGCCTGCGCGGCGGCGGGAATCAAGGCTTTTTACGGCCCGTTTGGCGACTTCTCCGACTCGGCCGCCTGCGAGGCGCAATTCCGCAATGCCTTCCTGCTCGGCTGCGTCGGCGCCTGGACCTTGCACCCGAGCCAGATCGACATCGCCAAGCGCGTCTTTTCGCCCGATCCGGCGGAGGTCGCCTTTGCGCACAAGATTCTCACCGGCATGCCGGACGGCTCCGGCGCGGTGATGATCGACGGCAAGATGCAGGACGATGCGACCTGGAAGCAGGCCAAGGTTCTTGTCGACCTCGCCCGCCTCGTGGCCGCCAAGGACCCGGCCATGGCGTCGCGATACGGGTTGTAGGCCCTGCGTCTGCTTGTCTTTCCGGCTGTTCCGAGCGGCTGTCATGAGGTAGTTTAGCCTCATGAACAAGACGCGCCTCGGCAAGTACAAGATCGGCCAGGTCGTGCGCCACCGGATCTATCCGTTCCGCGGCGTCATCTTCGACGTCGACCCGGTGTTCAGCAACACCGAGGAGTGGTACCAGGCGATTCCGGCCGAGGTGCGCCCGAGCAAGGATCAGCCCTTCTATCACTTGTTCGCCGAAAACGCGGAAACCGAATATATCGCCTACGTCTCCGAACAGAACCTGCTCCCGGACGATTCGGGCGAACCGATACGTCACCCGCAGGTCGCCGAGATATTCGAGCGTGACGAGGACGGCGACTACCGGCCGCGCTTCTCGATCTTGAACTGACGGCGCAGGCGGGCGATGGCTGAGGCGCTGGAGGCGCGGCCAGAAACAAAAAGCGCGCCTCACCGGCGCGCTTTTTATCTTGTCTCCGCGGGAGGGATTTACCGCGTCGCCGGAGTGGAGGTCTGGCCGCCCTGCGATTCCAGCTTCTTGCGCGCTTCCTCAGCCCGCTTCTGGAGCTCGTCCTGAAGCTTTTTCTGCTGTTCCTCGAAAACCTTCGGGTCGGTCGGCGGCCCCTCATTCGCCTTGGCGAAATCGGTCAGCGGGAGGGGGAAGCTGATCGCCGAGCCCGCAAGGTTGATCGCCTGTATGGTGAGCGTCTGCCCCTTCTTGAGCTTCTGCACCATGTCGGCGGTCGCTTCGTAGTCAGCCATGCAGCCGTTGGAGAAGCACGTGAAGAACGGCCCGGTCATGGGCTGTTCCTGGTCGATGATCACGCGTGTCCCGTATTGGAGCTGCAGCGGCGCGGGAAGCGTAATTCGAAAGAGCTTTTTCGTTTCGCCCTCAGGCTCGATCAAGGCGGCGGCGATGACCGGAACGCCCGCCTCGGTGCGGGCATCCTTGCCCGTGAAGCAGACTTCCTTGGCATTGGGCTCTTTTCCCTTGCCGCAGAATTTCGCCCATGGCGAATAGATGAGTTGCGGCGCCTGCTGCTGCGTCTGCGCCTGACCTTGCGGCGCCGCCTGGGCCGGCTGGGCCGGAGCGGCCTGCGCGGGTTGCTGGGCAGGCTTCTGCGCCGCCGGCTTCTGAGCAGGTTTTGGCGCGGCGGCCGGCTTTTGCGCGGGGGCCGCGGGCTGCTGCGCCAGAGCGACGGGCGCGCCGGTAATCAAAAGCATCGCGGCGACCGCTGACAAACGCAGGCGGCGCACCGGCGGGGCCGATGCGAATGGGCTCGGACAAGTCATTGAGAACCTCTTCGTTGCCGTGCTGCAGCGCTACGTCGCGCGCCAAGCTCCGTCCCCTAATAGCGCTGTAACAGCGTCAAAATGCGGCAGTAACGTGACGTTCGGCTGCGGCGAATGTTGCAGGCGATGCGTGTGTGGACAGCTTCGATTGCGCCATCCGATGGTAACGTTGACGTCCCGTTAACGGGCTCGCGCTTAAACTCTCTAGATTCGACGCGTAGAGAGTGTTGGTTGAGGCGCCCCCCATGTCCCAGCACGGCCCAATTGTCGTCATCGCCAATGAGCGCGATGGCACGCTGGCGCGGGCGCTCGACTCAGCCGGCCTATCTCCCATTATCGACGCCCTTTGGGCGAGAGCACCGGGCGTCGTGGAGCGCGCCGTCCCAAGCGCTGTCATCATGACCGAGGCTGCAGCTGCGGCCGCGGCCGACCAGCGCATGATGGAGAAGATCGCGCAGGCGGTCACAAGCTCCCCCCTCTACACGCCGGTGCTCGCCCGGATCGGGATCGGCGTTCTCGAGGGGATGCCGGGAGCGCTGCCACTCGCGGCGGACGCATCCAGCGAACGCATCGTGGCGCGGCTCCGTGCGGCGTTGCGCGTGCGCGCGTTGCATATCAGCGTGACCGACCAGGCGAGGCTTCTCACCGGCGCGGACCCTGCTCCGCCAGACCTGCCGGAGGGCGACCCGCTCGAGGACGCCACCGTGCTCGTCACCGGCCGCGGGCGCTCTTATCCCGGCCTGACCATGGCTGTGGGCGAGCGGGTCGGCGCGATCGGGGCGCTCAGCGTCGAGACTGCGGCCAGCTATCTCAATGCGCGGGACGTCGACGGCGTCGTGATCGGGGAAGGCTTCGGCCCGCCGACGCTCGCCGCCTTCCTCACCGCTCTGGTCGAGGATGCCCGATTCCGCGATCTCCCCGTGGCGCTGCTGCCGGAGCCGCCGCCTGCGATCGATATTTCGCCGCTGGCCAATCTCGAGCGCCTTGCCGGGACTCCCCGCGAGGTGGTGGCGGGTCTCCTCCCGCTGGTCCGCCAGCACGCCTTGGCAGCGCGCCTGCGACGCCGCCTCGCCTCGATCAAGGCTGACGGCCTGATCGATTCGCGCACGGGGCTGTTCACGATGGCCGGCTTTCTCGCCGATCTCACGCGTGCGATCGAGGAGGCGCAAGGCCGCGCCGCCGGCCTGTCGCTCGCGCGCTTTTCTTTCCCGCCGGCGCTTGATCGACGCGTCAGCCTCGATGCGGCGCGGCTGATCAGCCGTCTCGTGCGCAGCATCGATTTCGGCTGCCAGACCAGCGATGGCTCCATCCTCGTCGCCTTCTCGGCGACCGCCCTGCGCCATGCGCATGTCTTCGCCCGTCGCATCGCAAGCGTTCTGCGCCATACGACGCTTGCGCCGGTCGGCGATGCGGGCGGCCAGGTCGACGCGAGTGTCACCCTCGCGACGCTCAAGCCAACCGATACGGTCGAATCGCTCGTCGCCCGCGTCTGCGAGCCCGAGGTTGCCCTCGTATGAGGAGCAGCCTAGCTTCTGCCATGCAGGAGCGGCGCGATGTCACAATCCAATGTTCGCATTCCCATGCCCGTCGACGTCGTCTCCGACGTCGTCTGCCCGTGGTGCTTCATCGGCAAGCGCCGCCTCGAAAAAGCGATGGCGCTCGCCCCCGACATCCCGCTTGCCGTGCGCTGGCGGCCTTACTTTCTCAATCCGTGGGTGCCGCGCGACGGGATCAGCCGGGAGGAGTATCTCACGACGAAATTCGGCTCGGTCGCGGGCTACGAACGCATCGCCCAGCGCATTGCGGAGGCCGCCGGAGCCGAAGGCCTCGTCTATGCGCTCGACAAGATCGCGCGTCAGCCGAACACGCTCGATTGCCATCGTCTGATCCGCTGGGCGGGAAATACTGGCGCGAGTCCCGAGACCGGCGCCGCCCGGATGAAGCAGCGATTGATGGAGCTTTACTTCTCCGAAGGCGCGGACCTCACCCAGCGTGAGACGCTGGTGCAAGCCGCGGTCGACTGCGGCATGGAGGCGGGCGAAATGCGCGAGCGCCTCGCAAGCGGCGTCGACGAGCTTGAAGTGACCGCGGAGGCCATGGCCGCGAGCAATGCCGGGGTCGAAGGCGTGCCCTGCTTCATCTTCGGCGGAGTGCTTGCGGTCGCGGGCGCCCAGGCCCCTGATTATCTCGCCGGCGCGATCGGCCGCGCCTTCGCGCAGTTCGAGCAGCGGCTTGCCGCGGGCGAAATCGCCAATCCCGAGGCACGGCCCTATTGAGTTGCGCCTCGGTCGGCATACGCGAGTCAGTGGCGCAACGGATGCGACGGCGTGACCGCCCGCCAAGGCGCGACCCAGCGCGTTAACCAAACTTAGTCACGATTGCCTAATCCGCCTGCAATAATTGAGGTGGAGAGGGGGACAGCACGCGGGTTGAACACATGCGCGCTCGATGTCGGTTCCTGGCGTAATTTCGTGACGCGGTTGTTTCCGGAAATCCTCACTGCGGAGAAACCTGACGGTGGCGCGCCCATCGAGCCTGGACAGCGACAGGGACGCATGGTTACCAAGGAGGGCCCGGAAAAGCCCGATCAACCAATGCCTCGCTCGGCGCAGGTTGCCCCAAACGGCCGTACGGTGTGGAATCGAATGGTACGTCTTCGCGATGCCCTAGCGATCTTGGCCGCGAGCCTGTCGGTGTCGGTTACGAGTGCGGCGGCGGAGCCGGCCGCTCGCGCATCGCCGCCGGCGACCTCCGCCTGGACCGTGATGGTCGGCGTTGAAGGCCGCCTCGAGCCGGTTTTCCCGGGGTCCGGCAGCTATGAAGTTCTGCCCTACCCCGTATTCAATATTCGGCGCGCCGGGACCCCGGAGCAGTTTTCCGCGCCGCGCGACAGCGTCGCTGTCTCCCTCTACGATCTCGGCTATTTCCGGGTCGGCGCGGCCGGACAGATACGGCGGGCGCGGTATCAATCGGACGACCCGGCGCTGAACGGCCTCGGCGACGTGTCCTGGGCGGGTGAGGTCGGCGGCTTCGCGGAGTACTGGTGGGCGCGCTGGCTGCGCGGACGGGCGGAGGTCCGGCAAGGATTTGGCGGGCATCACGGCATCGTCTCCGATCTGAGCGTCGATGCGGTGATCCCGGCGACGGGTCAGCTGACCTTCTCCGGCGGACCGAGAATGACGCTGGTCACCGCTGCGGCGAATGATCCTTATTACTCGATCACGCCATGGCAGTCGTACCTGTCCGGACTGCCGGTCTATAACGCCAAAGGCGGCGTGCAGTCCGTCGGCGCGGGCATGCAGGCGCGATACCGCTGGAACGAGGCCTGGGCGACGTACGCCTTCATGGAATACCAACGCTTGACCAGCGGCGCCGCCAATTCGCCGCTCGTCGAGCAACGCGGCTCGCCGGACCAATTCTGGGTGGGTCTCGGGACGAGCTATTCGTTCAATTTCTTCCTAAACTGGTGACATGACGGCTGTCGGCGCGCCGCTGCGCCGGGTCGATCGCCGCTTGCGGCGCAGACGGCCTGTGCCGGATCAAGAACCACCGGCTAAGCTGGTGGTTTGATGGGGAACCGCTAAAAGCGGTTTTAAAGGACTCTGCTACTTTTGGGATGGGACTATGGGATCATTGAGAGCTGATCCAGTTCGCGATCCTGCATCTCTTGGTTCTTGA
>JBAPYK010000130.1:0-3004 GCA_049284695.1 Rhodoplanes sp. | reverse complement strand
TAAGGCATCCGGAATTTGAACGGTCCGACCTTCCAGCAACACGCGTCCGACCAGCGAACCGCGTCCGGCCGACAGCGGGACATCCTTGATGTCATCAAGAGCGCCAGAAGGGCCGCCATATTGCGCGACGTGATAATGAACCCCGTCCCTCGGCTGCGTGATCCCGGCGGAGTCCGCTTCGCATAAACGCGCTGCCAACTCGGTCAGGGTGTCGAGAACAGTTTGCAAATCAAAGGTTGAACGGCTGATGACCTTGAGCACACGGGCGGTTGCCGTCTGTTGCTCACGAGCCTCGTTCAGCTCGCGCCTGAGAGCGGTGAGTTGCTCCTGTAGTTCGGAAACGGAAGGCTCAAGCCCAACTGCCATCGCCGTGGTCTTTTCAAGACTTCCTTCGGCGCTGGGGTTTGTGGGCTGGCCGGTCCTATGGTCAGTCGCAAAATCCCCTCACCTAGGGAACCCAGACGCATCTCAGTTCGCGATCATATTCCCATCAATCACAGCTGGAAAGATTTGTAGCCAGAGTGAGCAGCAAGTCTCTTCGACACAATTAAATTTCCGGCTATGGCCTATACTTGGGCTCGTAGAGCGCGTCGGCCGCTTCTGCGCGAGGACACGGCGGCGCACGGATGGAATGGAAGCCGCGTCATGACGAAGTGATCAAAGGTCTTCGAAGACAATGACGACAACGTTTACGAGAAAATACTTTGGAGTTGCTCGACTGTTTCGAGGTAGTGGTGGCTGAGGACGGCAGAGGCAGAGGGGCAGCGCGAAAGCCGCGCCCGAGCGCGGCCCAACGTAATCCTGATGGATCTTGAACCCCCCAGCAAGACATCGCGACGGCTAAAAGCCGATCCGCGGACACGCGATATCGTTATCATCGCCTTGTCCGCGCATATGCTCGCCGGGACATGTAAAAAGGCGCTGGCAGCACCTACGACAATTTCGATACCAAGCCAGTGGATTTCGAGCAGGTGGACCACGATCAGGCGGTTCCTCCCGCGCGCTAGCCCGGCAACAACGGTCCGGCGTACGTAGCGCCAAGCAAAGACGTTCGCCGTTCCGCAATGCGGCGCAACTTCAATGATCGAAATGAAACTCCAGGACGCTGGTTCCGTCCTTGACCGAGCTGTAGACGCGATCGGCATTTTTCCGAAGCATGAATCCGGCGAGTTGCCGATAGCCGGTTTCGGTTTCCATTATGTCCCTGCCGGAGGGCCGCTGCTCAGGTAAATCGAGCGGGACGCCGCGATAGCTGATTTTCACATCAAGGTTGAACTCGTCAAAACGCGCTTCGATCGCGATCGGCCCCTCCGGATCGCAATGCTCGAGAATAGTCTCGACCGCTTGGTCGATGCCGAACGCGACCCGCACCATCACATCGGGGCGCGCGCCCCAGCGTCGGCCGGCCGCGTCAAAGAACTCGTTGAGTTCTGCAACCAGGTCGGCGCCAGTCGGATCGAGCAACAGCGTCAAACGGTCGCGTTGGCCGATACGGAACAAACCGTTGAGCAGTAATGCGGTGATGGTCCCGAGCACGATTGACGAGCTTACCACCGGCTCGATGGCCGGCGGGATATTGTAGGTGAAGGTCGGAACGATCTCGGCCGCAATCCCGCTCGCGATCCCGAGGCCGACCACGATGGTGCGTCGCGCATCGAGCATTCGCGAGGTAATGGTCTGCAGGCCGCTGATCAGGACGAAGCAAGCCGAGAACAGCAGCGCCGCGCCCATGACCGGACGCGGGATGAGGATCAGGGAAGCCGTGACCGAAGGAAGGAAGCCCAGCACGAAGAGCATAGCGCCAATGGCGAAACCGATGACCCGGCTACTCACCCCAGTTGCCGCTTGCAAACCGATGCTAGCCGTCGACGGCGTGAGTCCCAGCGTGCCGACGAGACCGGCAAACATGTTGGATAGCCCATTGGCGAAGGCGCCGCGACTGATCGAACCCATCTCAGCCCGCACCCAACCGGCATCGTTGATCCGTTGCAACGCTGTGATATCGCCGATTCCTTTGAGGGTGATGGCGAGTGCCGCGACCGTGAACGGCAGGATCATATTCGGCGAAAACGTAAAGCCGTGATCGATGTACGGGATCGCGAACAGCGGCACTTCGGTGAGAACGTGCAAAGCCTCCTTCGGCAATACCCCGGTGATGATCGCGGCGCCGTACCCAATCGCCGTTCCGATTATCGCGCAGTACAGCCGGGCCTGACCCTTGCCCCAAACGTTCAGCCCGACGGTGGTCGCGAGCGTGATTCCTGCCACCAGCCAATAGTCGCGACCCACCGGGTCTTTCACGCCGATGCCGATGACATAGCGGCACCCGAACGCCGCGATACTGGTCCCGACCAGAAAAACCGCCAGCCCTCCAATCTCGGGTGGCAGCAGTGGTCTGATGCGTCGCAGCATTGGTGCTAGCGCAGCCTGAACGATGCCAGCTACGATGGTCATGCCGAATACGAGCGGCATGCCCCCGAGTTTGACGGCGGCGAGCGAAGGTTCAAGGAATATCCCGGTGTGGCAGGACGGACAGAGAAATCCACTGCCGACCGGCCCTTTCATGGATTGCAGGATTGCCGCAACACCCAGCGCAATGATGGAGAGGCTGAGCATGTTCACGGATGTCGAGATTGGCAGTCCGGCCGCCTGGATCACCAGTGCAGGATAAATCAGCTGGATCCGCACTAGGCTGATATGCTGAAAACCAACGAACGTGATTAGCAGCGGCGGCGGAACGTCATTCACCCCGTGGATCAACTCTCCGGGTTTCTTCTGTGTTGCCGAGGGTCGTGCGTTTCGGAAGAGCTGGAGCCATTGCCTCTTAATAAATAGCTTCATAAGGATTCGAGCCACGCGGGAATGTTCAGATGCGTTGGCCATGCCCATCAGGCCCGCAGCTTTCCGATCCCCTCGGCCTGACTCGGGCAGATCAGAAACTCCTCGTTGAAGTTCCCGATATCGAACAGGCGCTTAACCTCACCAATCACACCACAGAGCGCAA
>JBAPYK010000129.1:0-49689 GCA_049284695.1 Rhodoplanes sp. | reverse complement strand
CCTGAAATCTCAAGTATCGTCCGTCTTCAAGGCTCGCTACGGCAATTTCATCGGCGGCCAATGGGCCGAGCCTTTGGGTGGACGCTATTTCGACGATACGACTCCGATCACCGGCGCGAAGCTTACGGAGATCCCGCGCTCGCAAAAGGAGGACATCGAGCTCGCGCTCGACGCCGCACACGCGGCGAAAGACGCCTGGGGCCGCACGAGCACGGCCGAACGCTCCCTCATCCTGAACCGCATTGCTGACCGGATGGAGGCAAACCTCGATCTCCTCGCCACCGCCGAGACCTGGGACAACGGCAAGCCGATCCGCGAAAGCCTGGCAGCGGACCTGCCGCTGGCCATTGATCATTTCCGCTATTTCGCCGGCGCGATCCGGGCGCAGGAGGGATCGATCGGCGAAATCGACCACGATACCGTGGCCTACCATTTCCATGAGCCTCTTGGCGTGGTCGGCCAGATCATCCCGTGGAACTTCCCGCTGCTCATGGCGACGTGGAAGCTCGCCCCGGCTCTCGCCGCCGGCAACTGCGTGGTCATCAAGCCCGCGGAGCAGACCCCGGCCTCGATCTTGGTGTGGGCCGAACTCGTCGCCGACCTGCTCCCCGCCGGCGTCCTCAACATCGTGAACGGGTTCGGCCTCGAAGCCGGCAAGCCGCTCGCCTCAAGCCCGCGTGTCGCCAAGGTGGCTTTCACCGGGGAAACCACGACGGGTCGGCTCATCATGCAGTACGCGAGCCAGAACCTCATCCCGGTCACTCTCGAACTCGGCGGCAAGTCGCCCAACATATTCTTCGCGGACGTGATGGCGGAGGACGATCCTTTCCTAGACAAGGCGATCGAAGGCTTCGTCATGTTCGCGCTTAATCAGGGCGAGGTATGCACCTGCCCCAGTCGCCCGCTCATCCAGGAATCGATCTACGACCGATTCATGGAACGCGCGCTTGCACGCGTTGCGGCGATCAAGCAAGGCAACCCGCTTGACCCTGCGACGATGCTCGGCGCCCAGGCGTCGAGCGAGCAGCTCGAGAAAATCCTCGCCTACTTCGACATCGGGCGTCAGGAGGGCGCCGAGATTCTTATCGGCGGCGAGCGTAATGCGCTGCCGGGCGAACTTGCCGGCGGCTATTACGTCAAGCCGACCGTCTTCCGCGGTCACAACCGCATGCGCATCTTCCAAGAGGAAATCTTCGGTCCGGTGGCGTCGGTCACCACCTTCAAGGACGAAGACGAGGCGCTCGCAATCGCCAACGATACGCTCTACGGTCTCGGCGCCGGCGTGTGGACCCGTGACGGCACCCGGGCCTACCGTTTTGGCCGAGCGATCTTGGCCGGCCGGGTGTGGACCAACTGCTATCACGCCTATCCGGCGCATGCCGCCTTCGGCGGCTATAAGCAATCCGGCATCGGGCGTGAAACCCACAAGATGATGCTCAATCATTATCAGCAGACCAAGAACCTCTTGGTAAGCTTTGATCCAAACCCGCTCGGTTTCTTCTGAACGCGGTGCGAACCGCGAACGGGCAAATGCGAAAACATCAAAGAGATAGGGGATCGTGAAATGCCTAAAACCATGAAAGCTGCCGTCGTCCGCAAACTGGGCAATCCGCTCGTTTGCGAGGAGGTTCCTGTACCAGAACCGGGAGCGGGCCAAATCCAAGTCAAGATCGCTGCATCGGGCGTATGCCACACCGACCTCCATGCCGCGGAAGGTGATTGGCCGGTGAAGCCCAATCCGCCATTCATTCCCGGTCACGAAGGCGTTGGCTGGGTGTCTGGGGTCGGCGCTGGCGTCAAGCACGTGAAGGAAGGCGATCGCGTCGGCGTGCCGTGGCTTCACACCGCGTGCGGGCATTGCATTCACTGCTTGGGTGGATGGGAGACGCTGTGTGAACAGCAGCTCAACACGGGCTATTTCGTCAACGGCGGCTTCGCCGAATATGTCGTCGCCGATCCGGACTTCGTCGGCCATCTGCCGGGCAATGTTGACTTCGTCAAAATTGCCCCGGTGCTTTGCGCCGGCGTAACGGTCTATAAGGGCCTCAAGGTGACCGATACCCGGCCCGGCGACTGGGTGGTAATTTCCGGGATCGGCGGCCTTGGCCACATGGCCGTGCAGTATGCAAAGGCCATGGGGCTCAATGTGGCGGCGGTCGACATCGCCGACGACAAGCTCGATCTGGCTCGCGAGCTCGGAGCAGATATGACCGTCAACGCCAAGACCGACGATCCTGTGGCGGTCATCAAGAAAGAGATCGGCGGCGCTCAGGGCGTCTTGGTGACGGCGGTGTCGCTCAAGCCATTCGAGCAAGCCCTTGGCATGGTCCGCCGCGGCGGCACCATCGTGCTCAATGGACTGCCGCCGGGCAGCTTCCCGCTGCCGGTATTCGACATCGTTCTGAACGGCATAACGGTCCGGGGCTCGATCGTCGGGACGCGGCTCGACCTTCAGGAAGCGCTCGACTTCGCCAGCGCCGGCAAAGTGAAGGCGACGGTCAGTACCGACAAGCTCGAAAACATCAATCGCATATTCGAGCGGATGCGCCGCGGGGAGATCGAAGGCAGGGTCGTGCTCGACCTCGCCGCATAACATCGACATAGAAAGCGTAGAGAGGGCCTTCGCGGCCCTCTCTACCGCGGCAGCGATGCCTCAAACGCACGGCGCTGGAAGCGGCCGGCGGCGGCGAAACGCCAGGCGGGATCGCCAAGGCCTTGGCCGCCAGCTCTGGCGTAAGCGCCAAGAAGCTATCCCCATTCCTGGGCGCGCAGGGCGGTGACGCACTGCGCCAAAGTGGGCGAAACCCTGCCCCGCTGTCAGTTTAGGCAGCGCCCCGCGTAGCCGAGAGCGACGCCGTCCTCGAAGCTGCCCGGCGGCAGCGCGCGTCCGTCGAACAGGATCGGCAGTTGATTGGTTACGCCATACTGGTCCGCGCCACGCCGCCGCTCGTTTAAGATGCGCAGGATGTTCCACTCATCGTGCGCGCCGCTGCTGAAGGACGCGGACGCATTCGCATCGATCGCGGATTTAGGGTCGGCGTTGACGCAATAACAAACACTTTGATCGCCGTGCATTCCGTTGCGGTCGCGGCCAGCGATGGAGCAGATATCACCGGGGCGAGTGCGAAAAATATCGCCGTCCCGGCAAGTGCGCGGAAAAGCGCGAGGGTCTGACCTTCATGAAGCCCCCCCGAAAATGTTGTCGGACGATCGAGCGGTCATCCCGGCCTCATATGAGGTTACTTTTTTCATGATACGTAGACGGATACGATCCTACAACCGCGACCGCCTGAGGGCGGCCATGGGCCCCCGGCGGAACCTCAAAGAAGCGGTCCGGGCTGGATATGCTTTCGGGTCAGCTAGCTGTTATCGCAGCGACGACCAGCAAGCCACTCCGGCGTCTACTCGCAGCGTCGAAGCACAAATGAGGCATCAGATGGCACGGAAAGCCTGGAAGCCGAGCCTGATCGCCGTGTTGGCGGTCTTATTCTTGGCTCACCCTCACTCGGCGAGCTTGGCGCAGGGAACCGATTGGATCACCAAGCTCCCGCGCGAACCGATCCATGTCAGCGCTTGGCCTAACGGCAAAAAGGTCGCCGTCATTTTCACTTTGTTCGTCGAGGAGTTCGGCTTCGGCCAGGGCCCGATCTTCCGCCCGGACCTGGCAAGCCGCAACCCGGACCTCGTGAACGAGAATTTCCGCCAGTACGCGCAGAACTGGGGCATTCCGCGCGTCGGCCGGCTGTTCAAGGAGTTGGATGTTCCGCTCAGCATCGCGCTGAACGCCGAATTTCCCGGCACGTACATGTCGGTTTGGAAGGAGTTCCGCAGCCTGCAACCTCGCGCACCGATTATCGCCCACGGCATGAACAATACGAGCCACGGTTTGCCGCTGGGTCGCGGGCTCGACGAACAGAAAGCCTATATCCGCCAGACATTGGACCTCATCGCCGCCGCGACTGGGATCAGGCCAACCGGTTGGTCAAGTCCGAGCGTCTATTCCAATGGCGATACGATGCAGGCGATCGCCGCCGAGGGCATCACCTACACGATCGATCAGATGGATTCTGACATCATTTCGCGCTTGAAGACGCCCGACGGCCCCCTCCTGCTGCTGCCATACCCGGTTACTACCGTCGATATGGGGCAGTATCTGGCGCGGACGAAAACGCCTGTCGAAATCGAAACCATCTGGCTGGATTACGTGTCGGAGCTGGCTCATGAGGCCCGCGCCGACCCGGCGCGAGAAGCAACGACAGTCGTCATCGGAATCCACCCCTTTGTGGTCGGCACGCCCGACGGGGCAGCGGCTTTGCGGCGCGTTCTCTCGCGCCTCAAGAAAGATGAGAGCGTTTGGCTGACCGACACCGAAGCGGTCCTTAAAGCTTTCAATCCGAAACAGTAGTCGGCAAAGATCGGCAATCCTGTTCGGTTCCCGTACGTTATACGTCAAGCTGTTCTTCACATGAAATTGTAGTCGCCGCCGGCCCGGCGGGCGTAACGTGCATCCTCAAGCTGCGTCTAGCGCAGAAGTTGACGACTTTCCCGGCCGCCGGGTGCGGGCAGATTTGTGAGTGCACAAAGAAACCCCCGTCTTAACCTGTTCAGCCTGATCCATCTCCTTGTCGCCGCGCAGGAGGACTGATGAGCCGCGCAACCAGCATCCATGATCATTGCGGAAAGTCACTATGGTCGACAAAAGACGGGCGGATTGTCCGTCGATTTTGCGCCGGTATTGCTGCCGCGGCTGTCATCCTTTCGCATTCAGCGATCTATGCCGACGATCTGTCGGCCGGACTTAAGACGATTGTCGGAAAGCTCGCCGCCAGTCCTGCCGAGATCGCGACCAAGAATGTACTGGCCCTCAACACGACGATGTTCGACCTCTATTCGACCTCCGCTCAACTGATCAAAGCCAATATCCTCGCGCATCATCCGGTGATTCTCGGCCTCTTCTCGGGCGCCGGTGGACGCTTCATCCTCTATCGCCCTGGCGAGGCGCCGCTCGAGGCGCCGTCCGTGCCGGTCTCTTATCAAGTCTTGAAGTCGGTTGGGCATAGCACTATGGCCGTGTCCGTAGTGGTCATGCCTTATCTCGAGAGTCCTGAGGATAAATCCTGGCTGGCCTCGCTGCTTGCCTATCGCAGCCAGATGCAATCCGCTCTCGATGGCATCGACAAGACTGACATGCCGGCCGATTGGCGAGCGAACAGCCGCACTATTTTGCAGAACAACATTGCCTTCGTGGACGAGTGCGCCGCCAAGGGCGCCATCTCACTCGATGCGCTTCAAGCCTTCGCCAAGAAACAGGGCCCCCTGCTCAAGCGCAACATCGCCTGGGCGGCGCAGACGCAAGTCGCCCATTGGATGGGCGTCATCGATGGCTGGAAGAAGATGCTCGGCAGCCAGTGGGAGCAGACCTACGCGGCGAGCAACACCATCTATGTCGCCCGTCAGAACAACATATTGTTCAGCGTTCTCGCCCAATATTTCGGTCCGGAAGCGATCAACAACCGACTCATGCTGATCGAGACGATCTCGTTCACCACAACTCCTGACGAGCTCTTGGACTCGCTTACCCGCATTATTGGCGATCGCTCCGTCGGCGCGGCGTTTTTCGGGAACTCTCATCTTATGGACTTCGAGCTGATGGGCGGGGATGCGCGCGCAGCGATCCTCGCCGAGGATGCGAAGCGCGGCATGACTCCGGTCTTGCCGCCGGCCGTGCCGTTCGGCTCGCACCAATGGCCGACACTGATAACCCCCGGGCCGGGCGCGACCTCGCTCGCCGATCTTCCGTGAGCGCATCGACGATCGAGACACCGGGTGAACTCCTACTGATTACTGAGGGCGGCGATCGTTACCGCAACGCGGTCATGAGGCAGCCATGAGACCTTCGCGACGCGAATTCGTTAAGTGGATCACGTCCAGCGGGATTGCGCTCAGCTTGTCTCGGCTGGCTCCGGCCGAGGAACTGGGATTTGTCGCGCGCGAGACGCTACCGGGAAGACAACAATGGAATCCCGCAGCTACCGGGCTTGGCCGCATTGATGGCGTTGCCAAGGTTACCGGGGCAAAGCTTTACGCGGCCGACTTCCGCGCCGCTGATATGCCGGGCTGGCCGGCAACCACTTCGCACGCACTGCTGATCCGGGCGCCAGACGCCACGCATATCTATACCGGCATCGACCTCGCGCGATTGAGCGGCGCGCGCAAGCCTACGGTCGTGGTCACTGCTGCCGATCTCACGCGGATCGGCGCCCGTACTCCTGAATTCTATGCCGGCGACCTGTTTTGTCCGGCTGGCAAAACCCCTCTGTATCTCGGTCAACCTGTCGCGCTGTTGATATTTGATACGTTCGACGCCTTCGATCAGGCGCGGTTGGCATTACGCGATGGCGCGTTCGTGAAATTCGGCAAGAAAACCGGGCCGGTCGAAGCGCCGGATTACGGCGCCTACCGCTTCACGCGCATTGCGGGCCCAACGCCTGACGCGCCGGACGTTTACTCACCGCTGCAGGACGGTTGGGTCAGTCCAGAACGCGTCCCGAAAACGAACCAACGGAACTGGGCGCCGCGACCTAAGGACAGTGCCTATGCCAAAGCGGCGACCTACGGCCAAGAGGTCCGCACGGAGCTTGCGGCCGACAATCCTGCGCTGCTGGTGCTGGACCGCGAATTCGAGACTCAGTCTGTCGACCCGGTGTTTCTCGAACCCGAATGCGGCCTCGCTTGGTACGATGCCGGCAGTCGGAAGCTCGAGCTTGTGGTGAGTTCGCAGTCGCCATACGAGGCGGCGGAATCGATTGCGTATTTGCTAGGCGAAGCCCGCGCCCCGTTCAAACCGGCACACATTAACGCCCAGTTTGCCTATATCGGCGGCGCTTTCGGCGGAAAGGACCACACACCTTTTCCGCTCTATGTCGCGCTCGCCGCCGCATTCTTTCCCGATCGTCCCGTTCGACTCGCCCACGATCGCTATCAGCAATTCCAGGGGGGAATAAAACGGCACGCCTTCAAGATGCGCACGCGCATCGGAGTCGAGCGCGCAACCGGCAAGATTTACGCATTCGCCGCGGACCACGTTTTGGACGGCGGCGGCCTTGCCAATTACTCGGACGCGGTGGCGACGGTTTCGGCTACCGCAGCGTTGGGCATCTACTACGTTCCGAGAGTCGACATCACGACGATCGCGCTTCATTCGCGCGGGGTCACCGCGGGATCGATGCGCGGCTATGGGACGCTGCAGACGATGACGGCGTTGGAGGTTCTGGTTGACGAAGTCGCCGCAGCGCTTCCACTCGATCCGATCGAGTTCCGGCGACGCAACGCGCTCAAGCCCGGCGGCCGGACGATCGCGGGAAATCCGTACACCGTCTCGATCCGCACGCCGGAAATCCTCGACAAGCTCGAGATGCATCCGATTTGGCGGCAGCGCGCCGAAGAGAAGGCGCGCGGACAGCAGGCGGGGCTTCTGATCGGCACGGGCGTCGCTTGCGCAACGAAGGATTACGGCACTGGAGCGGATGGCACGCTGGGGAAGGTGGAGATCGACCCGCAAGGCCGGATCGCCATTCATTGCGATCATGTCGAGATGGGCACCGCCGTCGGGACGGCGCTCGCCAACCGGGTCGCCGCGCATATAGGTGGCGTCGCCGACGAAGTGACGGTGGCGCAAATCGATGCCTTTGGGGCGCTCGAGCTCGTCACGTCCGGCGATCCTTACACGATGGATCAGGGGACGCAGGATGCCCTGCAGCGTAATTCCCGTTGGGTCCCGGCGATCAGTACGGCCACGACCTCATCGATCGGCGCGCATGTCGGGACCCATGCGGCGGCGGAAGCCGCGCGCGTGATATTCCGCTTTGGACTGTGGCCCGCGGCGCTCGATCTATGGCGCATCGAGCCGACCGATCCACGGGCGAGCAAATGGGCGGAGGCCCGTTGGCAAAATGGCCGGCTCATCGCACCGGACCTAACGCCGCTCGCGCTCTCCGACATCGCGGCGAAGGCGCATGAGATCAACGGCGTAACCGGGGCGATGACGCATGCCTTTTCGCGTTGGGCGTGGTGCGAAGCAAGTTTCATGATCGACGGAGTGGCCTGGAGCGCGGAAATCGACGCGCTGGCTGTACGCAGCGGCGCCGGAAAATTCGAGCGCCTGGAGCGTGCGACCGTCAAGTTTCCACCCACCGAGAATAATCGGATCGGGACGACCTATGGGTCGCAGTGCGGCACGCTCGTTCAAATTGAACTCGAACGCGCCACTGGCGCGCTGAGGATCGCCAAAGCGTATTCCGTCCTGGAATGCGGCAAGGCGCTGGTGCCGGAAGTCGTTCGCGGCCAGGCGCAGGGCGGCTTCGCGATGGGCGTTGGCTATACATTGCTCGAATCCCTGCCGCTCTACGAAGGCGGGCCCGGCGACGGGAAATGGAATCTGGGACAATACGTCATTGCCCGTGGCTCAGACCTGCCGCTGCATGATCTTGAGATCGAGATGCTGCCCCCCGTTCGACCGGACGAACCGCCGAAGGGGATTGCGGAGGTTGTCATGATTCCGGTCGTGCCCGCGCTTCTCAATGCAATCTTTGATGCGACGGGTCATCGCTTCCACGCGTTGCCCGTGACCCAAAGCGAAATCAAGAGGGCGCTCTCGTGACAACGCTCGCGATCAGGATCAACGGGCAGGCCTACGGCCCCATGGACGTGCGCGACGATCTCACGATGAATGATTTTCTGCGCGAGATTCTCGGACTGACCGGCACGAAGTTTGGCTGCGGCGCGGCGCAGTGCCTGAGTTGCTCAGTGATTGTCGATGATCCTGACGGGACGAGCCACACCAGGCCGACTTGCGTGGCATCGGCGGCAAGCTTTAACGGCAAAGCGATCCGCACGATTGAAGGCCATGCAAAGAACGGCGAGCTCTCTGCTTTGCAGAAAGCCTTTATCGAACATTTTGCGTTCCAGTGCGGCTATTGCACCGCAGGATTCCTGAATGAGGGTCAGGTGCTGCTGGAGCGTCTTGCACGGGAGCGGGTGGCGCGCGCCGAACTTGATAGGACGATTGCCGAGGCGCTCGATGGCCACCTTTGCCGTTGCACCGGCTACATAAAGTACCACGAAGCTGTTCGCGATGTGATTTTAGCCGATCCCGGGCGCTATCTCGCCTAGGAGGGGTCAGCTGGAACGGCCGAGGTCCCGCGCAACGGCCATGTCGGATGCAGCCAGGAGCGACCGAAGATGAAACCCGGCATGCGGCCCAGTATGCTCGTCGCGGTCGCGATCCTGCTCATGAGCGGGCCGGTCGACAGCGCGTTTTCCCAGGTGCGGCCGAACACGCTCGCGACACCGGAGAGCTTCGCCGGCATCAAGGACCCGGCGGCGCGGTCAGTGGCATTGTTCATCGAGCTCGGGAAAGTCTTGACCAACCCCCGGTGCATGAATTGCCACCCGGCGGGTGACCGCCCGCGGCAGACAGACATGAGCCGCCTGCACCAGCCGCCGGTCGAACGCGGGCCGGATGGCCATGGACTCGCAGCGATGCGGTGCCACATCTGCCACCAGCAAGCCAACTTCGACCCCGGTCGCATGCCAGGCCATCCCGAGTGGCATCTCGCGCCGCGTGAAATGGGTTGGGAAGGCAAGTCGCTCCACGAGATTTGCGTCCAAATCAAAGATCCCGAGCGCAACGGCGGCCGGTCGCTCGAACAGCTGGTCGAGCACATCGGCACCGACACTCTCGTCGGTTGGGCCTGGGCGCCTGGGTTTGGTCGTCAGCCCGCCCCCGGCACGCAAAAGCAAGCAGGCGCGTTGGTCGCGGCTTGGGTAAAGACCGGTGCGGTGTGTCCGAATAACTAGGCATGCATATTAACCCTTGGCATACCTCTTGGTTTGTTCGGCGACAGCGGCTTGATGTCTTCGCCCGTCGCGCTTCGGCGGCGAGTTGAATCAGATTTCGGGCTCTGACCCGATAGGTTTGACCTGCCAGACCCGGTCGCAGTAGTCACGAATGGAGCGATCGGATGAGAACTTGCCCATGCGCGCGACGTTGAGAATCGATTTGCTGGTCCAGGAATCCGGCTTACGCCAGAGCGCGCTGACTTGGTCCTGACAGTCGACATAGGACTGATAGTCGGCCAATAGCATGAACGGGTCGTGCCAGAGCAGGCCGTCGATAAGCGGACGGAATAGGTTGGGATCGCCAGGCGACAGCGCGCCCGACCCGATCAGACCGATGACGCCGCGAAGTTCCGCGTTTTGCTCGTACATGGCGTGCGGATTGTAGCCGGTGGTCCGCAAGGCGCTGACCTCGTCCGCGGTGAGACCGAACAGAAAGAAATTCTCCGCGCCCACTTCTTCTCGAATTTCGATATTGGCGCCATCGAGCGTTCCGATGGTCAACGCGCCGTTGAGTGAGAACTTCATATTGCCGGTGCCGCTCGCCTCCTTTCCGGCGGTCGATATCTGTTCGGAGAGATCGGCGGCCGGATAAATCCACTGACCAGCGGTGACGTTGAAGTCCGGGAAAAAAACGACCTTCAATCGATCGCCCACGTCCGGATCGGCATTGACCACATCGGCGACCGAGTTCACCAGTTTGATGATCAGCTTGGCCGCGTAGTAGCCCGGCGCGGCTTTCCCCCCGAAAATGAACGTGCGCGGGACGATGTCGAGACCGGGGTCAGCCTTCAGCCGCCGGTAAAGGGTCAGGATGTGGAGGACGTTCAGGTGTTGTCGCTTGTACTCATGGATGCGCTTGACCTGGATATCGAACATGGAATTCGGATCGACCACGGTCCCCGTGCGATCTTTGATGATTTTCGATAGGCGAAGCTTGTTGTTTCTCTTCACGTCGCGCCAACGCTGGCAGAACTCTGCGTCGTGCGCGAATGCTTCCAACCCGCACAGCGCATCGAGTTGGGTCGGCCAAGCATCGCCGAGCTTTTCGGTGATCAATCGGCTGAGACCGGGGTTGCTCAACACGAGGAAGCGGCGCGGCGTCACCCCGTTCGTTACGTTGACGAATCGCTCAGGATACATCTCGACCCAATCAGGCAGAACCTGACGTTTCAGGAGCTCGGTATGGAGGGCGGCGACGCCGTTGATGGCGTGGCTTCCGACGCATGCGAGATTGGCCATTCGCACGTAGCGACCGCCGTGCTCATCGATCAACGACATGCGCGCGACGCGATCGGTGTCCGCGGGAAAACGACGGCGTACGTCGTCGAGCAGGCGGCGGTTGATCTCGAAAATGATCTCCAAATGGCGCGGCAATAGCGATCCGAACAGCCCCACCGACCAGGTTTCCAGCGCTTCCGGCAACAGCGTATGATTGGTGTACGCCATGGTCTTCTGCGTCACCTCCCATGCGACGTCCCAAGCGAGACCGTGATCGTCGAGGAGAAGACGCATTAGTTCGGCGACGGCGACGGCCGGATGGGTGTCGTTCAGCTGGGCAGCCCACCGCAAATGGAACGTCTCGGGCGTCCCGCCGTAGCGCAGATGACTGCGCAACATGTCCTGCATCGCGCATGCCACCAAGAAATATTGCTGCTTGAGTCGGAGCATCTTGCCTTGCGGCGACACGTCGTTCGGGTACAGGACCTTGCTGATCGTTTCCGACGTGACCTTTTGCTCCACAGCCTCATGGTAGTTGCCGACGTTGAAAGCGGCGAAGTCGAACGTCTCGACGGCTTGCGCACGCCATAGCCGGAGCAGGTTACAGGTGTCGACGCGATAGCCCAGAATGGGCGTGTCGTGCGGCACCCCACGGACCACTTCGGCCGGACGCCACCGCACGCGCAGGCGGCCGCGTTCATCGACATAGTGTTCCGTATATCCCCCGAACTGGACCTCGACGGCTCGTTCCGGCCGGGCAATCTCCCAAGGATATCCGAGGTGTAGCCATTTGTCCGTGAGTTCGACCTGCCAGCCGTCGCGGATCACCTGATCGAAAATGCCGAACTCGTAGCGGATGCCGTAGCCGAGTGCGGGCAGTTCCAGGGTGGCGAGCGAGTCGAGGTAGCACGCAGCCAGGCGCCCGAGGCCGCCATTGCCGAGGCCCGGCTCCTCTTCATGTTCGATCAGTTCGTCAAGGCGGACATCGATGCTCGCCAGCGCCTTTTGCATGTCGTCATAGATGCCGAGATTGATGAGATTGGCCGCGAGCTGCGGGCCCATCAGGAATTCGGCTGAGAGATAGGCGACGACCCGAGCCTCCGGGTGTTGGAACAGAAGGTCGAGCGATCGCACCCCCCGCTGGAACAGGCGGTCGCGCACCGCGTAGGCGGTCGCCAAGTAATAATCATTGCGTGAGGCGGTCGCGGGATGCCGTCCCTGGAAGAAGTACAGGTAATCGCAAACTGCGCGACATAATGTTTCCGGATCGAGGCCGGCCCTGAGGTCGATGATGGACGAAAGCCCGCTGCCGGCTGCAGCCTCTGTCATCCTGGTCATGGCTCGTAATCCTCCTGCGCATCGACGACGGGTCTCGGGCGCACCACGGGCGAGGACGCATCGCGCAAGTATCGGGTCGCGGGGAACGGCGCGCAACGCTGATCTAGCGCAGTTTAAGATCAGAGAACATGCTGACCTCCGCGGTTGAGCGACAAAAGCGTGGCACACAAGGCGGAGTCCCGGAATATGACCGATTTACCGACGAAGGAACGGATTTTGCATGAGCGCCACGCTGAAACCTCCTGAGCCATTGATCTAAGTATGAAAATGAACCACTGATTGACGGCTCGACTTGGCGCTTGCGCTTTCGAGCAATCCGGTGTGATTGCCGCTTCGGTAAACGTGCGGTTATCGGGGTCCGCACATGCATAGACGTCCGTTTGACGCGACCAGCCGATGAGCGATTGGGACCTTCTGATCGACGAGGCCGACATCGCCTCCCTGCTGCCGGAGGCGTATGCGCATTACCGGCGGCCGATCAAGCGGGCGCTGACCGTCTTTCTTGAAGGGCTGCCCGCTGTCCATCAGGACGCGATCGTGCAGGACCAAGCGGCCCTGCCGTCGGCGGCGACGCTCTCAGAACGGGTCGCACGGCTCGCGCGAAGCTGCCCGGCGCTGCACAAGCTTGGCCAGACATTGGCGCGCGACCGGCGGCTCGCGCCCGAGTTGCGGCTGCAACTACAGCAGCTCGAATCGCTGCCGCCTTCGATTCCCTTGGTGGACATCACCGACATCCTGATGCGCGAACTGGGGCCGCTCGACCGGCTTGGCGTCGCCCTCGAGCCTCCCGCCCTTGCGGAGGCGAGCGTTGCGGTCGTCGTGCCGTTTCGCCGGGAGCAGGACGAGGGGGTGTTCAAGGTCCTCAAGCCGGGAATCGAAGACAGGCTCGAGCAGGAACTAGCCCTCCTCGAACGTGTGGGGTCGCACCTCGACGAAGAGTGCGAAGCGCTCGGGATTCCACGCCTCGCCTACCGGGAGATATTCGAGGGCCTCGCCGAGCGCCTGCGGCAGGAGACCAAGCTCGATGTCGAGCAGCGGCACCTCGCCCTCGCCCACGCGACCTACGCGGACGACCGGCGCATCCAAATCCCGACGCTCTTTCCGTTCTGCACGCCGCGCGTCACCGCCATGGAGCGCGTATACGGAGACAAGGTGACGGACTGCCGTTTCGATGGCGACGGGGACCGGCGCGCCTGCGCCGAGCTGATCGTTGCGTCCCTAATCGCCCGACCGATCCTCTCAGCCGCGGACACCGCGCTGTTTCACGGCGACCCCCACCCAGGCAACCTGCTGTATACCCGCGATCACCGCCTCGCCATCCTCGACTGGAGCCTGGCAACGGGGCTCGAGGAGATGCGCCGCGTCGCTTTCGTCCAGATCGTCCTCGGCGCCGTCACTCTGGACGCCGATCGCGTCGCGCGAGCGCTCGCTGCGCTGTCCGAGCAGCCGGATTCCTTGCCGGAGGCGGTGATGCCGGTGGTTCACGCAGCGCTCGAGCGATTGCGGGCCCTTCCGTTGCCGGGACTGCTGTGGCTCACCGACCTGCTCGACAACGCCCTGCATGCAGGCATGCGTTTCGACGCCAAGATGCTGGTCATGCGTAAGATGCTGCACACGCTCGAAGGCGTGATCGCCGATATCGGCGCCGATCGGAGCTGCATCGACGCCGTGTTGATCAGCGCATTTTTCCGGCGCATGGCGGTCGAGTGGCCTTATCGCTGGCTCGTGCCGCTCGACAGCCGAGCGTTCGCGACGCGTCTGTCGAACGCGGATCTCGCCGGCGTGACGATGAGCATGCCCTTCGCCGCCATGCGTTTCTGGCTGGAATTCGCCGCGCGACGGTGACTCGCTCAATCTTCGCGCACCGCCTCAACCCTGATTCCGGCGAGAAGGCGAGGTCCCTTATGCGGATCGATGAGCTCACGCGAACGCGTCAGCCTCCTACGCCCTAATTGGAGCATAACTATTTTAGGTTATTTCATAAAGCCGAGAAATGTCATTCAACCATTACGATCGGAAGGTGTGGCATTGGCATCACAACGCTTTTCCGTTCCGGGGCGTATGATGCAACCCAATTAATTGGCGTCGACATCATCTTTTCCGGGTCTTTCTTGGGGGGGCGGGAATACGATGAACAGCCCAAAATGGGCCAGCTGCTTATCCGCACCTCGCTCAAAGCATGATCAGCGCGGATTCTCCTGGGCAGGCTCTATCGCTCTTGCCCTCAGCCTTGTCAGCGCGACGCCAGCGGCAGCTTTGTTGTGCAGTACGGCCATCCCAACGGTCGTTCCCGGCGGGACCGTCCTCAACAGCATCCCGAGCGACGTCATCAACAGTATCCTTGGTCTTACGGCCACGCCGCCATTCTTGCCGGGAAGCACGTCCTATACTATGACCAATTCCCAACCTTTTATCGGGGCGCGCACCTTTGTGTACAATCCCAATGATCCTCACGGCGGCGCAGTGGGCTCTTATGTTCTGCCGCTCGCACAGCTGCGCGGCCTGACGCGCGCGCAATATCTCGATTTTTGGGCTCTGCCAAACATCCCCGGCGTTCCCCGCAACAATGCAATCGCCTTGGTTATCATGCCCGCCGGGACCCAATTCTGGAGCGGCCCCACCGGCCCCATAACGGACCCTTCCACCGGCTTATTCTGGGGTAACGGCGGCGGCCTGCAGTACTACGTGGGGAGGCAGGTCATCGGCACATTTCAGGTTCCGCCGTCGAATTATATTTTCCCGACGCCGAACAATGGCGGCCCGGTGCTTGTTTATGGGCCGCGTGTGTCTGCGAACGCAGGGGCGATCGGCAGCTATCTCGACCAGAGATGCGTCGCCGCCTATAGCGATCTCGACCAGGTGCTGACCTCGCTCGATGTCCTCAATCTCGCCAACCCGTCAAACGCCGCGCCGCTGGCGGCCGCCATCAACCAGCTCAGCCCTGATCGCTACGGCGCGCTGCCGTTGATCATCGGACACCAGCAAAACCTGGTGCTCGATGCCTTCGGAGGGCGGATTGATGCAACACGGTGGCTTTATGACGATCCTCAGACCCAACGTTTTGCGGTCGCTCCGGGTGTTATCGCTTGGGGGCGTGTGCTCGGAGACTTCGGCAATCGCGCATCGACCAGCACAATGCCCGGCTACCGAACGACGACGGGCGGCGGACTGGGGGGATTCGGTTACGAAGGCAACAACGGCGTCGTGTTCGGGATCGGCGCTGGCGTGTTGTCGAGTAACACGACTTGGCGCGATCTCGGGAGCAGTTCAGGAAATGTTGCGACGGGGACGTTCGGGGCTTATGGAGGCGCAACGCTCGGCTATTTGCTGATCGACGGCGCGGTGGCTGGAAGTTATTCCGCGATCAATGTGAACCGCCAGGTAGTCATTCCCGATGCCGGACTGGGAGTGCCGGGTCTTTCTACGGCAATTTCCCGGGTCGCGAACGGAGCCACCGAAGCGTTCGGGGTCGCGGGCCGACTGGATTTCGGGACAAAGCTGCAAGCCAATCAACTCGTTGTAAAGCCCTTTGCCGGCCTATCCTACGGTTGGCTGGAACGGCACGGCTTCAGCGAGACAAACGCCGGCAGCATCGATTTGGCCGTGGAAAACCAAATTAGCGATGGATTGCGTTCACGGCTGGGCGCGGTAGCTGCATACAATCTCCTCGCCGCCGGACCATTTAATTGGGCGCTGCAAAGCAATCTGGTTTGGACCCACCGCTTGGCGGCCTCGTCGGGCGACCTCACGGCAGGCTTGGTGGGCCAACCTGGGAGCTTTGCGATCCAGACTGTCGGAGAGGATCTCGACAGCCTTCAGCCCGGATTTGCCGTGATCGGCCGCGGCGCCGGAGGGCATGTCTTCGCTCGCTACGATGGCGATTTCAGTCAGAACTTTTGCGCGCACACGGTCACGGGTGGCGTGGTCATTAAGTTCTGATGCGCGTTAAGACCTGCCGAAAATTTCCTGCTCGGTTGCAGCACAGGCCGCTATCTCCGCGGCGCAGCGCGCGCCGCATCCTCAACCGCCATTCGCGCGCTTGCCGTTCGTCTTGCCATTGGCTTTGCCGTTGATCGCCGCTGCGCTGGGCGCAAAGGCAGCCGCTTCACGCAGCTTACGAATGTCGTCGCCGTCAAAGCGATGACCTTGCAGCGAGCCGTTCTGCTGCCAATTGCGTACGGCGTCCTCGGCGTCGCGCGCCTTCGCCTTGTCGATCCCGTCGTCCCGCGCGACATAGAGGGTTTGGGAGGGGAAGGCGAACCCGGTTCCGCTTTGCTTGACGACATCCATGCACCGCAGCAGCACGTCCTCCTGGACTTCCAGGAATTCGTCGTAGTTGTTGGCATGAACATAGGCAAAGATCTCGAGATCGATCGAATGCGCCCCCAGCGAGACGAACCGCACGCGCGCCGGATCCGGACTTACCCGCGGATGCGCGAGAAGCATCGCCCGCAGTTCCTGCAGCAGGTACCTCACCTGCTCCGAGCTCGTCTCGTAGCGAAGGTTCAGCGTGTGATTGAACCAGAAGCGATCGCGGCTCGAATAGTTCTCGATTTGCATCGACGCGAATTCGCCGTTCGGGATCGTCACGATCGTGCGCCCGAGCGTTCGAATGCGCGTCGAGCGAATCCCGATGTCTTCCACGGTTCCGAGCGCTGTTCCGAACCGACAGAAATCGCCGACGCGCACCGGCCTGTCAGCGACCAGTGTCAAGCTGCCGATGAGGTTTTCGAACAGCTTCTGCGCGCCGAGTGCAACAGCAAGACCGCCGAGGCCAAGTGCCGCGAGGGCGGTCGTCACATCGACGCCGAGACTGCGAATGAGCACAACGATGAATGCGACAGCGATCGCCGCTTGGACCAACCGTTTCAGGAAGCTCACAACCGAATAAGCGGCGACTTGCCCGCGACGCGACATCTGGTCGAGCATGTAGACTGAAACGGCGTCGGCGATCCGCCAGACGAGCCACGTGAGTCCGATCCCGGCGATAAACTGCGCCACGTAGACGCCGTGATAGCGCGCGAGCACCGACAAGCCGATGCTCTGACTGCCAATGATCGCAACAAACAGACCTGCCGCGATCATCAGCCGCAACGGCATCGCCAAGGCATCGGCGAACTTGGCAAGCCTGGTTTCGTCCCGCTTGCGCGTCAGCAGTCTGAGAACAGGACCTCTCAGCATGACCAGTCCGACGGCCGCCGCGAAGCTGATGGCCGCGACCAACAACAGCGCAAGCCAGTGCAAAAGCGGGGCGCCAGCGACGATGGGTCCCTCGGGAATTCTGGTGAGCAACGGCTGTTCCGGCGCATCGCGGACATTAAGCCTGGGAAGCGCCGCCATTTCCGAAAGCGTTTCGGCCGAAACTAGCCAGATTTGCGAATCTTCCCGATCGACGCGTTTAGCGAGGAGCGGGATTTCCTTATCCTTGACCTGCAAACTGCCAAAGTGCTCGAGGTTCTCGGCAAGTCCATCGTTCTGATTACCCTCGGGGCTGAGGCTCATTTCGGTCGGCGTGGTGACAGTCCCTGCCCGATCGAGAATCTCATGGAATTGGCTGGCCAACCGTCGCGGCTTGCCTTTGACATCAGCGGAAATGGTTTCAAAGTACCTTTCCGCACGCTCGTAATCGCGGTTCGCGAGGGCGTTCATCAGGCCTTTAACGAGACCCTGCGGAGTGCTTCTTCCCAACGGATCAGCGCTCTTTGCCGGAGCGGCCTTCTCGCCCGAATTCTCGCTCGCTGGAGGACCGACCTGCGCGCCACCCGATGGGGTGACCTGCGCAGCGGCAGCAGCCGTCAGGATGAGGAGTGCACAAAGAGCGCGCATGAGCGCGGCGAAGGGCAATCTTAGGATCATAGTCCCCCCTTGATCCCCGATGGTCCGAAGTCCCCCAAATCACTATAAGTAATAATACTGGTCGCGTTGGAATGATCGATCTAAGAAACGCTAGGCTACACAGACCATCAATGTGTCATTAGCAAGGTTGGCCGCGTACGATAAATCGGTACTCTTAAGGTTTTGTTCATGGTCTCGCGTTTCTCGAAAGAACCGGACGGCTCCGCGCAACGCTGCTACAGGCGCAGGATTCGAATTGAGCATACGCATAGAACGTCCGACATTGGGGAAACTGCGCAGTCGCCCAGAACCATCGCCGACTGCAACGACCAAGCTACCTTTGTTGGAGACAATCGCCGACAAGGTTTATGTGCGGTTAACCTACTGACCAAGGCAGTGCAAGGAAGCGAAGGCCCCTGTCTCGTGGGCCTAGCGTGGCGCCGCCGCCTCTTTTCCAATGCCCTGATGACATGCAATACAGCGACCATCGTCTTCTCCAAATGCAAGGCACGATGATCCCGAGGCCCCTGCCGACGCATCTGCGCCAGCTTGAAGCTGAGTCGATCGGCATCATGCGCGAGGTGGCCGCCGCATTCCGGCGTCCGGTGATGCTCTATTCGATCGGCAAGGATTCGAGCGTGATGCTGCACATCGCGCGCAAGGCGTTCCACCCGGGCCGGCTGCCGTTCCCGCTCCTCCATGTCGATACGACATGGAAATTTCGCGATATGATCGCTTTCCGCGACCGCACGGCACATGCGCTCGGGCTTGAGCTGATCGTGCATGTCAATGAGGAGGGACTGCGAGCGGGCATTGATCCGATCCGCGCGGGTTCGGCCGCGCATACGCGCGTGATGAAGACGGAGGCTCTGAAGCAGGCGCTCGAACGCCACGGATTCGACGCCGCGATCGGCGGCGCGCGCCGTGACGAGGAAGCCTCGCGCGCCAAGGAACGGATCTTTTCGTTGCGCAATGCGAGCCATGTTTGGGAGCCGCGCAGCCAGCGGCCGGAGCCGTGGCGACTTTTCAACACGCGGATCAGGCCTGGCGAGTCGATGCGGGTGTTCCCGTTGTCGAACTGGACGGAACTCGACATCTGGAACTATATCCGCGCCGAGCAGATACCGGTGGTGCCGCTCTATTTCGCCGCCGAGCGGCCGGTGGTGGTGCGCGAGGGCGCGCTTATTGTCGTAGACGACGACAGGCTTCCGCTTGCAGAGGGCGAAGTGCCCGAATTTCGCCGCGTACGCTTCCGCACGCTTGGCTGCTACCCGCTGACGGGGGCAATCGAATCCGACGCCGCGTCGCTTGACGACATCGTCGCCGAGATGCTTGCCGCACGCACATCGGAGCGCCAAGGGCGATTGATCGACACGGACGAGACTGCGTCGATGGAACGTAAGAAAAGGGAAGGCTACTTCTGATGTGCGCCGCTGCAAGCGGTGAGGAGCAGGAACGAGCGCGGACGCGGCAGCCCGTGCGGGAGCGCGAGCGCGGTCATCTGCGTTTCCTCACCTGCGGTTCAGTGGACGACGGCAAATCGACGCTGATCGGCCGGCTGCTCTACGACGCAAAGCTCTTGTTCGAGGACCACGAGCGGGCGCTTGTACGCGACTCCCGCCGCTACGGCACGACTGGCGATGATCTCGACTTCGCGCTGCTGCTCGACGGCCTGGAAGCCGAACGCGAACAGGGCATCACGATCGACGTCGCCTGGCGCTTCTTCGCCACCGACCGCCGCGCCTTCATCGTCGCGGACTCGCCCGGCCATGAGCAATACACCCGCAACATGGCGATGGCGGCTTCGACCGCCGACCTTGCCGTGCTCATGGTGGACGCGCGCAAGGGCCTTCTCACGCAAACGAAGCGGCACACCGTCATCTGTGCACTGCTCGGGGTGCGGCACATCGTTTTGGCCGTCAACAAGATCGACCTGGTCTCCTACACCAAGGACGTCTTCGACCGCATCGTCGGCGACTACGCCAAGTTCGCGGCGCGGTTCGGGTTCTGCTCCCTCGTGCCGATCCCGGTGTCGGCGCGCTACGGCGACAACGTCGCGACCGCAAGCGCCAAGACGCCTTGGTATGCGGGGCCGACGCTGCTTGCGCACTTGGAGACGATCGATATCGAAAGCGATCTTGCGGCGAAGCCGTTTCGTTTTCCGGTGCAATGGATCAACCGGCCGAACGCCGACTTCCGCGGCTTTTCCGGCGCGGTGGCGTCCGGGCTGGTCCGCGTCGGGGACGAAGTGGTGATTCTGCCGATGGGCGCCGCGAGCCGGGTGGCGCGGATCGTGACGGCCGATGGCGATCGCGAAGAGGCGGCGGCAGGCGACGCCGTAACGCTCACGCTCACGGACGACATCGACGTATCGCGCGGCGACACGATCGCGCCACGCAATGCGCCCGCTCAGGTGAGCGACCAGTTCGCCGCTCACATCTTATGGATGGGAACGGAGCCGTTGCTTGCGGGGCGCTCCTACCTCATGCGCGCGGGCGACAAATGGACCGCGGCCTCCGTCACCGCGATCAAGCACAAGATCGACGTCCACACCCTTGACCATCTGGTTGCGCGCGAGCTCGCGCTCAACGAGATCGCCGTCTGCAACATCGCCACGTCCACGCCCATTCCCTTCGACACCTATGCGGAGAACCGGGCAACCGGCGCGTTCATTCTGGTCGATCGCTTCACCAATGACACCGTCGCCGCCGGCATGATCGACTTCGGACTGCGGCGCGCGACCAATCTCCGCTGGGAGAATCTGGCGGTCGACAAGGACGCCCGCGCCGAGCTCAAGCACCAGCGGCCCTGCATTCTGTGGTTCACGGGGTTGTCCGGCGCGGGCAAGTCGACCATCGCCAAGCTTGTGGAGCAGAAGCTGCACGGACAGGGGCGCCATACCTACATGCTCGATGGCGATAACGTGCGCCACGGCCTCAGCCGCGATCTCGGCTTCACCGAAGCCGACCGCGTCGAGAACATCCGCCGCATCGGCGAGGTGGCGAAACTGATGCTTGATGCCGGGCTGATCGTGCTGTGCGCCGCGATCTCGCCATTCCGCGCCGAGCGCCAGATGGTTCGCGAACTGGTGCAGGAGGGCGAGTTTGTCGAGATCTTCGTCGACGCGCCCATCGAGCTGTGCATGCAGCGTGATCCGAAGGGACTCTACGCCAAGGCGCGCGCGGGACTGATCAAGAATTTCACCGGCTTCGGTTCCCCTTACGACCGGCCGGAAGCCCCGGACCTTCATCTCGACACCGCCGCGACCAGCGCCGAAGAGCTGGCCGACCGAGTGGTGACGCACCTCCTGGAACGCTAGACGCGCGCAACCACGCGATCGGCGCCTCGCTGCCGCGGCGGACCATTGCGTTGATGAGACCCGAATGTCGCTTCTTACTTCGCGATCACCACCGGCACGTCGGCCAAGTGCGCCACCCGTTGCGACACGGACCCTTCCGAATTGCCCATCTCCCGCGTCAACTTCCCGGCGGCGACGCCAGGATTGGGATCATTGATGACGATCATGTCGCACGCCTCTTCTTTCGCGCACCTTATGATGGTCGACGCAGGGTCGCCGATTTCGACACGGGTCGTGTGAACGATGCCCAAGTGATTCAGCCGGTGCGACGCGCTCTTGGCGACTCGCTTGGTGAGTTCGCTTATGGACCGCGTCTGAATCATTCCATGCGGAAAATTTGGGGCGATAATCGGCTCAGGATGGACATCGAGAACGACTGCTTCGACGGGGCCAACGCTGGCGGCGTAGCCAATCACGTAATCGAGCACGCGGCTGGTTCGTCCGGCGCCGTCGATGACGGCGAGGATGCGCTTGAGCGGCGAGGCGGTTCCGGTCGGATATTGAACGGCGCGTTGCTTTTCCTTCAGCTGGATCGCGCCCCTGCCGACGCTGGCGGCGTAGGCGATAACGAAATCCAGCACCCGACGAGTCTGCTCCGAGCCGTCGACTAGGCCGAGGAGAGCCCTCAGCTGCGGTTCAACCTCATCCAGAGACCTAGCCGTCAGCATGGCGAATCTCCTTCCCATCCTGGATTATTTCAAAACAGTCGGGGGTGCAGAGGTTGCCGCGCGGATACTGGCCAGCCACGAGGCCGCGACATTCGGGAGGACATTGGCGAATATGGCCGCGGCCCCGTGACCCGGTTGTTGCGCGATCAGCCCGGGAGCTTCAATCAAGCCGATCTCCGCTTCCATCCTTGGGTTCCCAGTTCGGTGTGCCTCGACGGGAGGCATGCTAATGTGCGCATGGCAACATACATCAGCAATTCGGTACGAGCGCCTCCGGTTCGACGCCGGAGGGATTGTCCCCTTGGGTTTAATACGGATAGAGCCGCAACTCGCCGTAACCGGTCTGCTCGCCGACCGTCGACGAGACCATGGTGGTCCTCGCGATCCATCGGGCTAATGCCCGCGCAGATACAGCACCCACGAGTTCAAGATATAGCTCAGGAACAGGGCGAGGCTCACCCACCCGCCGATCCTAAGCACGCGCGCGGCCGGACGATAGTAAAGCCCCACCACCGCCACTCCGGTCATGACGATCGCGGAAACGCCGGAGATGCTGTGCGTTGGCGACACGTGCGTAAGCAGAGGTCCGTTGACATAGGCGATGTCGTCGTACGCCAGAATGGTGATGTTGAACAGGTTGCTCCCAAGGAGATTGCCGATGGCGAGATCGATTGCGCCGATCCGCAATGCCCCGATGGTCGAAGCGGCTTCCGGCAACGTCGTCGCGGTCGCCACCAGCAATGTGCCCACGAATGCTTGGCCCCACCCCATTGCCTCGGCCACATTGAGCGCGGCGAAAGGCATGCTGAGGCCGGCCGCGACGACGACGGTGCTGGCGAGTAAGTATCGGATGGCCGCCACTCTCGTCGAATACTCGGTGTAGATTTCCGCGGCCTCCGCTTCGCCGAATTGGCGGCGCTCCTGAACATAGAGGGTTCGCATCGCCACGGCATAGATCAGCAGAATCAGCGGCGTGTAGATGCCGATGTGTCCGAGGCGCAGGGTGGCTGCGTCGTTGGTGATCAGGCTGAAGACGACAAGACCGAGCAGTATGATGGAGAAGCCCGCCGACAGGATGTGGCCGGAGCTCGCTTTCTGGTAAATCGGCATTTCACGGTAAAGGAAATCGAGGAAGGCGAGCAGCACGAGATTAAGCACGCATGCGCCCAAGGCGTTGCCGACTGCGATGTTCGGCGCGTCAGCAAGGGTCACCGACGAAATCCCGGTCGCGAGTTCCGGCAGAGAGGTGACGGTCGCGACCATGATCACGCCGACCCAGGTTCTGCCGAGCTTGGACTTCTCGGCGATCACGTCTCCGTAACGGGCAAGCTGATATCCCGCGATCGCGATCGCGATCGCGCAAACAAGAAATTGCGACCAAGCTAACAGCAAGATCTCCTCCACGTATACTCAATCACCATGCTTCGCGCGGCGGCGTCGCTCAATGGAGCATTTTTCGGCGAAGTGAGAATCGGTTCGCCGCAGAAAATGCGATTGCTAGGGCAACCGGGTCGAATTCCAGTTCCCCCGGAACGGAATTCGCTCCAGCGTCACCGACAGTGCACGGATAGCCGAGCCATGCCTATCTTACCAAGGCGGCAGTCTGCCGACGCGCTAGATCGCGCGGCTGATGGGGTCAAGAAGACAGATCGGGCAGCCGGGACATGGAGGGCGAGCGGCCGAAGCGCCGCCTGCTATTTGACGATCACCACCGCGATCGGGGCGGTATTATGCACGGCTTGCTTCAGCACGGACCGCACCGCAAGCCCCGCTCTCCGCTCGAGCGGCTCCCCCGAAGGGCCCCGCTCCGTGTCGGCGAGGACGATCAAGTCGCACCGTTCCTCTTCCGCGCATTTCACGATGGCGATTCCGGGATCGCCAACCCCCACACGCTCCCGATGGACGATGCCGACGTGATCGAGCCGGTGGGCCGCGCTACTCAAAGCGAGCCGTCCGCAATCCCCCTTAGAGGCTGACCCATTAGGGGTCCCGCCGCGTTTCTCCGGCGGCTTAATGTAGAGAAGAACGGCGTCGATCGGCGCGCGGCAAACGGCGTGACTGATGACGTATTCAAGCACGCGCGCCATCTGTTCGGAGCCGTCGACGACAACGAGCACCCGCTTTAATCGGATTTCTTTGTTGGGTTGTGTTGAGCGCGCGGGGCTCCGTCTCACTTCAAGCACAGTGACCATGGCGCCGGACTACCTTTTTGCTCAAACTGATTGGTTCAAACTGTGCGCGACCGCCAAGCTCGCCGGTTCGACCCGCTACGATATTCTGTACAAATAAACCAATTGGCGCGTCACATCGGCGCCCCCGCCAGGCGAAATCCGGTCGGTCACGAGGCCGTTTCCGTCATTCTGGTGGAGGGGAAAAGGACGGCGGCGGCCCCGTGACCAAATGCTTGCGCTATTACCGCATGCTTGGATAAGTTTTTCGTCGTAAAGTTAGGCAGCAGATCGGTTCTGAGCAATTCGGTACGAGCGCCTCCGGTTGATGCCCCTCGTTAGATTACCAGAGTAGATATACGGAGACTGATACCGGTCGAAAGGAGAATAAAACGGCCTCGGCGGGTTCGAGGAGGAGCGCACCGTGCTCGCACAATTGGAGTCACGACCGTACATCGTCATCGCGCTTGGCTACATAGCGAGCTACGTCGCGCTCGATTGGCTTAGCTATGTGGAGCCCTTTTCGCCGGCCGGAATCACGCCCTGGAGCCCGTCCACCGGCCTGAGCGTGGCGCTCATCCTGCTGCTGGGCTACCGCTTCATTCCCTGCTTGGTTCTATCGGTGGGCGCCGCGGACGGCTTGGTGCGCGGGCTGCCCTTGCCGAGCGGCGTAGAGATTCTTACGGGCATCGTCATTGCAGGCGGATATGGCGGGATGTGCGTGGCCTTGTTGGGTCCGCTCCGCTTCGACCCAAAACTCGAATCGAAACGCGACCTTTTCCTGTTGCTCGCCGCCGCAGTCGCGGCGTCGGCCTTCGTCGCCTCTTGCTATGTCGCACTCATCATCGCCGCCGGCATGATCGACAGCGCCCAGTTCGGTCCTGCGATGTTGAGGTACTGGGTCGGCGACATGATCGGCATCACCATTCTGACCCCGTTTCTGCTGGTCCTCATGACGCGCCCCCGATTGCCGTCGCCGGCGTGGGAAATGCTTCTGCCGCTGGCGCTCTTGGCCGCCGCGCTGTGGCTGGTCTTCGGTTTTGTCGGCGCGTATCGCTTCCAGTTGTTCTATCTGCTTTTCCTGCCGGTGGTCTGGACCGCCGTCCGGTTCGGCCTCGAAGGCGTGACTTGGGCTCTGCTAATCAGCCAAGTCAGCCTGATCATCCTGATCCAGTTGTCTGGACAAAGCACCTGGAACCTCACCGCCTATCAGGCTCTAATGGTCGTTCTTTCGGTCACGGGGCTCGCCATCGGGGCGCTCGTGTCGGAGCAACAACGGACCGAAAGGCAGCTGCGCATGCATCAGGAGGCGATCGCCCGCGTTTCTCGCCTGAGCAGCATGGGCGAGTTCGCCGCCGCCCTCGCGCATGAGATCAACCAGCCCCTGACCGCGATCGGCAACTATGTGCGCCTCATCAGGAGCGCTTCCATGCTGGAGCCTCCCGACAACGCGCGCGTCGCGGAGGCGGCGGGAAAGGCCGCCGAGCAGGTGCACCGCGCCGCCGAGGTGGTGCGGCGGCTAAGGGAGTTCATTCGACTGGGCCGCAGCGGCACAGGACCAAATCCGCTGCCGCAGCTCATGGAGGACGCCGCCTCGCTTTGTCGTCCGGAATACGACCGCCACGGCGTGAAGCTCGGCATTCAGTTCGATCGCGACCTTCCCAACGTTCTTTGCGATTCGCTGCAAGTACAGCAGGTCATCGTCAATTTGCTGCGCAACTCGTTGGAGTCGATCACCGACGCGGGCCGCCGCGACGGGAGGGTCACTATCGAAGCCGAACGGGAAGGAGACAAACAGGTTCTCCTTCGCGTGCGCGACAACGGTCCCGGATTTGACCGTTCTTTGCTTGGGAAGCAGATCACTCCCTTCACGACGACCAAGCCCGAGGGGATGGGACTCGGCCTTTCCCTAAGCCGCTCCATCATTGAATCCCATGGCGGCCGGCTGACGATCGGCGGCGACGCCAACGGCGCAGAAATTTCGTTCACATTGCCTACGGCCGCGCGGAAATATGAGGTCGCCCGATGACAGTCGCTCTCATCGATGATGACGAAGCGGTTCTCGACTCGCTGCGTATGGCGCTGGAGAGTCGAAACATCCCGGTTCGCTGCTTCACCAGCGCGGAGGCGTTCGTGGCGTTGCTCGACGAGGTACGGCCTCGATGCGTGGTCTCCGACGTGCGCATGCCGGGTTGGTCCGGCATCGAATTGCAGCAGGCGTTAAAAACGCGCGATGCGACTCTGCCGTTGATTCTTATTACGGGCCACGGCGACATCCCGATGGCGGTCGAAGCCATCAAGAATGGAGCCTTCGACTTCATCGAAAAACCGTTCGACTATGAGCGGCTGATCGAAAGCATCATGAAAGCGATCGACTATGGCGACCGGGCGCAAATTGCGCAGGCGCAGATCGTGGACCTTGCGCAGCGGCTCGAGGAGCTGTCCGAGCGGCAGCGCGAGGTGATGGACCGCGTCGTCGAGGGCCTTTCCAACAAGGAGATCGCGCACGCCCTCGGGATCAGCCCGCGCACGGTGGAGAACTATCGCGCCTGGGTCATGGAAAAAATGGGTGCGACCAACCTTGCAGATTTGGTGCGAAAAGCTTTGCTGTTGAGCAACCATCCGCGATAAGCCGCGCCAGGCGGTCGCCAAATAGCGCCAAGCCAAAATCGCGTTGTCGCTTCTCGGTGCATCGCATGGAGATAGCCGCCAACGCAAACATGCTGGCCGACTGTATCAATGCATGTCGGGGTTTGGTCAATTCATGACTGGCGTCTATTGGCCTGCGCGCCTATGGTTAGATCCAACGACTATTTCTTGCTCAAGCTATCGATCAGCTGCAATCGTCAGGACAAATGATGCTGTTGGGACTGCCCACGTCGGATCGATGGACGGTCTTTCTCGATGTCGATGGGACGTTATTGGACATTGCGCCGACGCCGCACGCGGTGCGCGTTCCCGAGGGTCTCGTCGCCACGCTGACGCGACTGCGCGAGAGCTTGGACGATGCGCTCGCCTTCGTCAGCGGTCGTTCCCTCGATGAGATCGATCAGTTGTTCACTCCGTTGCGAACGGCCGTCGCCGCCGAGCACGGCGCAATCGTACGGTTGCCGGATGGACGCATGGAAGAGACCGACGTCACGGTTCCAGCGGAATGGCGGGCGGCGCTCGCCGATCTTGCGCAAAAGCATCGCGGCGTCCTGATTGAGGAGAAGCGCCACTCGATCGCCGTCCACTTCCGTCTCGCGCCCGAAGCCGAGCCCGTCGTGCGCCACGCCGTAGATGCGCTCGTCGCCGACGCCGCCGATCGCTTCGATGTCCTGCCCGCACGCATGGCTTTCGAGATTCGCGGGCGCGGCGTGTCGAAAGCGGCGGCGGTCCGGCGGTTGATGCAGGCCCACCCGTTTGCCGGCCGCCTACCGCTATATATCGGCGACGACGTGACCGACGAACCGGCGATCGCCGCCGCGCGCGAGCTTGGCGGTCTCGGCCTGCATGTCGGCCGCGACTTCGGCGGCGAGCCTGCCAATGTCCGCTCCTGGATCGGAACGCTGATCGACCAGGAACTGACCGAGGCGCCGCCGCATCGCGCCGAGAACGGCTGATCGTCGCCGTGCTGCCTGATCGTCGTCCGCGGCGATCCCGCAACCGCCGCGGTCGGCATCTCGAGCCTACGCCGCCGTGCCGCGAATCGTCGCAAGAGCGGCCGGCGCGTTCGCTTGCGCTAACGTCTCGATCTCTTCGCGCCGGCGCAGTTGAGCGGCGTCGAGCAGCATTTGGCCAGCCCATCGATAGACATTGCGCGTGCGCACGAGCGCGCGCATCTGGCGCATTCGCGCCTCCTGTTCGGGGATCGGCATCGTCAAGGCGCGGTGCATCGCCTCCACCATGTCGTAGGCATGGTAAGGATTGACGATCAGCGCCTCGGCGAGCTCCCGCGAGGCGCCGGCGAAGGTGGAAAGCACCAGGACGCCGCGCTCGTCGTCGCGCGCGGAGGCGAATTCCTTGGCGACGAGATTCATGCCGTCATGCAAGCTGCTGACGACGCAAAGGTCAGCGCTGCGGAACAATTCGAACACTTCCGGCGGCTCGTGATGGCGAACCGACAGGATGATCGGCCGCCACCCGTTCACTGCGTATCGCGCGTTGATCTCTTCGGCGAGGGACACCGCCTCCTCCTGCAGGGATCGATACGACGCAATATGGCTCCGCGTCGGCGCCGCCGCCTGAATAAAAGTGAAACGCTCCTTCCATTCCGGGTGGCGCACCAAAAGGGCGTCGACCGCGCGCATGCGATCGAGGATGCCTTTGGTGTAATCGAACCGCTCGATGCCGACGCCGATTCGCACCTTGTCGGATAGGCCGAACCGCGCACGCACCGCCGCGCGGCATACCTGCGCTGGCGCCTGGGTCGCCAACGCCGACGGCGGCCATTCGATGGAAATCGGATAGGCCCGCACCAACGTTTCAGCGCCGCCCAGCGTCACCGAGCGTCGCTCGCGATCGATCCGGCTCTCGACGAAGCGGTCGACCGTCTCGAGGAAATTGTTGCAGTGGAAGTCGGTGTGAAAGCCGAGAATCGAGCTGCCGAGCAGACCGTCGATGATTTCCTCCTTCCAAGGACAAATGCCGAAGGTCTCGGCGTTCGGCCAGGGAATATGCCAAAATGTGATGATGGTGGCGTTTGGCAGCCGGTCGCGCACGAGACGCGGCAGCAGCGCGAAATGATAGTCCTGGATGAGGACGACCGGCGCAGACGAGCGCGCTTCGCGCACGACGGCGTCGGCGAATTTCGCGTTGACCGCTTTGTACTGCGCCCAGTCCGACTCGCGGAAAATCGGACGCACGAACGCGATATGACAAAGCGGCCAGATGCCTTCGTTCGCGAGGCCGTAATAGTATCCGTCTTGCTCCTCGTCGGATAGCCAGATGCGGCGCAGCGTATAGGCCGGCGCGCCCGGCGGAACGGCGATGCGGTCGCTGCCGTCCACCGTCTCCCGGTCGGCGCTGCCGCTGCCGTGTGCGATCCAAGTGCCGCCGCACGATCGAATCACCGGCTCGAGGGCGGAGACGAGCCCGCTTGCCGGAATCTGCACCGCGATCTTTCCGTCGACGTGATTGTGGATGTAAGGCTCGCGGTTCGACACCACGATAATCTCTACGCCCGGCAATTCGGCGCCGAGCGCGCGTTTGAGCGTATCCGGCGACCAATCGATATGCACGCCGTCGATGGTGCGCCGGACCAGGTCGTATTGATCCAAGGCCTGCCTGAGTTGGCCCGGCAGGGATGCCGGCGGATGCTGCGGCGTGTCTACGCGGCCGGCGCGCAGATCATCGATCGCGTGCCGCAGCGCGGCGTCCCAATTCCGAAACAATACATATGCCGCGAAGGCCGCCGCGCCGCCGACGAGCGCTGCCGCGGCGATGGTTGCAATCAGAATATAGATGCGCGCTTCCTCGGACCGCGCTCTGGAATAGGTCAGGTCGTGCACAATAATAAGGTGACCGTCGGCGCCATCTCTCAAGGGAAAGGCCGAGACAAGAATATCTTGGTTGCCGAGACTGAGCTCCGTCGTGGTTTCTTTTTTGCCGAGCCGGAGGCTGCTGCACAAAAGCCGCGCCGGCATTGTCTGGGTTGCGCCGTGCATGACCCCATTGGGCTCGCAGATGCCGACGGCTTCCAACCTCTCATCGCTGATCAGCCGTTTGAACAGCCCCTCAAGCTGAAGCTTGGCCGTGAGCGAGGCATCGTGCAACAATGCTTCGATCTGGTCCTTGGTGGTCAGATGAACGATGCGCGCGCGCATTTGAATGTCGCTGCGGCTCCAGCTTTGCACCACCGCGCTCAACAGCGACGATACGAGCAACAGCACCGTTGCCGCCGCCACGGCCCCGGTAAACACGACGACGACGGGCCGCGACAGGCGGCGCAGGATCGCGGCGTGCCATGACTGCGCGCTCTTTGCTCCCCACACCGCTTCAGCAAGGCGACTGCGATAGGATCGTAGCGCATCAGCGATCGACATGCCGATTCTCCCGGTTCTTATCGCGCGACGGCCGCACCTTACCACGGCGATCTGTCGACATCTGACGGGCGACGACAGGCGCCAGGATTAGCCCGTCGGGGCATCATGGGATGCGTGTAACGGACTCCAATCTAGGCGTTCCCATGCTGGATGCCTATCAGTCGTCCTTGGGCTGGCGTCGCTACGCCCATCGGCCACGCCCGCTCGACAACGCGCCAACAACGCGGAGAGGTTGCGCCATTGAATGGACGGCGATCAACGAATCCGAGCGCCCCTAAACCGCCGAGTCTCGCGGTCAACTCCAATGAAGTTTATCACGGGTTTCCGATTTCTTGGTGCCCTGCGAAAGGCTTCCGTAATCGTACCCAGCATGGCCATGCGGCGGCCGGCCGACCGTTCGCCGCCGCGACATCAATACCGGTAATGGTCGCTCTTGAACGGCCCGTCCATGTGCACGCCGATATAGGTCGCCTGCTTTTCGGAGAGCCGCGTCAGCTTCGCCCCGATCTTGGCGAGGTGCAGCCGCGCGACCTTTTCGTCGAGATGCTTGGGCAGCGTGTAGACCTTCTTCGCGTACTTGGTCGGATTGGTGAACAGCTCGATCTGCGCCAGCACCTGATTGGTGAAGGACGACGACATCACGAAACTCGGATGCCCCATGGCGTTGCCGAGGTTCACGAGCCTGCCCTCCGAAAGCAGGATGATGCGCTTGCCGTCGGGAAACTCGATCTCGTCCACCTGCGGCTTGACATTGTGCCATTTGAAATTGCGCAGCGCCTGCACCTGAATCTCGGAATCGAAGTGCCCGATATTGCAGACGATGGCGCGATCCTTCATCCGCCGCATGTGATCAACGGTGATCACGTCGACATTGCCGGTCGCGGTGACGAAAATGTCGGCGCGCGGCGAAGCATCGTCCATGGTGACGACCTCGTAGCCCTCCATCGCCGCTTGCAGCGCGCAGATCGGATCGATCTCGGCGACCAGCACGCGGCAGCCCGCTTGGCGCAGCGAAGCGGCCGAGCCCTTGCCGACATCGCCGAAGCCGCACACCATCGCGACCTTGCCGGCCATCATGACGTCGGTGCCGCGGCGGATGCCATCGACCAGACTCTCGCGGCAGCCATAGAGATTGTCGAACTTCGATTTGGTCACGCTGTCATTGACGTTGATGGCGGGGAAGAGCAGCCGCCCTTCCTTCTCCATCTGATAAAGCCGATGCACGCCTGTCGTCGTCTCTTCGGTCACGCCGTGGATGCTCTTCGCCATTTCCGCATACCACCCCGGGCGCTCGGCGATGCGCTGCTTGATGGCGGCGAACAGCACCTCCTCCTCTTCGTTGTTCGGGTGATACAGCACCTGCGGATTCTGTTCCGCCTGCAGCCCCAGATGAATCAGCAGCGTGGCGTCGCCGCCGTCGTCGAGAATCATGTTGGGGGCGCCGCCGTCCGCCCATTCGAAAATCCGGTGGGTGTAGTCCCAATACTCTTTCAGCGTCTCGCCCTTGACGGCGAAGACCGGGGTGCCGCCGGCGGCGATCGCAGCGGCCGCGTGGTCCTGCGTCGAATAGATGTTGCAGGAGGCCCAGCGCACGTCGGCGCCGAGCGCCTTGAGCGTTTCAATCAGCACCGCGGTCTGGATCGTCATATGCAGCGAGCCGGCGATCCGCGCCCCACGCAACGGCTGCAACGGCCCATACTCGTCGCGCGTCGCCACCAGCCCCGGCATTTCCGTTTCGGCGATGGCAATCTCCTTGCGTCCCCATTCGGCGAGGCCGATGTCTTTCACCGCGTAATCCACGGCCGCGCCTGGAGCTTTCGCGTGTGCGGGGTGCTTGGCGGCTTTCGACGCAGCGGTCATTGCGGACTCCATCGCTATCGTTGGGGGATCCTGCCCGGCCGTGCCCAGGCGGACGCGCACGGCCTATAGCAGGGCCGTCGTCAATCTGCAATGACATATAAAGATGTCTTTATATCGCCGCCTGGCGAGCGGCGATTGGCGCGTCAATCGTCCTCGCCGAAGCGGCTGCCGACCAGTTCCTCGAGCGCCGTGATCACGCCGGCCGCATCGTTTCCGACCGCCTCGACCCTGATCGAGGTGCCGGGCGAGGCCGCGAGCATCATCAGCCCCATGATCGATGTTCCACCAACGGTCTCGCCGCAGCGGGACACACGAACATCGGCGTCGAACCGCTCGACCGTCTGTACGAATTTCGCGGAGGCGCGGGCGTGCAACCCCTTCTGGTTGACGATCTGCAGGTCGCGCACGATCGCCCCGGGCCGAGGCTCCGGCGCCTCGGGCGGGCACTCGGGTTCGGATTGAACTTGCTCGTTCATTTCCCGGCCAGCACCCTGCTTGCGATCGTAATGTATTTTCGCCCGGATTCCTGCGCCGCCGCAACTGATTCCGCGAGCGGGCATTCGGCCCGGATTTTGGCGAGCTTCACCAGCATTGGCAAATTGATGCCGGCCAGCACCTCGACTTTGGGCCGGCTCATCACCGAAATCGCCAGATTTGACGGCGTCCCACCGAACATGTCCGTGAGGATGGCGACGCCATCGCCGGTATCCACCCGCTGCACCGCTTCGATGATGTCCTTGCGGCTTTGTTCGACATTGTCGGCCGGCAGGATCGTCACGGTTTCAATCTGGCTTTGCGGGCCAACTACGTGCTCCAGCGCAGCTCGGAACTCGACGGCGAGGCGCCCGTGAGTGACGAGAACAAGCCCGATCATGGGAACTCCCCGCGGCGCTTCTGCTGCACCGCACCCAAGAGCCATCATGACAGCCCGCAGGCCAAGCGCAAGGGGCTCTTTTGGGCACCATCGGACACATTGCGGCAACCCCAATCGGGATGCATCACACCCCCTGGGGACCGGGAGAGCGGAAAAAACAATGCATTCACGGAGGCCCCTGCTCGGCATCGAGCGCCGCCGCGACAATCGGTAGCGGGTCGATTCCAACGGGGATGGAGACGCGCGGCAGCGAGACCCCTTCGAGCACGATCGAGGCGTCGCACTCCTCGGGCATGCGCTGGGCCTGCGGATCGGCGAGATCACAAACGAGCGCCACGACCGCCACCGGTTCGTAGGTTACGCGTCGAATGCCAAGCCCCCGCACCTCGATCAGGCCAGCAAGCTCCGGCGCCGGGCGCGCGATCAGGCGGCCATGAGCATTTGCGAGTTCGACGCGGTCGTCGCCAACGAGTCGCGCGAAGGCAAAGAACCCGGTCTGCGCCGCAGCGAGAGCCTGCAGCACCAGATGCGATTTGCCGGAACCAGTAGGGCCACGAATCAGGATCGCGCGCGGGCCCACCAAGACGACCGAGGCGTGGATAGTCGGCGCCATTCCTCACACCGCCGGCAAGCGGACGATGAACCGAGCGCCGAGCACCATTGGGGCTTCACCGTCGAACTGCGCCTCGACCCTGTTTTCGGCCCAGATGCGGCCCCCATGCGCCTCGACGATCTGCTTGGAGATCGACAGGCCGAGACCGGAATTCTGGCCGAAACCCTGATGCGGCCGGTCGGTATAGAACCGGTCGAATATTTTCTCCATCGCATCGGGCCGGATGCCGGGTCCGTCGTCGTCGACCACGATTTCGACCTCGTCCTTGAACCGCCGGCAGGTCACGCGCACGCCGCGGCCGGGCGGCGAGAAGGAACGCGCATTATCGATGAGATTATGAACCACCTGGCCCAATCGCGAATCATGCCCGGATATGAGGAAATGTCGCGGTCCGCCCCCTTCAAAGCCGAGCGTCACCGCGACGTCGCCTTTCTTGACCTCGTTGGCGATGGCGACGACGGTGGTGAGGAGCCGGCGCAAATCGACCGGCGCGGTCTCCTGCCGCTGCAATTCGGCGTCCAGCCGACTGGCGTCGGAAATATCCGAGATCAGCCGGTCGAGACGCCTTACGTCATGCTCGATCACTGCCAGCAGTCGCGCCTGGCTCTCGCCTGTTTTGGCGCGGGGCAGCGTCTCCACCGCCGAACGCAACGAGGTCAGCGGATTCTTTAGCTCGTGAGCGACGTCCGCGGCGAACTTCTCGATCGCTTCAATGCGGCGGTAGAGCGCGTTGGTCATGTCGCGCAACGCGCCCGAGAGATGACCGATCTCGTCGCGCCGCGCGGTAAAGTCGGGGATCTCGACCCGTGACTTAATGCGCCGGCGCACCCGCTCGGCGCCGTCGGCGAGCCGGCGCACCGGACCCGCGATCGTTCCCGCGAGCAGAAGCGACAACACGGTCATGATGCCGGCGGCGATCAGGAACACCTTGACGATGGCGAGACGCTCGGCCTCGACGATCTGATCGATGTCTCCGCCCCGCGTCGACAGCAACAGCGCGCCGCGCACCACGCGCGAGCGTTGGATCGGCACCGCCACCGATACGATGACATTGCCGCGATCGTCGATCCGCACCGCGCTCGCTTTGTGGCCCTCCAGCGCCTGGGCGATCTCCGGGTAGACCTTGCCGCTTTCTTCCGGTCCGAGTTCGCGATAGCGGGGGAGATCGCCACGACTGAGCCAGCGGCGGATCGCGATGAATGTGCGCTCGACGAGACCCGGCTTTTCCACCGTCGGCGGCGGCAGGTCGAAGCGCAATACGTCGCCGCGCCCGATGAAGTTGCGGCTGTCCATAAACAACACACCCTCGCGGTCATAAATCCGCGCGCGCGTGTTGATGGGCGTCACCAGCCGCCGCAGCAGCGGAGCGACCTGCTCGGGGTTCAGTGGAAATTCATTGCCGAACAGCACGTCGTCGGATGGATCGTAGCTGTCGCCGGCTTGCAGCTCCAACAGGCGTTGCGGATCGATGGCGATGGTGTCGATATCGACGGTCGCGGAGGACGCGATCGCGCCGGAAATGATTTCGCCTTGCACAAGCAAGCTGTGCACGCGCGCATCGATCAACCCGGCGCGGAACTGGGTGAGATAGAGAATGCCGAGCATCAACGCGAATAGGCCGGCGACATTGAGAAACACGATGCGCCGCGTGAGGCTCGAGAACGTCGCGGTGATGAACAGCTGCCAGGCCGGGCGCAGAAAGCCGACCATCTTGTCGACGCGGAGCGCCTTGACGGCCGGCATTGCGGCAGCCGCCGCCCGTTCGGCGGCATGCGCCGTCGTTTTCGCCGCAAGCTGACAGCGCGCCGCCGTTTGCCGCAGAATGGGTTGAGCCGTTGCCCAACCCCGCCGGGTCGAACGGACGACCACGCGCCGCGTCCGCTCCAGTCGCAACCATATATCCGACCGGACGGCGTCGATGCGGAGCGCCCCGGCTTTTGTGCGGAGATCGGACGGCCGCAGCCAGCTTCCGGCCGCGCGCAGCATGGCGCGCGAGGCAAGCCAGCTTCGCCTCAACTCGCGGCGGCTCAGCCCGCGCGGAGCCAGCGCGAAGCCTCGCCGCCGGGCAGGCGCCGGACTTTGCGTCGGACTGAACTCAGCCCCCTGGGTCTCGACGGTACGATCGAGCACGGTTATTGCGTCTCGCCGGTTGATACACCTCGGCGAGGCCGCAGGAAGTCCCCGCGATCAACTCGCCGCATGTCCCGACGGGCGGACGACGCCTCACTCTTTGAAGCGGTAGCCGACACCGTACAGGGTTTCGATCATGTCGAAATCGTCGTCGGTCTGTTTGAACTTTTTGCGCAGCCGCTTGATATGGCTGTCGATGGTGCGGTCGTCGACGTAAACCTGATCGTCGTAGGCCGCATCCATCAGGGCGTTCCGGCTCTTCACCACCCCCGGCCGCTGCGCCAACGCCTGCAGGATCAGGAACTCGGTCACCGTGAGCGTGACCGGTTCGTTCTTCCACGTGCAGGTATGGCGCTCCGGGTCCATGCGCAACAGACCGCGCTCGAGAACCTTGGCCGAGTCCGTCTCTTTCGGCGGCGCTCCATCCTTGGGCGTCACGCGGCGCAAAACGGCCTTCACGCGTTCGACCAGCAGGCGCTGGGAGAACGGTTTGCGGATGAAGTCGTCGGCGCCCATTTTCAGGCCGAACAACTCGTCGATCTCTTCATCCTTCGAAGTCAGGAATATCACCGGAACGTCCGACTTCTGCCGCAGCCGCCGCAGCGTTTCCATTCCGTCCATGCGCGGCATCTTGATGTCGAGGATCGCTAGATCCGGCATGCTCGTCTTGAATCCATCGAGGGCGGACGCGCCATCGGTGTAAGTCTGAATGCGGTAACCTTCCGCTTCGAGGGCGATCGAAATCGAGGTAAGGATGTTCCGGTCGTCGTCGACGAGGGCGATGGTGGGCATTGGGCCTTTCCCGTGACGGTCGATTCCTGGGATTTTACCAGGCTTTGAAAGCCTGCAAAGCTGGGCCGAAATGTGACCTTCTTGCTGTCGCGGATCGGCCAGCCGACCTCAAGTCATGAGTAAGTCTAATGAATTGGGATCGATTCTGCTACCCCATTGATGCATGAGGAAGATTGCATGCCTAGGGTGCAAGGCCCCTTGCCGGGTTCCATGCCCGGCCGAATACCCGAAGACGCCCGCCCACCGCAGGATTTCGATCCTATAGGGCTCGCTAAGCACCTGCTGCGCGCCACCCGCGCCGGCACGCTTGCGACCCTCGACCGCAACAGCGGCCACCCCTTCGCCTCGCTCGTCAACGTGGCGACCGACCTGGACGGCTCCCCGATCATCCTGGTCTCACGTCTGTCGACCCATACCGCCAATCTCGAACGCGATGGACGCGCCTCCGTTCTGCTCGCCGCTGGCGGGAAGGGCGACCCCCTCGCCCATCCGCGGCTCACCGTGCTCGGCGAATTCGTCCGCCGCGACGACGATCCGCGCTTGCGGCGCCGTTTTCTCGCCCGCCATCCGAAGTCTGAGCTGTATGCCGGGTTCGCCGATTTCTCGTTCTGGCGGATGACCGTGGTCGCGGCGCACCTCAATGGCGGCTTTGCGCGCGCCGCCGATCTGACCGCGCAGGACGTCCTCACCGATCTCGACGGCGCGGACGGCCTCATCGCGGCCGAGGAGAGTGCGGTCGCGCACATGAACGCGGATCATGCGGATGCGGCAGCGCTTTATGCGACCAAGCTGGTCGGCGGCGCGGAAGGCGACTGGCGGGTGACCGGCGTCGATCCGGAGGGGCTCGATCTTGCGCTGGGCGACGCCACCTTGCGGCTTTCCTTCCCCCACCGCATTACTGACGCCGCCAGCCTGCGGTCGGTCCTGAAGGACTTGGCGGAGCGCGCCCGCGCCGTCGGCTGACGATCGCACGGCCGCCTTGCCACGGCTCGGCAAACGGGGCCTCACCGCGCCCAGGCTTTAGCCCAGCGGCGGATCAATCCGCCTTGACCTCTTGGACGATCGCCATTCTGCGATCGGACCGGCAACACGCGTCAGGCAAAGCGCGAACAGAGGCAAAACCTTAACCACTTTTTTACCGTGCTTGCCGACAGTCGGAGCGGGTCTGCAAGTCTTGCTCCGCCCATCGATCGATAACGGAAATTGGGCGGCCGACGCGTGATCGGCGGGCCCGATTCGGCAAATCCATCCCGCGCCAGGAAAGCAAAAATGAGAGGGGCGAGCGCGCATGTACCTGGGGAGCGCCGCGCGGTGCGGGACGCCTCTCCTGCCGCCGCCCGCCTCAGCGGCTCAGGCTTCCGCACTTGGCTCCGTTCAGTTGCTCCCGACGCAATAGGCCCGGCAACGGCCGGCGCCGGTTCGCCACGGCCCAACGCCGCCGCCGCGCCGGCGGGAGCCGACCCTTCGCGGGCGCACCCGCGCACGGACCGAGCCGCCCAGCCTGATTGGGACCTTTCGGCGCTCAGCCATCGTTTTGATAAGGTGACGCGCCAACTCGAGCGGCTCCTGGCAAGTGAAACGCCGCAGCCACAACCTGTCCCCGCCGAGGGCACGCCCGATCTCGCCGCGCTCGAACGACAGTTGAAGTTCCTGACGACGCAGCTCGAAATTCTGCGCTCGCCCTGCCGCGCCGACGCACTGATCGAAGAACACCGTCGCCAAATCGCAAACATTGCACAGGTCCTCGAGACCGTCGTTTCGCGCAGCGCCTTCGTGACGCTTGAGGACAAGGTGCGAGCGCTTGGCGCGCGACTCGACATGGCCCGATGCGCAGTGGCCGACGGCTCAGCATTCGCCGCATTGGAACAAGGGCTGGCCGAACTCCGCGACGCCGTACGCGGGCTCGCGCCCGCAGAACTCGAGCTCGCCGTTCAGACCCTGTCGCGCAGGATCGATCAGATCAGCGATCTCGGTCCCGATCCGTTGACCTTTCGCGAGCTCGACAAGGCCATCGACGCGCTGCGCGCCATTGTGAGCCAGATCGCCTCTGGCGATGCCCTCGCCGCGCTGGTCAAGGAAGTGCGGGCGCTTGGCGAAAAGATTGAAGCGGCGACGACTAAGCCGCTGATCGAGGCGCTCGCGCAAAAACTCGATCGGTTTGACCTTTTGGCCGATAGCGAATCGGCGCTTGAGCCGATCAAGCAACACATCACCCAACTCGGAGAAAAGATCGACCGCCTCCAGCCACCCGCGAATGGCCAAATGACGTTCGGGCAGCTGGAGCAGCGTCTCGGCCAACTCGCCGAGACGCTTGAACGAATGAACCTGGCGGACGGGCGACGGCCCGCATTCGCACCGATGGAGGAGCGCATCCGGACTTTGGTCGAAAAACTCGATCAGGTCGAAAAGAGCGGCTCTGGTGGAAGGGGCGGTGCGGCCACCAACCCGCCACTTGAAGTGAACGACATCGCGCCGGAGACAAGCGCCGCCGCCAGCCAAATGGAAGCGGCGCGGGCTGTGACCGAGTCCAGCCCGTCGCCCGAACAAGGATGGACGCCGGAGTCGGCATCGCCACAAGCCGAGCATGCAACCGCTGCGGCGACATTGCCCGCTCTCAGCCTCACCCCCGCAGCGGCTGAAATAAATCTTCCTCCCGATGCCCCGATCGAACCCGGCTCCGGACCGCCGCGCGGCCGCGGCAATCGCGGCGCAGCCCAGCGTAAGACTGCACGGCCAACGTTCGGCCCGACAGCGTCGGATCGCACCGGCCGGCCACCCTTCCGGTCGAATTTCATTGTCGCCGCGCGCCGTGCGGCCCAAGCGGCGAACGAACCGCACAATCCAGCCGTCGTCGCCAATGAATCAATCGCGGAATCAGACCCAGGCGCCGTGAGCCAAAAGCTTGCGGAACGCGTCAAGTCGATGTTCATTTCGACCAGCCTCATCCTGGTGGGGCTCGGGGCCGCAGGAATCGCGCTTTCGTCCGCCGATCTTCTCGGCCCCGGCCGCGACCGGCTGGCTGACCGTTCGCGACCGGCTGAGATCGCCCGAGTCGCCTTACCGGCAATGCCGCCATCGAGGCTCCCCACTTCGAGCGAGGCCGCCTCCCCGCCCTCCGCCATGGCGGACCCATTCGTGACCCCGTTGCCCACGCCCCGCCCGGCTGAGCCTGATGCGCCGTCGATCATGCTCGCAACTCCGCTCGGAGCGACCGAAACAACGCCCCCCTCCCCCCAAGGGCCGGCGCCGGTGCCCGGCGTCGAAGCCACGGGCTCGATCGCCCAGCAGCCCAATAGCGCGCGCGTCGCCGTCACACAGGCACCCGCACAACCGTCCGGAGCGGCATCGCAGCCCAATGCAGGCCGACCGTGGTCCGAGCTGCTTCCGGCGGCGTTAGCGACCAAGCCGCTGCTTGCAGGCATCGCCGAGCGTAATCCGGCCGCCGCCTTTGAGATTGGGATGCGCTATGCGGAAGGCCGCGGCGTTCCGGCCGACATGGCCACGGCCGCCGTCTGGTTCGCGCGCGCGGCCGAAGGCGGACTTGCGCCGGCCCAGTTTCGGCTGGGCGCCATGTACGAGAAGGGGGTGGGCTTAAAAAGGAACTTGACCGAGGCGCGCAGGCTCTATCTCGCCGCCGCCGGCAAGGGCCACGCCACCGCCATGCACAATATCGCGGTTCTCTACACCGAAGGCGTCGACGGAAAGCCTGATTTCGCGGCGGCGGTCGAGTGGTTCCGAAAAGCCGCCGAGCACGGGGTCGGGGACAGTCAGTACAACCTCGCCGTCCTCTACGCCCGCGGCTCCGGAGTGGGGCAGAACTTCGCCGAATCCTATAAATGGTTTTCGATCGCTGCCGACAAGGGCGACAGGGATGCCGGCGCAAAGCGCGACGAAATCGCCCCGCAGCTCGATCCGACGACGCTTGCCGAGGTCCGGCGTGCTGTAAGCGCTTTCGTTGCAAAGCCGCAGCCGGAAGAGGCAACGACGGTGCCAGCCCCTCCCGGCGGATGGGACGACGCCGACCCAGCCAAACCCAAGCCCCGCGCCGGCAACCAACGCAAACCCGTAGCGCGGGCGTGATAGCGCCGGCTCGGCGCGAAATCGTCGCGATAGGCCTCACAAAGTCCCGAGGTCGCGCTACGCCGCTGTCTGCCCTTCGCCGCGGCGGCGGCGGAGAGGCCAACGGCGTTTTCCGCTTGAGTTTGTCACGTAAGGCTGTAGGGCTTCGTCAATTGCGGTAGTCAGGTACTAACCTTGTAGCCCTAGCGGCGTGTTTCATTGAACGCGCGCCGGCGGAAGATGTGCCTTGGAAATCTACCTTCCGATCGCCGACCTCCCGGTCAATGTTTTTCTCGTGTTCGCGATGGGCCTCGCGGTCGGGTTCATTTCGGGAATGTTCGGCATCGGCGGCGGCTTCCTGATGACTCCGCTACTGATCTTCCTCGGCGTGTCGCCGGCGGTCTCCGTTGCGACCGTATCGAGCCATATCGCCGCATCGTCGTTCTCCGGCTCATTGCTCTATTGGCGTCGCCGCGCGATCGACCTCGCGCTTGCCCTCATGTTGCTTGCCGGAGGACTGATCGGCACCGCGACGGGCGTGTGGCTGTTCACCCTGCTCCGCGCGATCGGCCAACTCGACCTTGTGATTGCATTGTCCTACGTGATCCTGCTCAGCTCGGTCGGCGCAACGATGATCTTTGAAAGCGTCCGCGCCGTCATTCGGTTGCAGCAAGGCGAGCGCATCGATGCGCGACGTCCCGGCAGCCACACTTGGCTGCACGGGCTGCCCATCAAAGTGCGTTTCAAGCAATCGCGCCTCTACATATCCGTCATCCCCGTTTGGATCATCGGGGGGATAATGGGTTTTCTCGGCGCCATCATGGGCATCGGCGGCGGCTTCATCCTCGTGCCTTCGCTGATCTATCTGGTGCGCGTCCCCACCAATGTGGTGATCGGGACATCGATGGTGCTCACGCTCGTGACGATGGCGAGCGCGACGGTGCTTCATGCGGCGACCAACCATCTGGTTGACGCGGTGCTGGCGTTGATACTCATGGTTGGCGGCGTGATCGGCGCCCAGTTTGGCGCTCAGGCCGGACAGAGGATGCGGTCGGAGAGACTGCGCCTCCTGCTCGGCCTCTTGGTGTTCGCGGTCGGCCTCCGCTTCGCCATCAATCTCTTTCTTCCGCCCGGCGAGATCTATTCGTTCCGTCTCTTGGAGGGGGGGTGATGAGGCGCGCTTTGCTCATCGGCGCGATGCTCTTGCTCCTGACGAGCGCATCCGCCGCGGTCGCGACCGAACGGCTCGTGGTATCGTTGTCGACTCAGCGCGTGCTTATCAACTCGGTTTTCTCCGGCGCTGAACTCGTCCTGTTCGGCGCGATCGAACGCGACGCAAGCGCCCCCCCGCGGCGCTTCGGTTATGACATTGCCGCGATCATCTCCGGCCCGACCCAGAGCCTGCTGACGCTGCGCAAGGAGCAGGTGATCGGAATCTGGGTGAATGTCGAATCGCGCACCTTCGTGAGTGTGCCCTCTTACCTGGCGATCTTTGCGAATCGCCCGTTCGATCAAATCGCCAACCCGGAGGCGCTGCGGCGGCTCCATATCGGATTCGACAACACGATCCTCCGCCAGCGGATCGGTCCGGACGTGGCCGACGTCGTGCGCGGGGACGCCTTCCGCCAAGCATTCTTGCGGCTAAAGGTTGACCGGCGTCTCTACCTGGAATCGCCGAAGGCGGTGGAATTCCTCGCGCCGACCCTGTTCCGCGCTTCGGTTCCGCTGCCGGCCGAGGCGTCGGTCGGCAGCTATTCGGTCGATGTCATGCTGTTCGCCGACGGCGCGCTGATTACGCGCACGACCTCGGCTTTTGAGATTCTCAAAGTCGGGTTCGAGCGATTCGTGGTGACCGCCGCCCGTGAATACGGGCTTCTCTATGGAATCGTCACCGCGATGATGGCGCTAGCGACCGGTTGGTTCGCCTCGATCGTGTTCCGGCGGGATTGAAGGGACGCGGCGGCCATAGCGCCTCACCGGGACAGATACCGGCTCGTGGGGCGACGCGAGTTCTGGGAGCGGCGCGAGCGCCTAAGCTCGGCGTTCCGCGGTTCGGCTTTTGCGGGGCGCGCACATCCGGATGCATACCGCGCCGCGCCTTCAATTTCCGCTCTGCTTCATAAACAACAATAATCGAATTGGGAGCGACATGGCGCTTTGGGCCAAAATGCGGTCCTGTTGCTAGCTCTGATGCTGCATCACCGGCGGCGTGATCGATCTTGAGAAGTGGAGGGGACTGTCGCCCGCGGTTGTGGCGGGCTTGAGCGCGATGCCGATATTCGCGTGGCTTTCGGTTTTTTGACCTCGATCAATCTCGATCGCTAATTCAGCGACAGGATACCCCGAACATTGGGATAGGATACCCCGAACATTGGCATGAGAGTATCTCCCGATGCCAATTAGCCGCACCCAAGCCTCCGATCAAATTTGCGGCCTGTTCAAGTCCGCCACGGGCGGGTACGGCATGCCGCTCAAGCAGCTACTCGGGGTCCAGCTCGCGGCGTTCTCCAAGCAGGTCGATATCCAAGGCGCCGAGGTGGTCTTGGATATGGCGCGTGCCATTCATCTTGCCACGCTTGTCAATGAGCTCGCGGTCAATGCTGCCAGGATTGGAGCGCTATCCCTCCCGAGGGGGAAAGTGTCAATCAAGTGGTTCATTGAGGATCAGAGCTATCCTGCCACCTTCCGCTTTCTATGGGAGGAAACTGGAGGGCCGAGCGTCATCTCAACGGAGCGAGCTAGGTTTCGCCAATCGAACGTGGAGGAGATGGCGCGAGAACTCGGGAAATCGCGAATTGATTTCTTCCCAGGCGAGCTGAGGTTTGAATTGGTTCTGCTTCTCGACGAGGCCAGTTCACGCAAACAAGAAGCGGAGATGACAAATGAGCCTGTATAGAGTCGTCCGTCTGATCGGAAGCAGCTCAACTTCCTGGGAAGACGCTGCCAAATCAGCCCTGGAAGAGGCCGCGAAGCATCTGGAAGATCTTCGTGTTGCCGAAATCGAGCAGCTCGACATCAGAATGCAAGACAACAAGGTCATCGAGTATCGCGCCGCGTTCGGGCGTCCTTCCGCTATCACCCGGAGAAGCGTTGATCCGGTGAGCAGAGACATCGATCGAGATCGAGATCGGCAAATCGGAGGGCGATAGCGCGGCAGCGCACGCAAGCGGGGCGCGGCCGTATGCAACTTACCCGCCGAGACAGCGGGTCGTTGGCAGCACGTAAATGCTGCGGTCGCCGATCAGATGCGCCTTGAAGCATGGCGTGCCGAATACCTTGAGAAAGGCGTCATCGCGAATGTTCAGCCCGCCCGCATAGGCGCCGAACGCCGGTAGGATCACCCGGTCACTATCCGCAGCAAAACATCGGCGGATCAGGGTCCGCCCCCGCTGGCTGATCCGCGCCGACGGATGCAGGTGGCCGGCGATTTCGCCAACCGCCCGCCCCGCACTCGGCTCGTGGCGGAATTGCAGTTTCCCGCAGGCGACCGACTGCACAAACTCGCCCCCGACGCCACGGCCGGGTTCGGGATCATGATTGCCTGCTACCCACACCCAGTCGCGGCCGTGCTGCAAAGATGCGAGGGCGGCGCGATCCTCCTCGTCGAGGCGCCCCCAACCCTTGCGGTCGTGGACGCTGTCGCCCAGAGCGATGACGATTCGCGGATCGTAGTAAGCGATCACCCAGGCCAAGCGCTCGAGCGTCGACGCGGTGTCGTAAGGCGGCAGCAGCACGCCATGCGCCGCATAGGCGGAGCCTTTCTCGAGATGCAGGTCGGCGACGACCAGCAATCCTTCGTCCGGCCATAAAAGCGCGCCGGATAGATCGGCAAGCAATTCTGTTCCGTCGACGGTGATCGTGCTTTCGCACCGCCTGCGCAGCTTATCCTTTTCGTCCGCGGCGGGCGCGCACGCATGCGGCGCGCAGGTGCGCGATGCATCAAGTAACGAAGGCGTCCGTGCATCCATCAGCGGTGCCCCTCGGCGAACGCCGCATCGTCATTCCATGGCTTCGCGCACCAACTCCGCTTGCGCTTCGGCGAGCAGCGCATCGGACGCTTCCCCCTCGATAGACTCCCGCCCGATCTCCAGCATGACCGGCACGGCGAGCGGAGAGACCCGGTCGAGTGGTGCGTGGATGATTCGGCCTCGCACCCGTGAGAGCAGCAAGCCGAGCCGGTGGATGTCAAGAAGGCCGGTAGCGGCCTCGGCACGCGTGGCGCGCAACAGCACGTGATCGGGCTGGTGGCGGCGGAGCACGTCGTACAGGAGATCGGTCGACACCGTCATTTGTCGCCTGGTCTTCTCTTCGCGTCCCGTGCGCCGCTCGATCAGGCCGGCGACGATGGCGCATTGGCGGAAGGTGCGCTTCATCAGCGCCGATTCGGCGAGCCAGGCTTCAAGGTCGTCCCCCAGCATGTCTTCCTCGAACAAGGCGGCAAGCGACAGCGCGCCATGGCCGATTGCTTGGGAAAGATCGCGCAAGCCCCAGACGGCGAGCGCATATTCGTTGGCGACGAAGCCGAGCGGGCGCCATCCGGCGCGCTCCAGCCGGCGGGTCAAGAGCATGCCGAGCGTCTGATGGGCGAGCCGCCCCTCAAACGGGTAGCAGGCGAGATAATGCTTGTCGGCGCGCGGAAAGGTCTCAACCAGCATTTCGCCTGCCCTCGGCACGCGCGAGCGCACACGTTGCAAATCGAGCCACTCGTGCACCTGGTCGGGAAGCTTCCCCCAAGCCTTCGGCTCGGCGAGGAGCTTGCGCACGCGTTCGGCAAGGTAGGTCGAGAGCGGGAATTTCCCCCCGGCATAGGCCGGCACTTTCGGGTCTTCGGCCGCCGCCCGTGAAACATAGGCCGCGTCCTCGGTCAGCGTTTCATAGCGCAACACCTCGCCGGCGAAGACGAACGTGTCGCCCGGCGCCAGCGTTTCGATGAAATATTCCTCGACCTCGCCGAGCACGCGTCCGCCGCGGCCTATGCGGCCCGCCGGGCCCGGAGCGTTCGATCGGGACGCGGAGGACCGCACCAGGCGGATCTTGATCATCGCCTCTTCGACGATGGTGCCGACATTAAGCCGGTAACGTTGGGCGACGCGCGGATGGGTGATGCGCCAGCGGCCATCCTTGCCCGGCCTGATCTTGGCAAAGCGTTCGTAGGCCGTGAGCGCGTAGCCGCCGGTCGCGACATAATCGACCACGGCGTCGAAGTCTTCGCGCGACAGTCCCGCATAGGGCGCAGCCGATCGCACTTCAGCATAGAGATCGTCGGGACGAAAAGGTGCGCCGCAGGCCGTACCCAGCACATGTTGGGCGAGTACGTCGAGCGCGCCGGTGCGCAGCGGCGGGGTGTCCTGCGCATTCTCCGCGATCGCATCGATGGCGGCGCGGCATTCCAAGACTTCAAACCGGTTGGCCGGCACCAGCACCGCCTGCGAGGGCTCGTCGAGCCGATGGTTGGCGCGGCCGATGCGTTGGGTGAGGCGCGAGGCGCCTTTCGGCGCGCCGACATTGACGACGAGATCGACGTCGCCCCAGTCGATGCCGAGATCGAGCGAAGACGTGCAAACGACGGCGCGCAGCCGCCCTTGCGCCATCGCCGCTTCCACCTTGCGGCGCTGAGCGACGTCGAGCGAACCGTGATGCAGCGCGATCGCAAGCGCGTCGTCATTGATGCGCCACAGCTCCTGAAACAGCATTTCCGCCTGGCTGCGCGTATTGACGAAAACGAGCGTCGTGCGGTGGCGCTTGATCAGCGCGTAGATTTCGCCGAGCGCATGGCGCGCCGAGTGGCCCGCCCAGGGCAGATGCTCGGCGGTGTCGAGCATGACGACGACGGGCGCGGCCCCCGCTTCCGCGACGATCAGCTCGGCGTGCGCCTGTCCGCCCGGCGGCTGCGGCACGAGGTAGCGACTGAGTTCGTCGGGCTCCGCCACCGTGGCCGATAGGCCAATCGTCGCAAGTTGCGGGGCGATCTGGAACAGGCGGGCAAGCCCGAGCGCGAGCAGGTCGCCGCGTTTAGACGTGACGAGGGCGTGCAATTCATCGAGCACGACACGACGCAGTCCGCCGAACAGAAACGGGGCGTCGGGGCTTGCGAGCAGCAGCGCGAGCTGCTCGGGCGTGGTCAACAGAATGTCGGGCGGATAGCGCCGCTGCCGGCTGCGTTTGCTCGCCGGGGTGTCGCCGGTCCGCGTCTCGATGCGGATCGGCAGGGCCATGTCGGCCACCGGCCATTCCAGGTTGCGCGCGATGTCGACCGCCAGCGCCTTGAGCGGCGATATGTAAAGGGTGTGAAGACCGCGCTCGCGCTGGTGCTTACCCTCTCCCCTTGCGAGAGAGGGTGCCTTTAGAGTGCGGCGCGCCTCTGCAAGCTCCACCAGCGTGGGCAGGAAACCTGCGAGGGTTTTGCCCGCGCCGGTGGGCGCGATCAACAGGACCGACCGGCCGGACTGCGCCGCGGCGAGCAGGTCGATCTGATGCTGGCGCGGCGTCCATCCGCGCGCGTGGAACCAGCGCGCGAAGGGATCAGGCAGCAGGCTCCGGTCGGCGACGCGGGCGGCTTTCGGCACCAGAGGAATGTAGGGCCAACGGCGCGGCGATCGAAGGGCCCATCACAAGAGGCCCAGCAAAACGAGAAAGACGCCGGCGGCCGCCACGTTCCACGCCAACGACCGGACGAGGGGGACGCCGAAGGCGTAAAGCGGGAGATAGGCGACGCGCGCCCAGAAATAGAGTTGCGCGCCCCAGACGGTGAACGCGTTGTGCCGGTCGGCGACCTGGGCAAGCAGCACGGCCGCCGCAAACAGCGGAAACGTCTCGCCAAAATTTTGCAGCGCGCGCTCCAGGCGTCCGGCGACGCCAGCGAGCGGCGGCATGGCCTGGTCCCGCGCCCCGGCCGACCAGCGATAGCCGTAGACGCGGCTCTTCGCATGCGACGCAAGGATGATGTGGACAAAACCAAGCACGATGCTGAAGGCGAGCATCCTCAATTCCGTGGTCATGGCGATCGTGTCTCCCCGGGGTTGCCGACGGCCGCACCCGGCTCAACCGCGCAGCGGAGCCGGCTAGAAACGAAATCAGCTTCGCTGTCGCAAGGCTTTGTTAACCGGACACGCTCTGTTTCCGATTCGTCTCGGCGGACTGGATCATGAACGCGCCCGGGGGAACCCGCCGCCACATCATCGCGCAACGCATTTAAGCCCATTTTTGCCGGTTTCCTGCGGGTCAGATTCGTCTGCCAAACTCTGAGCCGCAGGAGCGTGCGCATGATGCCCCATCCTATCCGCCGCTGGGCGTCGGCCTTTGCAGCCATCACGCTGACCTTCATGGCGCTTGTCAGCATTTCTCCGTCGGCGTCGGCCGACACCGCCTTCCAGGCTTGGCTACAATCCTTGTGGCCCGAGGCGGAAAAGCTCGGCGTATCGCGCGCGACCTTCGACGCCGCAACGCGCGGCCTCGAGCCGGACCTGTCGCTGCCTGATCTCGTCATTCCCGGCCGGCCGGAGGCGCCGCCGCGGGGCCAGGCCGAGTTCGTGCAGACGCCCGCCGCCTATTTGCGCGAGTCGACGCTCGCTAACCTTGCCGCGCAAGGCCGCAAGCTGTTTGACCAGCATCGTTCGACGCTTGTCCGCATCGAACGCGAGTTCGGCGTACCGCCGCAGGTCGTCCTCGCAATCTGGGGCCGCGAAACGGCGTTCGGGACCTACAAGCTTCCGCACAGCGCGATCCGCGTGCTCGCGACGCAGGGGTTCTACGGCAAACGCAAGGATTTCTTCCGCAACGAGTTCCTGATGGCGCTGAAAATGCTCGAAGAGGGCGATGTCAGGCCCGCGGACATGCGCAGCTCGTGGGGCGGCGCGCTCGGCATGACCCAGTTCCTGCCGTCTGAATTCTACAAGCAGGCGGTGGACTTCGACGGCGACGGCCGCCGCGACATCTGGCGCTCGGTGCCCGATGCGCTCGCCTCGGCGGCAAAGCAGCTCGCAGACAAAGGCTGGCAGCCCGGCAAGAACTGGGCTTACGAAGTGCGCGTCCCCAAAGGCGTCGATTGTACGATCGCCGACCCCGATTACACCCTCACGCTCCGCGAATGGCTGCAGCGCGGCTTCGCCCCAGCCCGTAACCGCAAGATCGACGCGGCCGACCTCGACGAGAGGGCGTCCCTCCTGATGCCTGCCGGCATTTACGGGCCCTCATTTCTCATTCTCAAGAACTACTACGTCATCAAGGACTACAATTTCTCCGACCTTTACGTCCTGTTCGTCGGAAACGTGAGCGACCGTATCGCCGGGGGCGGTCCGTTCGAAAAGCCCTGGGACAAGGTCGTGCAACTTCGCACCAAGCAGCTCGAAGAGATGCAGCAGCGCTTGGCGACGGCCGGCCTCTATCGCGACAAGATCGATGGCAAGGCCGGCATGCGCACCCGGCTGGCGCTCGGCGCGTATCAAAAGGCAAACAACTTGCGGCTCGACTGCTGGCCGACCGCCGACGTGCTCACGCATATGCCCCCGCGCACAGCGGGAAACTGAGCCGGAACAAAAGCAAAATAACGCAAACGCAAACGGCCGACTCCTGCGAGCCGGCCGTCGCAATTCACGTTTTCAACGTCGTCGCGATCGGCCCGATCAAGGGCAGAAGAACCGCGGCCGCGAATAGCCGATGAACTCCCCGTACGGGCCATAGAGCGGACGGCGCGCCCAATAGCCGCCCGGGCAGGCGACCGGATAGGGCGCCGCATAAGCCGGATAGGGCCCATAACCCGAGACTGGCGCATAGGCCGGCGGAGGCGGAGGCGGTGCAGCGTAGACCGGCGGCGCGCTCGCGATGGCGCCGCCGATGATCGCGCCTGCGGCC
>JBAPYK010000128.1:0-5331 GCA_049284695.1 Rhodoplanes sp. | reverse complement strand
GAGCGGGCCGCTTCGGGATGATCGGCGTCAAAGCTTGCAAGGGCTGCGAGCGCCTGTTCGAGCCCGCGCCCCAGTCGCCCGAGCGCGGCCGCCTTCTCCTGAGCGATTTCGTAGTCGAGCGGCCCGGCTGTCGAGCGATCCGAAAGGCGATGGGGGATTTGATTTTTCTTTCCCATTTCGCGTTAGACCTTCGCCATCGAGGTCGGCACTACGTCGGCGCTTTCGGCGCTACGAATGCTAGCCGAACGTCCTCGACGGCTCTGTTACTGACGATAACTGGAATACATCGCTCAGCGCAACAAACCTAATCTTCAGGCCAACCGAATTTTTTCAATAGCCAGACCGGCACTATTTCGGCTGCCCGACGCTTTTGCGACGGCGACAAAACGTAGCGCCAAGAGTCAGTATGACCTTCGCGGTAATTCGCTACGCCACGCTCGCGTTTCGGCTCAACAAACAGATCGTAATCAATATAATAAAAATCAAGAATTCGCCGAAAAAAAGCAGACTAATCTTTGACCATCTCCTCAAAGGTTGTATATAGTATCTTTGTCTTGAAATACTCGAGCTCGGGCGCTTTAGTCCACCCAACGATCCAATCGGTGATCACCGGCAGCCAATTATCGACGAGCCATTCAAGCTGCCGTTCTGAAGTCCAATCAAGATAGTCCGCTGGCAATCGATAGTGAGCTGCCTGCGTGGGATCCAAGGCCCGTATGACGCCAGGCAAAAAATCGTGCCACGAGAGAAGCGCCTGCCGCGGATCACGTACATGTACCAACATTCGCTCTAGTCGATATCGCTGTCCAATCTCCCGCAAATTGACCTCAAGTGGGCTAAGGTGGGTATGACTAGTCGCTCGCCAATTCATCATTTGCTGGAACCCTTCCTGACAAAGAACGAAATTCGGAAAGGCTCCAGCCATAACCCCACCTATACCAACCTTGCTTAGCCCTCGCATTAGGCCCACGTAGACGAACACGCTGCCAGCCCGAGGTAATCCCGCAAACAAAATGGGGGGAGTCGCCGCCCTGCGAGCGTTCATTAATTCCAACCGAAAGTACGGATCGTTAGGCGATTTTAGGAGGACCTGTTCCCACAGAGCCAGCCGCTCGTCTTGATCAATCGTGAAATCCGGTTTTGTCCAAACTCGACCGGCTTTTCTTCTAGGTCGAGCATTAAATTTCGCTAGATATATCAGTGCGTCCTCTGCTGGCTGTTGGGCTCTTGCCGCTTGCCGAAGAAAGCCATAAGACGAGCAATCATCTCCGTGGCCGTCGCCCATCCTACGACTTGCATTATTAACGCCTGCGAATGCCGCTCGATAAACCATCGTATTATCACCTACCCTAGCTGCTATCCGCTGTAGCCAATCAAAAAACAGTGAAATCCCAGATGACCAGGGGCCGCCGAATGTCGTGACCAAATCGTCACGAAGCATTATCGATTGCTCGGCCGCGAGCATAACGCGAGCCAACGCAATACGTGAATTGATGTTCGACCGAGACAGCCCAATCTGTCGGAGAAAGGGCTCGGGCGACTTTCCCACGCGCAGCAGCCTTAGAACCGCTTCTTGGAGGCAAATTTCGACGTCGGAGTTTCTTCCATCCCATCGCAAGAACACTTGTCTGAAAAGTTGTGCCGCCTCCTCTTCATGCGCAACCACTAAAACGCTGCCGCTATAAGCCAAATAGTCATTGTTTTCACATGGTTGACTCGAAAGTAGCCGAGTCAATTCCAGGACCTCTTTGTCTTCGCCCAAATCCCAAAAAATACCGATAAAAACCCGAGCCAGCTGTTTATCTTCAGCGCCATACAGCGTCGATAATTCTTCGAATAACTTACGTAAACCGTCTCGTCCTTCCAGAAGTAGTGCAAGGCGCGACGCAGATCGAGCAGCTACTATTCTTGTCTCTGCGTCCTTAGCGGCCACTCGATAGATCTTCAGCACCGAATCGAGTTGACCTGTAACCTCGCAACTGCGCGCAAAATCCATGAGGAGCTTGGCAAGTTGATTGGTGACGTGGCGCTCGCACACAACCGAAATGATCGCTTCGGGAAATGCTAGAGGACCCAAAGCAATCGCAGATTGTATCCACGTGAGCAAATGCCGGTCATCGCTGGGATAGGCGCGAGCCAGACGTCCAGATGCTTCGTACAATACCGATAAATCTTCTGCTCCCGCTGCAAGCTGGCTTAAAAGATCAAGTGTTTGAAGTTCGACGTCAGGTTTAGAAAGTAGGAGTTTAGCGACTCGGCTAAGCTCTTCACGCCATTCGATAAGCCGAAACTGAGGGTCCGCTGAAAGGAGCTCCAACCCTATCTCGTGTTCCTCTGGGGTCAGTTCATATAACCGTCGAGCGACAGCGCGCCGTACATTGGCAGGACCATTGGCGACGGATAGCTGGTGTAGCGTACGGAGCGCACTTACAGTGGCGTTATCGATATGGTCAACTGCTCTCTCAATTACAGATGCGGCCTCCAGCTTCCGACCTCCGTGGGATAGGGCATTTGCCCACGCCAGCATGATATCAATATCGCCCGGATTTTGAGCGCTCAAACCGGAAAATGCCGCCGCAGCCTCATCATAGGCGCCCAATGAAAACGCGGTGTATGGATCAACGCTCATAATCTAACTCACATGCAGGTAGAGGACCCCAAGAAAGGCCCAATTACGATAAAGTCTGAATCAACCCCGAGCGCCTTTCTCCAGCCGCTGCAAGTCCGATTGCGCTTCGGCGGCGCTTTCGAAAATGTGCGGGGCGACGCCGCGCCGTTCGAGCGACTCGCCGAGCTTCATGCGCAGGAACCCGCTCGTCGTGTAGCGCGATACGCCCGAATAGTAGCGGTCCACCAGACCGCGCACCATCGCGGAATACTCGTCGAGCAGTTCCGGCGAAATGGAGAAATTGTCGTAATTGACGATGGCGTAGACCTTTTGCCCGATCGGCGCGAGTTTTTTCTCGGCGGCCTCCTGGAGCGCGCGGATATCGGCCTTGCTGCGTACCGGCAGCCGCTCGAAATTGACGAAGAACAGGTTCTGCTGCGCGTCATAGGCGAAGCGCTCGTCGAGCGGCAGGCGCAGCATGTCGTCGCGCAGCTCCATCTTCTCGGCGCGGAAGATGCGCGCATCCATCGTGGCGGGCGTCTCGCGGATGATCGGCTTGAACGCCATCTGCGCGAGGATGTCGCGCTCGATGTCGATGCCCGGAGCGACCTCCACGAGTTCAAGGCCATCGGACCGTAGAGCAAACACGCAGCGCTCGGTGACATAGAGTACCGGCCGCCCGCTGGCCGCGGCAAACGGCCCGCTGAAGGTCACCTGTTCGACCGCGTCGATGAACTTCCGCTCCGCGCCCTCTTGCAGGATCGTAAGCCGGCCGTCGCCGGCGGCGACGCGCAGCTTGCCCGCAATGAAGGTGCCGACGAACACCACCTTCTTGGCGTTCTGGCTGATATTGATAAAGCCGCCGGCGCCCGCGAGCTTGGGTCCGAATTTGCTGACATTGAGATTGCCCTGGCGATCGACCTGCGCCAGCCCGAGAAAGGCGACGTCGAGGCCGCCGCCATCGTAGAAATCGAATTGGTAGGGCTGATCGATCACCGCCTCGGTGTTGACCGCCGCCCCGAAATTCAGCCCACTCGCCGGAATGCCGCCGATCACGCCCGGCTCCGCCGTCAGCGTGATCAGATCGATCACCTTCTCCTCGTTGGCGACGGCGGCGATGCCCTCCGGCATGCCGATGCCGAGATTGACCACGCTGTTGGGCTTGAGTTCGAAGGCGGCGCGGCGCGCGATGATCTTGCGCTCGGTGAGCGGCATCGGCGGCAACAGGCCGGCGCGAATGCGGATTTCGCCGCTGAACGCGGGATTGTAGGGCGTCGCGAAAGTCTGCCAGTGGTTTTCCGGCTGCGCGACCACCACGCAGTCGACGAGCACGCCCGGGATCTTCACCTGGCGCGGATTGAGGGTGCCGCTTTCCGCCACGCGCTCGACCTGCGCAATGACGATGCCGCCGGAATTGTGCACGGCCATGGCGATGGCGAGCGCCTCCAGCGTCAGCGCCTCGCGCTCCATGGTGAGATTCCCCTCGGCGTCGCCGGTGGTGGCGCGGATGATGCCGACATGGATCGGGAAGGTCCGATACAATAGGCACTCCTGGCCGTTGAGCGTGATCAGCTCGACCAGGTCCTCGGTCGTCCGGGCATTGATCTTGCCGCCGCCATTGCGCGGATCGACGAAGGTGCCGAGCCCGACGGTGGTGACATGGCCGGGGCGATGGGCGGCGATGTCTCGGAACAGATGGGTGATCACGCCTTGCGGCAGGTTGTAGGCCTCGATCTTGTTGTCGAAGGCGAGCTTCTGCAGCTTCGGCACGAGCCCCCAATGGCCGCCGACCACGCGCTTGACGAGCCCCTCATGGGCGAGGTGGTTGAGGCCGCGGTCTTTGCCGTCTCCCTGGCCGGCAGCGTAGACGAGGGTCAGGTTTTTTGGCGTGCCGGGCGGGCAGGGCGCTTCAGCGCCGGCGCCGGTCGCGCTCGCCCCCTCGGCGCGCTCGCCCCGGAGAAATCGCTCCTCGAGCGCAAGGGCGATTTCTTCGGCAAATCCGATGCCGACGAAGCCGCCGGTCGCAACCGTGTCGCCGTCGCGGATGAGCCGCACCGCCTCCGCGGCGCTCACCACTTTGCCTTTTTCCGGAGACCGCAGATAGGCGAGGGCGGGATGAACGGGCATGACGTCTCCTCTTTTTTTCGATTTTTTCCGCGGCATGGCCGCGCATGGGCGATCCGTGCGCGACCGTGAGATTATAGGCGAATGCGGCCGGATGCGACCGCCGGTCATTCCGACGAGTTACTATATACGCGACAGGGGCGACCAACCCGAACGCGGCAACAGGCCGGACTGCCTCCAATGAAGGGCCAGCGATGTGGCGCCAATTCATCATTCTGACCGCAGTTATTGGCTTGGGCGCATCGGCTCTCGCTCAGGATCGCACCGTCGAGCGCCGGGCCAAAGGGCCGTCGGGCGCAAACATTCGAATCGGCATGTACATCAACGTAAAACCCGACTGCACGTCCGGCCCATTGCCGACGATCCGGCTGGTCGGCGTGCCCGAAAACGGGAAAGTCAATGTCAAGAGGGTCAACGTTCGGGCGACGAACTACCGGCAGTGCCTCGCGCTCAGCGTCCCGGGCTACATCGCGTTCTACCGGTCGCGACCCGGTTTCTCCGGAACCGATCTCGTAACGCTGGAAGTCAAGTTTCCCAACGGGCTCACCCAAGTTCAGAAGATCACCGTCACGGTGGCCGAGGCCGATCGCTCGATTTGA
>JBAPYK010000127.1:0-38640 GCA_049284695.1 Rhodoplanes sp. | reverse complement strand
TCTCCTGCGCCGATGCGGCGGTGTCCAATGATTCGGGGCTGATGCATATCGCGGCGGCGCTCGGCCGGCCGGCGATCGCCATATTCGGCCCGACCAGCCCCTGGCACTGGGCGCCGCTCAACCCGCTCGCCGCGGTGCTGGAACCGCCGCCCACGACCTCCTGTCCGACCTGCGGTCGCAGCGGCTGCACGGACGTTCGCCACCGCCGCACCGCCGACGTGGCTGCCGCGCGGGTCCTCGACGCCGTTCGCCGAGTGTTGGACGAGCGGACGCCGTAGGCCGTGACGTGGAGTGCGTCAGGGCGCCTGCGCGGCCATCGCCTGCCATAATGCCCGATAGACCGCGACAATGCCATCCGCTTCCGCCTCGATGCTGAAAGCGCCGAGCACCCGCTCGCGCGCGTGCATGCCGAGGGCGGACGCGCGGGCCGGATCGCGCATCAACGGCTCGAGCGCGGCAACCAGCGCATCGACATCGCCCGGCGGAATAAGCAGCCCGGTCTCGCCATCCGCAACGACCTTGTCGGCCGCGCCCGCCCGGGCGGCCACCAGCGCGCAGCCGGCCGCCATCGCTTCGATCAGGGTGAGCCCGAACCCCTCGTTGCGCGAGGCGAAAACGTAGATCGTGAGCGCCTGATACCAGCGCGGCACCTCGTCGATCGGCAATTCGCCCATAAAGCGGACGCGATCGGCAAGACCCGCCGCCGCCACTTGCCGCTGCAGGTCGGCCGCGAAGGTCCCATGCTCCGCCGCCATCCGCCCGATAACCACCGCGGAGAAATCAGGATAGCGCGGCAGCAATCGGCACATCGCCTGGACGAAGACGTCGGTCCCCTTCTGCGGGCGGACGCGCCCGAACACGCCGACGGCGTAGCGCCCCGGCAGGCCGGTCGCAGCGAACGCCGCCGCCCGGTCCGGCGGCGGCCGGTAAAGGTCGGTGTCCACACCATGCGGCACGATCACCGCCGGCCGATCAAGAAAGGAAGCCGCCGCCTCGGTCGGAGAAATTACCGCATCCATCGCAGCGATCAGCCGGCGGGTCAGGGATGTATGCCGGCGCTGCGCCACCGAGGTGAAGATGAGGGCAAGCGGCCATCCGAGCGCCTTGAGCGCGAGACCCACCATCATCTCGTCGTTGCGCCGCGCGTGCCAAATCAGGGGCGGCCGGCCGGGGCGAGGCCGCCGCAAAGCCAGGAGATCGCTGGACGAGAGCCGGGGGACGCCATCCGGCGCATGACGTCCGAGCCAGCCGATCTGGACCCGCTTGGCGAGCCGGGGCGCGATCATGCGGTTGGTGGCGGTGACGCCCGAATAGCGCCAGTGCAGATTAGGGACGATGACCTCGATCGCCTCCAATGTCCGCTGGTCCATGGATTTCACCCGCGCCGGCCGCTACCGCCGCGGCTCTTACCGCGTGAACCCTGCCTTGTCATCTGAAGGGCTCCACGCGGTTGTTCCGAAAACAGGCTGTTGACGTGTCCCGGTTTGCTCTATGGAACACGCAGTGAAACGGAATCCGACATGACGATCCTGGTCACCGGCGGCGCCGGCTATATCGGAAGCCATATGGTGCATGCGCTCGTCGATGCCGGCGAACGCGTCGTCACGCTCGACGATCTCTCGACCGGATTCGCCTGGGCGGTCGCGCCTGGAGCGCTGCTTGTCACCGGCAGCTCTGGCGATCAGACGCTCGTTGAAAAGCTCATTGCCGAGCACCGCATTCACTCGATCATTCATTTTGCCGCATCGATCGTGGTGCCGGAATCGGTCGCCGACCCCCTTAAATACTACCGCAACAACACCGCAAACTCGCGCAACTTGATCGAATGCGCGGTCAAGGGCGGCGTGCGGCGTTTCATCTTTTCCTCGACCGCCGCGGTTTACGGCAATCCCGCGCGCGTTCCGGTGACCGAGGATGACCCAACCCCGCCGATGTCGCCCTACGGCTCATCGAAACTGATGACCGAAACCATGCTGCGCGACGCCGGCGCCGCGCATGGCCTCGACTACGTGATCCTGCGCTATTTTAACGTGGCGGGCGCCGACCCGCAGCTTCGCACGGGCCAATCGACGCGCAACGCGACCCATCTCATCAAGGTCGCGGTCGAAGCCGCGCTGGGTTTGCGCGCAAAGATCGAGGTGTTCGGCGCCGATTATCCGACGCGCGACGGCACCTGCATCCGCGATTACATTCACGTGTCGGACTTGATCGCCGCCCATGCCGAGGCGCTTGCTTACCTTGCCCGCGGCGGCGCGCCAGCCACGTTCAATTGCGGCTATGGACACGGCTTTTCCGTGCTCGAAGTGATCGACACGGTCAAGCGCGTCTCCGGCGTCGATTTCCGCGTCGACTATGCGCCGCGCCGGCCGGGCGACCCGGCCGAGATCATCGCCGCGTCCGAACGCATCCGCGACACGCTCGGCTGGAAGCCGCGATTCGACGACCTGCCCACGATCGTCGCCCACGCGCTCGAATGGGAGCGCAAGTTGGCGGCACGGAAGGGGTGAGCGGGCCTTTGGAGAAATCTCGGGCCTTTCCACGAGAGGAAGGAGCCATCAGCGATGTCAGACATGTCCCGACGCAATCTCCTCGGCGCAACCGCCGCCGCAGGAACGCTCGCCGCCGCGTCGGCGGCTGCGCCGAGCTTCGCCCAGAGCGGACAGCCGCAGTGGGGACCCGGCCCATCGGTCTTGCTCGGCGGCGAACTTCCATCGTTCCGTTACCCGCTCGGCGAAAAGCCCGCCAAGACTTATGCCGGCGGCTGGGCTAAGGAGGCGACGGTCGCTGAATTCCCGGTATCGGACAAGGTCGCCGGCGTGCTGATGCAGCTTGCCCCCGGCGGATTGCGCGAGCTGCATTGGCACGCGAACGCTGCCGAATGGGCCTATGTCCTCAAGGGGCGGTGCCGGGTCACCACCATCGATCCGCAAGGCCGCTCGCAAATCGCCGATTTCGGTCCGGGCGACGTCTGGTATTTCCCGCGCGGCTTCGGGCATTCCATCGAAGGGCTCGGACCGGAGGACTGCCTGTTCGTCCTCGTCTTCGACAACGGCTATTTCTCCGAATTCGGCACCTTCAGTATCACCGACTGGCTCGCCCATACGCCGACCGAGGTGCTGGCGAAGAATTTCGGGGTTCCGGCCAAAAGCTTCGCGCCCTTCCCCAAGGGCGAGGTCTACATCGCCAAGGGCCCGGTCCCGCCGCCCTTGCCGGCCGAGCCCGTGCCCGGCTCGCTCGACAGCGGTCCCCTCACCCATCGCTACCAGCTCTTGGCGCAGCGCCCAGAAACATTCGCGGGCGGAACGCTGCGCATCGTGTCGGAGCGCGAGTTCCCGATCTCGCGCACGATTACGGGCGCAATCTTGCGGATCAATCCTGGCGGGTTGCGGGAACTGCACTGGCACCCGAATGCCGACGAGTGGCAGTACTATATCGCCGGCCGCGGGCGCATGACCGTGTTCGGATCGCATGGGCGCGCCCGAACGGAGGAATTCAGCGCGGGCGACGTCGGTTACGTTCCGACCGGATACGGCCACTACATCGAGAATACCGGTGCGGACGACCTCGAAATTTTGATCGCGTTCAATAACGGCGTCTATGAAGCGATCAACATCACCGCCTGGATGGCCGCCAATCCGCGCCTGCTGCTCGCCACCAATTTCGGCGTGCCGGAAAGCGCATTCGAGAAATTTCCCCACCGCGAAGTTGTCATGGCCGAAGGCAAACGTTGACTCCGCCACCGGCTTTTCGCCGGATGCGGTAACGCGGGCATCCGGCCCGATAGTCAAGCGTTTCACCTCATATGCCACCAGGACCTGACCCCATGAGCGCCGCCACCTATGTGATCGCCCCCCCACCGCAGCCGGCGCTCGTCGCTGGCACGGACAAGCTCTTTCCGGTCCGGCGCATCTGGTGCGTCGGCCGCAACTATCTCGAACATGTGCGCGAGATGGGGCAGGACGAGCGCGAGCCGCCGTTCTTCTTCGCGAAGCCTGCGGATGCGGTGGTGCGCGACGGCGCGACCGTCCCCTATCCGCCGCTCACCAAGGATTTGCACCACGAGGTGGAGCTGGTAGTGGCGCTCAAGGGTCACGGGCGCAACGTCAAGGCCGCGCAGGCGCTCGACCTCGTCTATGGCTACGCCGTCGGCATCGACCTCACCCGGCGCGACCTGCAGATCGCCGCGCGCGAGATCAAGCGCCCGTGGGAGATCGGCAAGGCGTTCGACGCCTCCGCGCCGTGCGGAGCGCTCGCGCCGGCTTCCGCGATCGGCCATCCCAAGGCGGGCAGAATCACGCTCAAATGCAACGGCAAGGTCCGCCAGAACGGCGACCTCTCCCAGTTGATCTGGAGCGTGCCGGAGATCATCGGGAAACTCTCGGAGATGGTCGCGCTCGCGCCGGGCGACATCATCATGACGGGCACGCCCGCAGGCGTCGGCCCGGTGGTCGCAGGGGACCGCCTCGAGGGCGAAATCGAAGGCGTCGGCACGATCTCCGTCACCATCGGCCCGCCGGCCGCGTGAGCCACGCGTCACACCCGAAGTCCAGCATCGGCTTCGCGCCGCCGGATCGAGATCATGTGAAGGCCGAGCCTCACTGGTCGATGTAAGCTTGCGGCAGACAGGAGGAAACGATGGGCCGCAAATTCATCGACTGTCGCGCATTCCCAAGCGAAACGAACTGCACGATTGCGATCAGCGCCGACACCGAGGCCGAATTGCTGGAGGCCGCGGTTCAACATGCCGTGGCCGTCCATAAACATCAGGATTCGGCCGAACTGCGTGAAATGATCAAAGGCGCGATCAGGGACGGCAGTCCGTCCCTATAGCGTCGCCGGACCGAAGTGCGCGCTCACCTTCGAACGAGCGCCGGACCCCGGATCGCCCGCTTTGCGCGGACGACGACGGCGGCGATTGTAGATGCCGCGTCCACTCATCCTGCTCGGATACCGGCCTCACATCCCGAGATACGCCTGCCTCACGCGATCGTCGGCCAAAAGGTCTGCGCCAGCGCCGGAGAGCGTCACCCGGCCGTTCTCCAGCACGTAGGCGCGGTCGGCGAGCTTGAGCGAGAGCGCAACGTTCTGCTCGACCAGCACGCAGGTGAGGCCTTCGCGGTTGAGTTCGCGGATGGTGCGCAGCACGTCCTGCACGATGGCGGGCGCGAGCCCGAGCGAGGGCTCGTCGAACATCACGAGATCGGGCGCGCCCATCAGGCAGCGGCCGATCGCGAGCATCTGCTGCTCGCCGCCGGACAGCGTGCCCGCAGTCTGCCGCAGCCGTTCCTTCAGGATCGGAAACAGGGTGAAGACGCGATCGAGCTGGACCGCGCGCTTTCCCCGCGCGCGCGGCAGCATCGCGCCCATGTCGAGATTTTCGCCGACGGTGAGCGTCGGGAAAATCTGGCGGCCCTCCGCCACCTGGCCGATGCCGAGATTGCACACCCGATGGCTCGGCCAGCCGGCGATATCCACGTCATTGAACACGATATGGCCGCGCGCGGGCCGGTGCATGCCGGCAATGGTGCGAATGAGCGACGTCTTGCCTGCGCCATTGGCGCCGACGATCGCCACGATGCCGCCGGCAGCGACATCGAAGGAGACGCCAGCGAGCGCCTGGGCATCGCCGTAGTAGACATCGAGATCGCGCACGGACAGCATCAGACGCCGGCCTCCGCGCCGAGATACGACGTGATCACCTTGGGATCGCGCACGACCTCCTGCGGAGGCCCTTGCGCAATTGCCGCGCCGTGATGGAGCACGAGCACCCGCCCGGCGAGCGCCATGACCGCGCGCATCACATGCTCGATGAGCAGGATGGTCACGCCCATGTCGCGGTTGAGGCCGCGCAGAATCTCCACCATGCGGTCGGTCTCGGTCGGCACCAGCCCCGCCATCACTTCATCGAGCAGGAGCAGCCTGGGATCGGTCGCGAGCGCGCGCGCGACCTCGAGCCGCTTGCGATCCGGCAGCGTGAGCGCGGACGCGGCGACGCCGCGCTTGTCGAACAGGTCGAGCCTGGCGAGCACTTCCCGCGCGTAGCCGCGCGCCGCTCCGACATCAGAACGGTGCAGAAGCGCGCCGACGGTCACGTTGTCCTCGACCGAGAGCGCGGGGAATGGTCGTACGATCTGGAAGGTGCGGCCGATGCCGAGCCGGCATACGGCGTCAGCCGGCATGCCGTCGATTTGCCGGCCGCCAAAGGTAATCGTCCCCTCGTCAGGCGCGAGCATGCCCGCGATCATGTTGAACAGCGTCGTCTTGCCCGCCCCGTTCGGCCCGATCACCGCAAAGATTTCACCCTCGGCGAGGGTGAAGCTCACTTTGTCGACCGCGACCAGGCCGCGGAAGCGCTTGCCAATGTCGACGACCGAGAGGAGCGGCGTCACGGCTTGTGCTTCACCAGCGCGAAGCGCCGAACGATCCACGGCCACACGCCGTTCGGAACCAGCGAGATGATGATCATCAGCAAGAGGCCATAGAACACCGCCTTGACGCCGGGCGCATTGATGCCGAGCCGCTCGGTCACCGCGATCAGGATTTCGCCGAGCGGGGTCAGGATGAAAGCGCCGATCACCGGGCCGAAGATGGTGCCGAGCCCGCCGACGATCGGCGCGAGAATGAGCTCGATCGACCGTCCGATATCGAACACCTGCCCCGGAAACAGGCTGTTATTGTAGAACGCGTAGAATACTCCGCCGATCGCGGTCATGCCCGAGGAGATCAGCACCGCCTTCATCTTGGCGCGGAACACGTCGATGCCGAGCGCGCGCGCGGCGATCTCGTCCTCGCGGATCGCAAGCCACTGAAAGCCGAGGCGCGCGCGTGACAGCAGCGCGGCGATCACCACGCCGCCGGACGCCAGCACAAACGCGAGATAATAGAAGAAATGCTGGCCGCCGCGGAGATTCCACCATTCGCCCAGGCGTTTTTCCTCATAGGGCAGAAACAGTCCGCCCGCCCCGCCGGTAAACGAGATGTGGTCGAAGCCGATGCGCGTGAATTCGGCAAACGCGATCGTGAGCAGCGCGAAATACACGCCTTCGATTCCGAAGCGGAAGCCGAGCCATCCGATCGCCGCCCCGAACGCCGCCGCGACCGCCACCGCCGGAAACACGCCGAGCCACGGCCCGATCCCGAAATGCACCCATAGGGCCGCCGCCACATAGCCGCCGAGCCCGACATAGAGCGCGTGCCCGAGCGAGAGCTGGCCGGCATAACCCATCATCAGGTTCCAGGCCTGCCCGACATAGACGAAATAGAGAATCAAGGTCAGGACCGACAAGAGATAGCGGTTCACCGCCAAAGGCGCGGCGAGGAGCGCCACGACAAGGACGGCGAGCAGCACCTTGCCGCGCGGAGTCATTGCGCCCCAGAGCCCCCTCATGCCCGCTTCTTTCCCATCAAGCCCTGCGGCCGCAACACCAATACGGCGATCAGCAGGGCGAACGAGAACATGCTTTTCATCGACGGGGCGATGATGAACCCGGCGAGCGCCTCCGACACGCCGATCAAGACGCCCCCGACAAGCGCGCCCGACATCGAGCCGAGCCCGCCGATGATCACGATGGTGAAGGCGAGCAAGGTGTAAGCGGGTCCCAGGCTCGGCGTCGCATCGGCAATCGTCACCATCGAGGCGCCGGCCGCGCCGACGCAGGCAAGCCCAAGACCGAAGGTGAGCGCATAAAGCCGCTTCACATTGAGGCCGACCACCGCCGCGCCGACGAGATTGTCGGCGCAGGCGCGGATCGCAGCGCCGGTGCGGGTGTGACGAAAGAAAGCAAACAACGCCGCCGAGACCGCGACCGCCGCCGCGGCGGCATACACCCGAACCTTGTCAACGATGAGCGGTCCGATCAGATAGCTGTCGAACGCATAAGGCAGGTTGGTGGGCTGCGCGTCCGGCCCGAATATCATCAACAGCCCGTTCACGATGATGATGGCGAGGCCGACCAGCAGAATGAACTGCTCATGCTCGGGCCGGCCGACGAACGAGTTGATCAGCGCCATCTGCAGCGCAAAGCCCACGGCGAAAAAGGCGAGCGCAATCGGCGCCGCGGCGATCAGCGGGTCGAGCCCATAGGCCTTGAACAGGATGAAGGCCGCATACATGGCGATTACCGCAAATTCGCCATGAGCGAAATTGACGACCCGCACCACCCCGAAAATCACCGAAAGCCCGAGCGCCATCAGCCCATAGACGAGCCCGGTCAGAACGCCTTGGAGGACGACGTTGAGATAGATCGACCACATCGCGCATGCATGGGGGCGTCACCGGAGCGGGCGAAGCCGATCCGCCGCCGTATGACAAGGACGTGAACCGGTTACCTCAGATCGACGCGGTGGCGCAACTCAGCCTTCGCCCCGGCGCCCTGAGGCATCTGACCGCCGAGCGCCGGGCGTCGTGCAGAAGGATTGCAGCCGTTGCGCCGGTGACCCCGCCTAGGTCCGCCGTTGCCACGGCGGCATCGGCAAGACGGGCTTCATCGTTGCGGCGGACTCGGGCAGCACCACGGTTGGGGTTTGGTTGCGGTTTTGAACGACCGCGGAACGGATATTGTTGTTCTGCCCCTTGTCGTCGAATTTGATCGGGCCGCCGGTCATGACGTGTTCGGGGATATCGGTCGCCCGGATGGCCGTCATGAACTCGGGACCCGTGGCTGTGCCCGCCCGCTTGAACCCATCGGCCGCGATCAACAGCGCTTCGAATGTGAACCCAACATTGAAGCAATCCACCTCGAAGCGATGACCCGTGTGCGCGGCCTTGAAGGCGGCAGCCAAGGCGTCCGTCATCTTCTTCTTCGGATCCGCCCAAGGCAGATTGTAGATGGCGTAGTCGGAAAGCGGTCCGAGCGCTTTGTAGAACTCCTCGTCATAGAGACCCGGCGAGCCCGGGGAGATGATCGCCTTCGGCTCGAAGCGCTGCCGTACCATGTCGCGGATGAGCTTGATCGCGTCGGCGGAGCGCGTCACCACCATCAGAAGGTCGGGATTTATCGCGCGGATCTTGGTGACTTCAACCGCGAGATCTTGTGCTTTGGGGTCGTAGGCGATCGACTCAACGAGTTGGAACGGCATCTGCGCGGCGGGGAACAGCTTGTCCATCGCTCCGCGTTGCGCCGTGCCGAACGTGTCGTTGGCGTGCATGAAGACCGCGGTCTTGAAGTCGACCTTGGTCGCAGCGATGAGATCCTTGATGAGCTGCAATCCACTGGTGACGAGCTGCGGGCCGGTTTGGAAATTACGCACGAGATATTTGTAGCCCTGCTCGGTGATCTGCGGCGCCGCGGCGATATTGATCACAAGCGGCACTTGGCGCTGCTCGCAAACCTGCGCCATCGCCAACGTCGCCCCGGATTCGAACGCGCCGACCACGCACTGCGCACCCTCGGCGATCGCCCGTTCCGTCTGCGTGCGGGCAAGGTCGACATTCGATTCGAAATCTATGTTCAGCAGTTCAACGGAATAACCATGATCGGCGAGAACTTTCGGCGCGATCTCGGCGCCCCGGTAACACGCCTGCCCGGCAGCCGCGAGATAACCCGACCGCGGCAGCACGACCGCGATCTTGAGCGCCTTGGCTTGAGCGCGCACGATCGTCGGCGCGGCGAGAATTGCAGTCGCGGCGGCGGCCCCGCCCAACAGATGGCGTCGGCTCATGCGGACGCGGTGCTTCAAAGTCATCAGGGGTGTCTCCATTGAAATCGGGCCGGATGGTAGAGGGCATCGCGGGGACTGCGCAAGCGCATCCCTGAAGCTGCACGCGACGCAAATTGCGGCGCCGGACTGATCTTTTCTTTAAGGTTGCGTGGGTTAGGAGGAGAGCGCCGCCTGTGGCCAGCGGAAATCGGCGATGGCGGCGAGCGCCTCGGGCTTGATCACGCGGATCGAGGCGGCCCGCATTTCGATCAAGCGCTCGCGCCGCAACTGCTTGAGCGTGCGATTGACGTGAACCACGCTCAAGCCGAGCGCATCGGCCATCATTTCCTGGGTGAGCGGCATCGGCACAAAGGTGCCGGTCTCGAACCCAATCTCGTCGAGACGGTGGCTCAGCTCGACCAGAAGATGGGCGACGCGCTCATATGCGGTCTGTCGGCCAAGCCGCACCACGTGATTGAGGAGAAACGCGTCCTGGCGCGCTTGCGCCGCCGCCCAGGCGCGGGCGAGCCCGGGAAACCGCTTCGGCTCTCCCGACATCTCGAACAAGCAGCCGACGCTTGCGATCCGCGACGCAGTCAGAGTCAGCGCCGAGGTCGAGGCGACCGTACTGAGCGCGGTGCAATGGCCGAACGTATCGCCCGGCAGCAGAAAATCGAAAATCTGACGCCGCCCGTCGGCGAGCACTCTCAGCCGGCAGGCCCAGCCCGACAAGAGCGCTGCCGGCTTGCTTAAAATTTGACCTTCGACATAGAGCTCGACGCCCGCCGCCACGTCGGCCGCAGCGGCGCTGGTCTGGCGGATGATCGACATTTCCTGATCGGAGAGCGGGGCAAAGCTCGCCAGATGCCGCCACAGCGCCTCGTAGGGCTTGCGGTCGAATTTGCGACTCTTGGCGAGTTCCGCAGTCATGCCAACTCGGCCTTTATGCAGATGCTTTAGTCCAACGCCGCCGCGGCGTTCTTGTTTCGCCCTGCTAACGCAGTTGCGAATGAAATTTTGGCGACGCGAAGAACCGCCGATAAAACGCCCCCGAAAAGCATCAAACCGGAAGGCGTTCCAAAAAAACTAAATGCGATCATCAATGATCAACGAAGCATGGTACGATCATGCAGCATGAACAAGCGCAAAAAATGGCGTATGCGCGACGTTTTTTGCCTGCTGCGACAGCGCTGCTGCAATGCAAAGCGTTTGCTGCATCGCAGTTAGTAGCGCGGCAATTCCCGCCGAATCGCTCATTCTCCATTCGATGAAAACATCGGCGCGACATGGAATCCCTGCGACATTTTGATGTCTTTGTTTCGATTGTTAGCGCGAGCACACTGAATAACTTTGCAAAAAGTAACTTCATTAACCTATGGCAAGGTTCCGATTTTTTTTTCGCAAGGGAACGGAGTTCGCGCCTCGCGAATTCGATTGATGGGCGGCTCCAGGCAATGTGTAGTCGGAGCACCCTATGACCGCACCGATATCGCTGGCGCAGCGTGTTTGCTCGATTGTCGGTCGGATTTGAAACGCGGGATCGTGAGCCATCGTGCCGTCCCGTCCGCCCATCGCAAGAGGAGAACAATCGATGTGTGACTACAGCCTACAGCATGTGGCTACGCGAGCCGCGAAAGTGGGTGATTTGCTGGTGACGACGAAATTCAACAATTCGATCACCAGGGGCTTTGCCGAGGTGGGCGAGCCGAATGTTGCGGTTTGCATCCTTCCCGGCACCGAACTCGCCTTCGACCGCGATGTCGAATGCGATCATGCCTTGGGCTTCTTCCCGACCCGCAAGCTGCGCGAGCGCGTCGCCCGGTTCCGGCAGATCAATATGGACAACCCCTACGAACACCATGACGCGCTCGAGTTCCCGAGCGGCCAGGTGGTCCTGCTGACCCGGTTGTGCGAGGGCCAGCACGCGACGGTGCTCCAATTGCCTGCGTCGGGCATTCCGGAAGGCGCCAAGGACGAGGCCGAGGCGCAACAGCCGCAGCGGCAGCGCGTCATCGTCTGACGCATCGCGCGTTGGGCTAATGGGGAAGGCCATCGGGCAACGCCCCGATGGCCTTTTTTGGCCCTCAGGCCTTCGCAACTGCGAAATAAACCTTCGATACGCGGCGAGGCGCGCCCTTGTCCTGGAAATCCTATTCGAGAGCGCTTAAGGTTTAAGCTTGTGTGTTCATTTGCCGGGAGTGGGCCCATGCAAGGTCCCGTCGAGATTGCCTTTCACAACATGGAGCCGATGGAATGGGCGGAGCAGCACATCCGCGCGCGCATCGCTGACCTCGAGCGGATATTCGATCGCATGGCGTCCTGTCGCGTGCGCGTCGACAAGCGGGCCAAGCCGAATGGCACGTCGATTCCGCCGGTGGTGCACATCGAAATCGGCATTCCCGGCCGCGCCGACCTCATCGTCAGCCACGAGCCGGAGTATCTGCAGCGCAAGTTTCAGCGGCCCGACCTGCAGAAGGCCATCAATGAGGCATTTCGCATCGCCGAGCGCCAACTGGTGGAATTGAAGAACCAGCGCCATGGACGCACCAAGGCGCCGCTGCACGACACGCCGAATCAGCGCCTCGGACAGGTCGCCGAGATGCAACCGGAGCAGGATTTCGGCTTCCTCGTGACCTCGGAGGGCACGCTGCTCTACTTCCACCGCAACAGCGTCCTCGCCGGCGACTTTGATTCGCTCTCCCGCGGCGACGATGTCTATTATGTCGAGGGCGTGGGCGACACCGGGCCGATCGCGACCAAGGTCCGCGTCAAGTCGAGCGCCTAATTTCGCGGCGGCGGTCGGTTCGCCAAGGCTCTTATTGCCGTACACAGAGGGGGCACGGGTGTTTCGCGAGGATCGGATTGATCCGCTCTTCTCGCGGAACCCTTATTCCGATGAACCTGCCGAATAACGCCTTCAAGGAAGCCATCGCCGAAGGCCGCCTGCAGATCGGGCTGTGGAGCGCGCTCGCCAGCAATATCGTGGCCGAAATCATTGGGGACGCCGGCTTCGACTGGATCCTGCTCGACACCGAGCACGCTCCCAACGAAATCGCCGGCCTGCTTCCCCAGCTCCAGGCGATGAGTCGCGGCACCGCGACGCCGATCGTCCGGCCGGCGTGGAACGACATCGTGCTCATCAAGCGGATCATGGATCTCGGCGTGCATTCCTTGCTGATCCCTTGGGTCCAGAGCGCCGAGGAGGCGCGGCGCGCAGTCGCGGCGACCCGTTACGCGCCCGACGGAGTGCGCGGCAGCGCCGGCGGCGTCCGCGCCAGCCGCTATGGGCGCATCAAGGATTACTTGCAGCAGGCCAACGCGCGGGTGTGCGTGCTGGTGCAGGCAGAAACGCAAGAGGCGCTCAACCAGCTCGAAGCGATCGCTGCGGTCGATGGCGTTGACGGGGTGTTCATCGGCCCTTCGGACCTTGCGGCGTCCCTCGGCCATACCGGAAACCCCGGTCATCCCGACGTGCAAAAAGCGATCGAGGGGGCGGCAAGGCGGCTGCAGGCCGTCGGCAAGCCCGCCGGAATTCTTACGGCCGACCAAGAAGCGGCACGGCGCTATATCGGCTGGGGGTTTACCTTCGTCGCGGTCGGATCGGACGGAGGATTGCTTGCGCGAGGCGCGGATGCGCTCGCCAAGGCGTTCAAGCCGGCCTGACCAGGCCCATCGGTGGCGGAAACGACACGGTGCGGCCAAAACTAGCCGAACGCGCGCGCATGTAGCGCGTGGTAGCCTTGAACCTGCCTACGCACAGGTTCAAACTGTTTTTGGTCCCCCCGGACAACCACGGAGGAGGCCGAATGGACGTCATCGAGGACTACCTCCGCGAACAGGCCAGGAAGTATCGCGAACTCGCCGCCCAGACGGACGACGAATTCGTCAAAAAAGAGCTGCTGGAATTGGCCTTGATTTGCGAAGAGGCCGCCAACGACATCGAGGACCGCCTGACCGCCGGTTGAGGCGGGGGCGCGAGCAATTCCGGCGAAGTAAGAACCGCTTCGCCGCAGAAAATGCGGCCGCTAAAGAAAAAATTGAGCGAATTCTAATTCTACCGGAACGGAATCTGCTCTTTAGTGCCGTCGCTCGGCGACGAAGCGCGCGGCCGCTTTCAGCACGTCGGCCTTCGTCCCGAACGGCGCGAGCGCCGCTTCCGCATCGGCCACGAGTTCGACGAGTTTCTTCCGCGCGCCATCAATCCCCAGAATGCGGACAAAGGTCGCCTTCTGGGCCGCCGCATCCTTATGGGTGGCCTTGCCGACCATCGCCGGATCGCCCTCGGCGTCGAGCAGGTCGTCGGCGATTTGGAACGCCTTCCCGATCGCAGCGCCGTAGCGCTCAAGGGCACGCCGCGCCTCGCGATCGGCCTGCCCGAGGATCGCCCCGCTCACGCAGGCAAACCGCAGCAACGCCCCCGTCTTCATGGCTTCGAGCGTCTCGATGTCGTCCTGGCCGAGAGGCTCGGGGAGGCCGTTCGTGAACCGGCCCTCGGCCGCAAGATCGAGAATCTGCCCGCCGACCATGCCGCCCAGGCCCGCCGCGCGCGCGAGCGCGCAGACCAGCTCAATGCGCACCGCTGGATCGGGATGCGTTTCCTCGCGCGACAGAATGTCGAACGCGAGGGTCAACAGCCCGTCGCCCGCAAGGATCGCGGTTGCTTCGTCGAAGGCCTTGTGCGTCGTCGGCCGCCCGCGCCGCAGATCGTCATTGTCCATCGCCGGCAGGTCGTCATGCACGAGCGAATAGCAGTGCACGAACTCGACCGCGCTTCCGACCATCAGCGCCCGCGCGCGTCCTCCCTTGAACAGGCCGGCCGTCTCCACCACCAGAAACGGGCGGAAACGCTTGCCCCCGGCAAGCGTCGCATGGCGCATGGCCTCGAGCAGGCGCGGCGGTCGCGCTCGTTCGTCCTGCACCGGATCGGTTGCGAGCAGACGGTCGAGCAGACTCTCCATATCGCTTGCAACGCGGTCGAGCCGCTCCTGGAAAACCGCATTCGCCGCCGCGACCGGGTCGATATCAATGGCCTTGCGCAACAAGTGAGCCCCCATCCCTGGCACACCTCATCTCCTTGAGGCGCAACGTATCCGACCCAAGCCCTTTCGTATACCCGCCCGTGAGGCCCGCGCCGCCAGCCGGCGCCGTCCGTTGACTTGGGCGGCAAGCCATGCTTTTCACCTTCGCGCGGGCCCGGACAGCCGGCGGTCGCGGGCGTTGGCGGAGAATGCCGGCAGCCGTGGGGCTCGCTCGCCCATCAGCCGCCTATATCCTGATGGTTTTGCTTTCGCTTCCTAGGGCGCGCGAACCTGTCTCATGCCGTTGCTGCTTGCTTCCGCTCCGATCCGGACCGATGAGCGCCGTCGCTGCGGACACGTTATGGGCGCCGGGCTAAGCCGGTGACCGACAGCGCCGCCGCATTGCGATCGGGCAAAGGATCGCGCGACGAGAATTTTCCCGTCGCTTCGTGGCTCGTCCATCCGCGCCATCGGGGCGTCATTCTTGCGTTTTATGAGTTCGTCCGCGTCGCCGACGACATCGCCGACCATCCGACCCTTTCGGAGCACGACAAGCTCACGCACCTCGATCGGCTCGAGCGCAGCCTGCTGGGAACGGCCGCAGACGAGTCTCAAGGCGTTGCGCTGAGAACCGTGCTTGCCGATCGCGGGCTTTCCCCCCGTCATGCTCAGGACCTGCTGACGGCTTTCCGGCTCGATGTGACCAAGCAGCGCTACGCCGACTTCGATGATCTGATCGGCTATTGCACCTATTCGGCGATGCCGGTTGGCCGCTTCGTGCTCGATGTGCATGGCGAGAGCCGCGCGACCTGGCCCGCGAACGACGCCTTATGTGCGGCCCTCCAGATCATCAATCACCTGCAGGATTGCGGCGCCGACTATCGCAATCTCGATCGCGTCTACATTCCGCTCGACGCCCTCGCGGCGGAGGGCGCCGCCGTCGAAGCGCTCGGCGAGGCGCGCGCCTCGCCAGCCTTGCGCGCCTGCATCATCAAGCTCGCGCAGCGCACGGCCGCCCTACTCGACCAAAGCAGCGATTTCTCCAGGCAAATACGCGATCCGCGGCTTGCGCTTGAGGTCGCCGTCATTCAAACGCTCGCCGAACGGCTTGTGCGCGTCTTACAGGCGCGCGACCCGCTGAGCGAACCCGTGCACCTCGCCAAGCCGGCGGTCGCTGCGCTAGGTATGTTGGGAATCGCGCGGGGCCTATGGGGCCGGCTCTCGCAAGGAGACCGAACAAATCCACAGCCGGTGCGTGACTAATCGATCTTGTGCTGTATTCATCGGCGTTTGACATGACCGATTTCGCCCTCCGAACCGATGATGAGGAGACAGGTGCGCCGCGCCGCGCCGCCGGCAGTTCGTTCTATTTCGCCATGCGTATTCTGCCGCGCGCCCAGCGCGACGGCATGTTCGAAATTTATTCGTTCTGTCGGCGTGTCGACGATATCGCCGATTCGCTTGCGCTTCATCGCGAGCGCCTGGACGGCCTCGCACGCTGGCGTGGTGAGATCGACGCACTGTATGCCGGTGGCGGACGCCCGGAAAATCGTTCCCTCGCCCGGGTGATCGCCGCGTTCGGATTGCGCAAGGAAGACTTCCTCGCGGTCATCGAGGGCATGGAGATGGATGCCGCCGAAGACATCCGCGCGCCCGACTTGGCTCGCCTCGATCTTTATTGCGATCGTGTGGCGAGCGCGGTGGGCCGGCTGTCCGTGCGCATTTTCGGCGTGGGCGAGGCCGACGGCCAACAGCTGGCGCATCATCTCGGCCGCGCGCTGCAGCTCACCAACATTCTGCGCGACCTCGACGAGGACGCCGCAATCGGACGGCTCTATCTCCCGCGTGAGCTATTGCGCGATGCCGGCATCACCGACGACGATCCGCGGGCGGCGCTGTCACATCCGGCGATCGCAACGGTCTGCGCCGCCATCGTGCGACGCGCGCGCGAGCATTTCGCGCAAGCCGACGCGGTCATGGACCGTTGCCCGCGTCCCACGGTGCGAGCGCCGCGGATCATGGGCAAGGTGTATCGCGCGATTCTCGACCAGCTCGTCGCCCGCGGATGGACCGCGCCGCGGTCACCGGTTCGCGTCGGCCGCCTGCATCTATTGCGCATCGTCGTGCAACACGGGTTCGTCTGATGCCGCGGGCCATCCACATCATCGGCGGCGGCTTGGCCGGCCTCGCCGCGGCGGTCAGGCTGGTCGCTTCGCCCGCGAGCGTCACGCTGCACGAGGGCACGTCGGTGCCCGGCGGGCGATGCCGGTCCTATCCCGATCACGCAACCGGCCTCCTCATCGACAACGGCAATCACCTCCTGCTCACCGGCAACCATGCCGCCTTCGCCTATGCGCGGACGATCGGCAGCGAAAACCTTCTGGTCGGCCCGGAAAAAGCGGAATTTTCCTTCGTCGACCTCGCGACCGGCAAGGGATGGACGCTGCGGCTGAATGACGGCCGGTTCCCGTGGTGGATCTTCAATGCGAACCACCGCGTGCCGGGAACGCGCCCGCTGGACTATCTGCGGCTGGCGCGGCTCCTGTTCGCCGGAGACCGACCGATCGGCGAAGTGATCGACTGCAGCGGGCAGCTTTACGAAAAGCTCCTCGCCCCGCTGCTGACCGCCGCGCTGAACACCGACCCGCGCGAGGCGTCGGCGGCGCTTGCGGGCGCGGTCATTCGCGAGACGCTCGCGCGGGGCGGCACGGAATGCCGTCCCCGCATCGCGCGGGAAGGCCTCGGGACGGCCTTCGTTGCGCCTGCGCTTAGTTACCTTGCCAAGGCGGGCGCGTCGGTCCGGCTTGAACACGAACTGCGGGCGATTCGCTACGACGGGGAGCGCGTGACCGGACTCGATTTCGGCGCCGACTCCATCGCGCTCGACCCGCAGGACGCCGTCATCCTGGCGGCGCCGGCCTTCGCCGCAGCCGCGCTCGTGCCCGGCATTACCGCGCCGACCGCATTCCGCGCCATCCTGAACACGCATTTCCGCGCCGACCCCCCGCCGAGCATGCCCCCCCTGGTCGGCGTGCTCAATGGGATATCCGAATGGGTGTTCTCGTTTCCCGGGCGTATCTCGGTCACGACCAGCAATGCCGACCGCTTCATGAATGAACCGCGGGAGGGGCTTGCCGACACTATCTGGCGAGAAGTCTGCGCCGTGACTGGGCTGTCCGGCGACCGGCCGGCATGGCAGATCGTCCGCGAGCGCCGCGCCACTTTCGCCGCCACGCCGGAGGAAAACGCCAAGCGCCCCGCCGCGCAAACCGCATGGCGCAACCTGTTCCTCGCCGGCGATTGGACGGCGACCGGCCTGCCGGCGACAATTGAAGGGGCGATCCGCTCCGGCAATCGCGCCGCCGACCTCGCGCTCGCATCACAAGGATAAGCGATCACCTCATGACTGCCGACCTATCCGATACCGCGCCGCCAGCCGCCAGCAGCTTTCGCGCGAACGAGGACCTCGACGGCCGGATCGACAAGGCGCTCACGGCTCTGATCGCCGAGCAAAAGCCCGACGGCCACTTCGTCTTTGAGCTGGAAGCGGATGCGACCATCCCCGCGGAATATGTTCTGCTGCAGCATTTTCTCGGAGAATCTACGGACGCCGCGCTGGAAGCGAAGATCGGCGCCTATCTGCGCCGCGTTCAAGGCGCACACGGCGGCTGGCCGCTGTTTCGCGACGGCGCCTTCGACGTCAGCGCGAGCGTGAAGGCCTATTTCGCGCTCAAAATGATCGGCGACGCTCCCGCGGCCGAACACATGCGGCGCGCCCGCGAGGCGATCCTCGCGGCCGGCGGCGCCGCGGCGGTCAATGTGTTCACACGCTCCCTCCTCGCGCTCTACGGGAACATGTCTTGGCGCGCGGTTCCGCTCATGCCGCCGGAAATCATGCTGCTCCCACGCTGGTTTCCGTTCCACCTATCGAAGATTTCCTACTGGGCCCGCACCACGCTGGTGCCGCTCCTGGTTTTGCAAGCTCTCAAGCCCAAGGCGCGCAACCCGCGCGGGGTGAGGGTCGATGAGCTCTTTATCGAACCGCCGATGACGATCGGCCCGCCGAAAAAAGCGCCGCACCAAAAATGGTCGTGGTTCCTGTTCTTCCGCGCAATCGATACGGCGCTGCGCGCCTTCGAACCGCTGTTTCCGAAAGACCTGCGCGACCGCGCGATCAAAGCGGCGGTGTCGTTCTGCAATGAACGGCTGAACGGAGAGGATGGGCTCGGCGCGATCTTTCCGCCGATGGCGAACGTGGTGATGGTGTTTGACGTGCTCGGCTATCCGCCGGACCATCCGGACCGCGCGGTCGCCCGCCGCGCGCTCGACAAGCTTCTGGTGATCAGGGAGCACGAGGCCTACTGCCAGCCTTGCGTATCGCCCGTTTGGGATACGGCGCTCGCCTGCCACACCTTGCTGGAGGCTGGCGGCGACGGCGCGACGGCCCAGGCTCGCAAGGCGCTCGATTGGCTGTTGCCGCTCCAAGTGCTCGACCTGCGCGGCGATTGGAGCCCGCAACGGCCGGAGCTGCGGCCGGGCGGGTGGGCGTTTCAGTATGTCAACGCGCACTATCCGGATTTGGACGATACGGCGGTCGTCGTGATGGCGATGGATCGCGCGCAAGCCGCGCAAGAGCCGCGCTTTGCGGCGGCGATCGAGCGCGCGCGCGAATGGGTCGTCGGCATGCAGAGCGCGAACGGCGGCTGGGGAGCGTTCGACGCCGATAACACCCATACATATCTCAACAATATCCCGTTCGCGGACCATGGCGCGCTGCTCGACCCGCCGACCGAGGATGTGGCGGCGCGCTGCGTCTCCATGCTGGCGCAACTCGGCGAGACGCCGCGGACGAGCCCAGTGTTGGCGCGCGGGATCGACTATCTGCGCCGCACGCAGACGGCTGACGGAAGCTGGTACGGCCGCTGGGGAATAAATTACATCTACGGCACGTGGTCAGTGCTATGCGCGCTCAATGCGGCCGGCCTTCCTCACACCGCGCCGGAAATCCGCAAGGCGGTTCACTGGCTCGTTTCGATTCAAAACGCCGACGGCGGCTGGGGCGAGGACGGGTCGAGCTACAAGCTCGACTATCGCGGCCATAAGCCGGCGCCGAGCACCGCCTCACAGACGGCGTGGGCGCTGCTCGCGCTGATGGCGGCGGGAGAGGCCGACCATCCCGCCGTCGCGCGCGGCGTCGCCTATCTCGCGGAGACCCAGAACGACGCTGGACTGTGGGACGAGGAACGCTTTACCGCGACCGGGTTCCCGCGCGTCTTCTATCTGCGCTACCACGGCTACAGCAAATTCTTCCCGCTGTGGGCGATGGCGCGCTATCGCAATCTCCAGCGCGCCAACAGCGCTTCGGTCGCATTCGGCATGTGACGCCGGGTGCGTTACCGGTCGAGCGGCTGGCTTACTCAGCGGCCGTGCGATGCGCGTCCGGCTTGTTGTTGTCCTGCCCGTGCAGTTCGGCAATCTTGCGCTCGACATGGCGCGAGAACACGTATTGCGCCGGCCGTTGGTTTTCGAGCGAGATTTCCGGGGCCATCTCGCCCTCGGTGCGCACGCCCAGCAGCGCGACCTTCAGCGCATGCAACGGATGGGCGAGGACGGCGTTCGCCGCGGTCGGCTCATAGCCGCAATGGGCCATGCAGTTGGCGCATTTCTCGTAGCGGCCGGTGCCGTAGGCCTCCCAGTCGGTCGTCTCCATCAATTCCTTGTAGCTCTTGGCATAGCCTTCGCCGAGCAGGTAACACGGCTTTTGCCAACCGAAGATATTGCGGGTCGGCATGCCCCACGGGGTGCAATGGAACTCCTGGTTGCCGGCGAGGAAATCGAGATACAGATCGGAATGCATGAAGTTCCAGCGCTTGCCCTTGCCCATGGCGAATACGCTGCGGAACAGTTCCTTCGTGCGGCGGCGGCTAAGGAAGCTCTTCTGGTCGGGCGCCCGCTCATAAGCGTAGCCCGAGGAGATCGACACGCCGACGCCGAGATCCGTGCAGAAATCGAGGAAGTCGGCGATGTCCTTGGCCGGCATGCCCTCGAAAATCGTCGCGTTAACGTTGACCGCAAATCCCTTCGCCTTGGCCGCCTTGATCGCAGCCACGGCGCGGTCGAATACGCCCTCCTGGCACACCGAGCGGTCGTGGTGATGCTTCAGTCCGTCGAGATGCACGGAGAAGAACAGGTAGGGCGAAGGCTCGAACAAATGCAGCTTCTTTTCCAGCAGCAGCGCATTCGTGCACAGCGACACGAACTTCCTGCGCGCGACGATCCCTTTGACGATCTCGCCGATTTCCTTATGGATCAACGGCTCGCCGCCGGGAATGGCCACCATGGGCGCGCCGCACTCGTCGACCGCGTCGAGGCAGTCCTTCATTGACAGGCGCTGATTGAGGATCGCCTCGGGATAGTCGATCTTCCCGCAGCCGGCGCAGGCCAGGTTGCAGCGAAACAGCGGCTCCAGCATCAAAACGAGCGGATAGCGCTTGCGCCCCAAAAGCTTCTGCTTGAGCACATAGGCCCCGATGCGCAGCTGCTTGTAGAAAGAAATAGCCATTGTTCCTCTTTCTCATCTTCGCGCGTTCGGTTCCGGCTCGTTGCCGGAGAATTTGGGAGCGAATCCCTTTCCTCGCAACTGGTTCCGGGCGCCGATGCGCTAGAGTGCCTTTCCCCCGGCGCGGTCTGGGTTTGGGATGGTCTCTTAGGACGGTTTAATGACTAGAAACGCTCCAATCCGGCTTGCACATCATCGGCCCACTCCCCTCGGCGCGTCTGGGGGGCCGAGCTGTCCTTGCTGAGATACAGGGATTGATGCGGACGGCAATTGGCTCCCCCTCCACCTACTTAGACATAATTCGAACGCTGGTGCGTCGCAACCTCGACTTATGCCTCATTCATGAACCGCGAGCGCGGACCTGCGTTGTCCCGGAAAGGTTCTCCTTGGCGCCTTGGGAAGTTCCGTCCTGTCCGAAAGAGCCTATCCCTATGGGGAGACCCCTGGCGTGGCCCCGGGCAAACCCAGCGCAGCCGGGCGGCGCTTGTCAGCGGCGACCGCGCCCTCTAGAGCGTAGCGCGGGAGCAGCCGCGACCTGGCGCCCAGGCCAGCGATCCTGCCGGGGGGTGCGGTCAAACGGCGCAGCCGCGCCGATCCGCCTGCCCGAATAGTCCTCTCGACCAAAGCAACTCGTCGTCATGCTTGTATCTGCGATTGTTCACGTCGTTCGCTTTTGTACCCGGCGCCCCAAGGCGATCATTGCCGCTTATGCGGTGTTGGCGATCGCCTCCGCCTACTATGCCGCGACGCATTTCGCGATCGATACGGAGATCACCAAATTGATCTCGCCGACGCTCGACTGGCGTCAGCGCGAGCTTGATTTCGAGAAATCGTTTCCGGGCCGCTACGATTCGATTCTGGTCGTAGTCGACGCGCCAACCCCGGAACTCGCCGCCAGCGCCACACGGGCGCTCACGCAAAAGCTGAAGCAGAACCCATCCGACTTCCGCTCGGTGGAAGAACTCGCCAGCGGCGCCTTCTTTGCCCGTGAGGGACTGTTGTTCCAACCGGTCGAGGACCTCGAAAAGACGACGAAAGCCCTGACGCAGGCGGTCCCCCTCGTGCGGACCATCGTCTCCGATCCGAGCTTGCGCGGGCTGTCGCAGGTGCTCACGCTGGTGATGTCCGGCGTCCGCGGCAAGCTGATCGCGCTCGATGAATTGGGGAGGCCGCTGACGCTTGCCGCTACGACCGTGGAAGACGTGCTCGCCGGGCGGCCCTCCTCGTTCTCCTGGCAGGCGCTGATGAACGCGCAGGCGAACGCGCCGGACCAGACGAGACGCCTGATCAAAATTCGTCCCGTGCTCGACTTTTCCGCGCTGGAGCCCGGCGGCCGCGGCGCGGCGGCGATTCGGGCGGCCGCGCGGGACCTCGATCTTGCGACCGAGTACCAGGCACGCGTGCGGCTGACCGGCCCAGTCGCGATGGCGGACGAGGAGTTTTCGACCATTCGCGACGGCGCTCTGCGCGACATAACGGTCACGATCAGCGTCGTCTTCGTGATCCTGTGGCTCGCCCTGCGCTCCGGCAAACTGATCCTGGCGGTGTTTCTCAACATGATCGTCGGCCTCACCGCGACGGCGGCGCTCGGCCTCATGATGGTCGACGCGCTCAACCCGATTTCGATCGCCTTCGCCGTGCTGTTCATCGGGCTCGGGGTCGATTTCGGCATACAGTTCGCCGTGCGCTACCGCTCCGAGCGCCACGAGAACGACGATCTGCGCGCCGCCCTGCTCGAAACCGCCAAGAGGATCGGGGTGCCGCTGACGCTCGCCGCTGCGGCCGTCGCCGCCGGGTTTCTGTCATTCACGCCGACCGACTACAGCGGCATTTCCGAGTTGGGGGTGATCGCCGGCGCCGGAATGCTGATCGCCTTTGTCACCAGCATCACCCATTTGCCGGCGCTGTTGACCATCCTTCGCCCGCCGGGCGAGCCGGAGGAGATCGGCTATCGGGCGCTTGCCCCGGTCGACCGTTTTCTCGAGCGCCATCGCATCGCCGTGGTCGGCGGAACCGGCCTCGTGGCGCTGCTCGGGACGCCGCTCCTCTACTTCCTCACCTTCGACATCAATCCGGTCAATCTGCGCAGCAAGAACGTCGAATCGGTCGCAACCTTCATCGACTTGAGCAACGACCCGAATATCGGCGCGAACGCCATCGCCGTGCTGACGCGTTCGCCAACCGAGGCTGTGGCCACAGCTGATCGGTTGCGCCAATTGCCGGAGGCGGGGCGCGTGGTCACGCTTGCAAGCTTCGTTCCCGACAACCAGGAACAAAAGCTCACGCTGATCAAGGAACTGAAACAAAAGCTCGGGCCCGCTCTGGCGGCGAAAGTTCGTCCCGCGCCGAGCGATGCCGAGAACGTCGCGGCGCTGCGCAGTGCCGCCAAGTTCACCCTCGAGATTGTGGACGGACGAACCGGACCCGGCGCCGATGCGGCGAACCGGCTTGCGGCCGACCTCACCCGGCTCGCCGACGCGGATCAGACCGCGCGCGACAAGGTTGCGGCCGCTTTTCTGCAGCCGCTCAGGGTCGTGCTCGACGATTGGCGGGAACTCCTTCAGGCGCAGCCGGTATCGTTCGAAACCTTGCCGATGGAGCTTGTCAACGAATGGGTCACCGCCGACGGGCGCGTGCGCGTCGACGTGATGCCCAAAGGAAATCCGAACGACACCGAGGTGCTGCGCGCGTTCGCGCGGGCTGTCCTCGCCGTCTATCCCGGTGCGACCGGAATGCCGATCTCCATTCTCGAGGCAGGCGAGACGGTAATCTCAGCCTTCGCCCTGGCCGGCATCTACGCGCTTTTGTCGATCACGATGCTGCTGTGGATCGTCCTCAAACGGTTCGGCGACGTTCTGCTCACGCTGGTGCCGCTGCTGCTCGCCGGCTTGCTGACGCTTGAGATCTGCGTGCTGATCGGTATGCCGTTGAACTTCGCCAACATCATCGCATTGCCGTTGCTGCTTGGGGTCGGCGTCGCATTCAAAATCTATTACATCATGGCTTGGCGCGCGGGGCAGACCAATCTCCTGCAATCGAGCCTCACCCGCGCCGTGATCTGGAGCGCGCTCACGACCGCGACCGCGTTCGGGAGCCTATGGATGTCCAATCATCCCGGCACGTCCAGCATGGGCGAGTTGTTGGCCCTGTCGCTTGTCACCACGATGTGCGCCGCCGTGTTGTTCCAGCCCGCGTTGATGGGCCGGCCGCGCAACGCCGAAGCTCCCGTCGAGCAGCCGGTCTCGGCTGTCGACGCCTAAGCCGATCGCCCACAGGGGCCGGGAGCGGGCTTACAAGGTCGTCTGCGGCCCGCCGGAAGCCGGCGTCAGGACCGGTTTGCTGTCGCGACCGCGTTGCAGACGTCCTTCGCCGTTTCGAACGGAGCGGCCTTGGGAGGACCATTGGCCCCCTTCGGCAAGGGCCTGCTCGATGGCGTATTCGATACCCGCGTGTTGTTGCCGGCTTCCGCATTCGCCTTGAAGCCGACCGGGGCGCGGTCCCATGTCTGGCCGCCGCAGAAGAACAAAAGGCAGCCCTGGAGCCGCAACTTATCGGCGCTGATCAGGCTGATATTGATGTCCCAAAACTTCCCGTCCTCGGGACTGTAGACTTTGCCATCCCACCGGTTGTCTGTGCTCTGCTTCAGCCCCAGCAGGATCGGCATGCCGAGGGTGGGGCGTTTGCGCTTGGCCGGATCGGGATTGTTGTAATCGGTGGCGCCCGAGGCCTGCTCCCAGGAGATCAGACCCCACATGCGGTCATTGCACTTTTCGATGCGGACCCGCCCGAACTTGCCCTCGATCCACCATTCGCCGGTGACATCGGCGGCGAGCGCGGACGCGGAGGTGAGCAGCAAACCCGCCAGCGCATAGCGTATCGTTCGGAATGCGCGTGCGTTCTTGGTCATTCCTTCACTCCAAGACTAGTGGCTCTAAACGAGCGGCTTTCAGGGTTCGACACTGGGCTATGCGCGGCGTTTGACATGCAAACTTGGACGAAACATAGGCGAGCGTCCGCGACATCGCAGTGAACCAGGCAAACGAATCTGCCCTCGGAATGCATCTAGCGGATGCGTCCCTTGGGCTGCGGCGCACCGACTGCACGAGCGTGCAGCCTTTCCCGTTCCCGGCCAAAACCTGTGACCGGGAGCCTGGCAGCGGCAACTCTGCGACATGATTTATATTGCATCAGGACGAGCCCGAATAGGCAGGAATTCCAACCCTTGCGGGATGGAACATCGGCGGCGGAACAACTAACTAAAGGAGCGCTGGACGTGACGCCCTCAGGGCATTATGCACCATTATGAACCACGTGGGCCCGCCTGCAGCTTGACGCCGGGCGAGGCCGTCCAACCCCCGTCGCAGCCGGGCGGACACCCGTCCGGCAGGCCATAACAACGAGCCCACGCGCGCCCAATCGAGGTGACGAATGTATCCGATCGTTCGCCGTGAAGCCTTTTCCGACACGACCTTCCTGTGGGAGGTCCATGCACCTGACATCGCGCAATCGGCGCTGCCCGGGCATTTCGTAATGCTGCGCCTCTACGACGGCGGCGAGCGCATCCCGCTGACGGTCGCCGACTATGACCGCGAGCGCGGCACCATAACCTTGGTCGTGCAGACCCTCGGCAAGACGACGCACGAGATGCGCGACGACTTCAACGAAGGCGATAAATTCCAGGACTTCGTCGGCCCGCTCGGCCTGCCGCAGCACATCGGGAAAGTCGGCCACGTCGTGCTGGTCGGCGGCGGCCTCGGCGTCGCGCCGGTATATCCGCAGCTGCGTGGCTTCAAGGCGGCCGGCAATCGCACCACCGCCATCATGGGGTTCCGCAACAAGGACCTGGTGTTCTGGGAAGACAAATTCCGCAATTATTCCGACAACCTGATCATCTGCACCGATGACGGCAGCTATGGCCGGCCCGGCTTCGTCACGGCGGCGTTGCAGGACGTGCTGGAAAACGACAAGCCGGATCTCGTGATCGCCATCGGTCCGATGCCGATGATGAATGCCTGCGTCGAGACGACGCGGCCGTTCGGCGTCAAGACCATGGTCTCGCTCAATACGATCATGGTGGACGGCACCGGCATGTGCGGCTCGTGCCGCGTCACCGTGGGCGGCGAGGTGAAGTTTGCCTGCGTCGACGGCCCGGACTTCGACGGCCACCAGGTCGACTTCAAGGAACTGCTGACGCGCCAGAAGCGCTTCAAACGCCAAGAAACGCAGGCCAACGAGGACTTCGATCACGTCTGCCAAGTGGAAAAGACGCTGATCATCGACGGCAAGCGCAATTACAAGAAATTCTCCGCGCTCGAGGCCGAGCAGGTGAAGATGCCGGAGCGCGACGCACATGAGCGCGCGCAGAACTTCAAGGAAGTCAATCTCGGCTATTCGATTGCCGACGCGCTGCGCGAGGCCGAGCGCTGCATCCAATGCGCCAAGCCAACCTGCATCGCTGGCTGCCCCGTCGGCATCGACATTCCGACCTTCATCCGCAAGGTCCTGGTGCGCGACGTCGACGGCGCGCTGGAGACGATCTACGAATCGAGCATCTTCCCCTCGATCTGCGGCCGCGTCTGCCCGCAGGAGACGCAATGCGAATCGCAATGCATTCTCGTCCGCAACAAAGGGCGCAAGCTCGAAGCGGTGGGGATCGGCCGGCTCGAGCGCTTCGTCGGCGATCACGCGCATCCGCCCAAGGCGGTTCCACCGGTGATCGAACATCCGCTCGGCAAGGTGGCGATCGTGGGCTCGGGGCCCGCCGGCCTGTCGGCCGCCGCCGATCTGGTCCGGTTCGGCGCCACGGTGACCGTCTTTGAGGCGTTGCACGTGCTGGGCGGCGTGCTGCAATACGGCATTCCCAGCTTCCGCCTGCCGCGCGACATTATCGACCGCGAGATCAAGCGCCTGAAGGACATGGGCGTGCGGTTCGAAAACAACAAGGTTATCGGCAAAACCTTCACTTTGCCCGATCTCATGGGGAAGATGGGTTACGACGCCGTGTTCGTTGCGGCCGGCGCTGGCGCCCCGTCCTTCCTCGGCATCCCGGGTGAGTTCGCGGGCCAGGTCTATTCGGCGAACGAGTTCCTCACCCGCGTCAACCTGATGGGCGGCGATCGTTTCCCGTTCCTCGATACGCCGATCAGCGTCGGCAAGAGCGTGGTCGTGATCGGCGCCGGCAATACCGCGATGGACTGCCTGCGCGTCGCCAAGCGCCTCGGCGTCCCCACGGTGCGCTGCGTCTACCGGCGGTCGGAAGCCGAAGCGCCGTGCCGCGTCGAAGAACTGCGTCACGCCAAGGAAGAGGGCATCGAATTCTTCTTCCTGCACACGCCGGTCGAGATTCTCGTCGACGCCGACGGCAATGTGCGCGGCATGAAGGTGCAGAAGATGACGCTCGGCGAGCCCGACGACCGCGGCCGCCGCAAGCCGGTGCCGACTGACGAATTCCTCGAACTGGAGTGCGACACCGTCATCTATGCGCTCGGCACCAAGCCCAACCCGATCATCGGCCAGGCGACGCCGGACCTCGGCCTCAACAAGTGGGGCAATATCTCCGCCGACAACGAGACGCAGGCCACCAACCTGCCGGGCGTGTTCGCGGGCGGCGACATCGTGACCGGCGGCGCGACCGTGATCCTCGCCATGGGCGCCGGCCGCCGCGCCGCGAAGTCGATGGCTGCCTGGCTGCAGAGCGGCAAGGCGATGTGGCCGGTGACGAAGGCGGACGCCGACGCGTTCGTCCCGGGCGCGCCGGTCGGCGTTCGGCCGGAGGCAGCGCCCGCAGCGCAGAACCAGGGCGCCGCAAGCGCGCCCGCTGCCGAATGACCGGCAGCGTATGAAAATGGGCCGGCCGCGCGTCGCGTCCGGCGGCAAGTGCGTAGAAGCATTTTTTCGGCGCGAGACACACCGCCGAAAATGATGCGAGCGCAAACAAGCGGGTTTCGCCAACTCGCTGCGGGCTGACGTAGAGCCGGAGTTCTTGCGTCAGCGGAATTGTCGGCCGGAAACGCGCATTCGCTTGAATGGCGCGGATATTTTAGAGAAAGGGGTTCAAACCATGGCAACCGGCGAATGTCCGAAGTGCCACCAGCCGCTGGAAACGGATGAGTCCTATATCTGCTGCGCAGATGCGACCCTGCAGTGGCGTTGCGAAAGCTGCGCCAAAGTCAGCGAAGGCTTTGCATTCCCCTACGGGATGTGCCCGTTTTGCGGCGGTCAGCTCAAGATGCTGGACCGTCCCGGCATTTCCGACCAGTCGGGCCTGAACGCGATCCGCATCGCGTTCCAGATCGAGCTGGGCGGACAGGCCTTCTATAATCGCGCCGCCGAGCAGGTGGCCGACCCGGTGCTGAAGGCGCTGTTCACCAGGTTTTCGGCGATGGAGCATGAGCACATGGAGACGCTGTCGCGGCGCTACCATGTCAGTGTTCCCGATCCGAATGACGGCTTCCGCGTCGATCTCGCCGCGGTCCAGGCCGGCGTCGAGGGCAAGATCGACGATCCGGACACGCTGTTCCGCACCGCGATCGCCTTCGAAAAGCGCGCCGTCGCCTTCTTCACCGACCGCGCCGGCAGCGTGCCCCCGGGTTCCGCCGAACAGGAGCTCTATCGCGAGCTCGCCGCCGAGGAAGTCGAGCATGTCGAACTTCTGGAAACGGAGTTTCAGCGCTGGTCGAAGGGCAAGGCGGGCATGCTTGCCAGCTAGCGACCCACGAGGGGCCTGAATAAATCGTGCGCTTATCGGCCAGATCTTCATCAAAGGGGCCCGCAGGGGCCCTTTTGCATTTTTTGATTTGTTATGAGAAGTAATCGATGTTGAAAGCAGACAAACGATGAATTCACTCGCTCAGTCAGCGCGTATTACGAAGACCGATCCGGTCCAGGATCTAGCCCTGCCGCCAGAATTGGCGCTCGGCTTTGGCGCGCGCTTCGATGACCTGTATCGCCGCGACGGTCTCGCGCGGCTCGATGCCGCGTTCGTCGCCTTCCTGCGCGAGGCGGACGCCGCTCTGCATGATCAGCTTCTCGCCGCGCGCGCGGCGCCGGACGCCGTCGCCGGCAAGGACGAGTCCGAACTCATCATCGCGCTTGCGCCCCACCTCGAAGACTTCATTGGTGAGTTGTTCGGAATACGATCGGAATTGCATGCACTGAAAGCCCGGCACGATACGCTGAGCCCGCTCTATTCGGTGAAGCGGCTGTTCGTGCAGCGGCGCGCGATGAAGAAATATGGCCTACAGGTCGCGCCATCCTTCGATGGCGACGCGCTGCGCCGCGAGGTCGAAGCCCTTATCGGCGGCGAGCTCACCGAACTCCGTTTCGCCGAATGGGTCGCCGCGCGCCTCGACAAGGAGAGCGAGCACGCGGACGCCCTCGACGTCGCCGCGCGATACGCCGCCTGGGCGACCCACACCGCGGAAGGCCAGCATCGCCACAAGGCCGGCGTGCTGTTCAAAGCGCCGGGCAAGGTCGATCCCATGCGGCTCGTGCCGGTCGAAACCGGAGTCGTCGACGGCGTCACCATGCTCAAGCTGCCCGAGCATCACCGCCGCCGTCGCGAAGGATTCGCCCTCACCGATCCCGGCATGGACCTTATCGGCGCGCTCGATCACGCGAACTACTGCATCTGGTGCCACAATCAGGGCAAGGACAGCTGTGCGAAGGGGCTGACGGAGAAGAGCGGCGGATTCAAGCGGAACGAATTCGCCGTCGCGCTCGCCGGCTGCCCGCTCGAGGAAAAAATCTCCGAGATGAACCTCGTCAAGGCGCGGGGCGAAACGATCGGCGCGCTTGCGATCGCCATCATCGACAATCCGATGTGCGCGGCGACTGGCCATCGCATCTGCAACGACTGCATGAAGTCGTGCATCTACCAGAAGCAGGACCCGGTCGATATTCCGCAGATCGAGACGCGCACGCTCAAAGACACGCTCGCCCTTCCCTGGGGTTTCGAAATCTATTCCCTGCTCACCCGCTGGAACCCGCTCAACATTCGCCGGCCGCTGCCGAAGCCCGCGAGCGGGCGCACCGTGCTTGTCGTCGGCCTCGGGCCGGCCGGGTTCACGCTTGCCCATCATCTGATGAACGACGGCCACGCCGTGGTCGCGATCGACGGGCTGAAGATCGAGCCGCTGCCGCCCGACATTTCCGGCGCAGCAATCGACGGCAAGCGTAGCGCGTTTCGGCCGGTCCGCGACATTGCTTCGCTCGAAGACGACCTTAGCTCGCGGGTGATGGCCGGCTTCGGCGGCGTCGCCGAATACGGCATCACGGTCCGCTGGAACAAGAATTTCCTCAAGCTTGTGCGGTTGCTGCTGGAGCGGCGCGGCGAATTCAAGATGTTCGGCGGCGTGCGCTTCGGCGGCACGTTCGGCATCGAGGATGCGTTTGCGCTCGGGTTCGATCACATCGCGCTGTGCACCGGCGCGGGAAAGCCGACCGTGGTGCCGATGAAGAACGGACTGGCGCCGGGCGTGCGCCAGGCTTCCGACTTCCTGATGGCGCTGCAGCTCACCGGCGCGGCCAAATCCGACAGCCTCGCCAACCTGCAGATCGAACTGCCGGTGGTGGTCATCGGCGGCGGCTTGACCGCGATCGACACGGCGACCGAGGCTCTCGCCTATTATCCCGTCCAGGTGGAAAAATTCCTCGCCCACTATGAAGCGCTGGTCGCCGAACGCGGGGAAGCCGCCGTGCGCGCCGCGTGGTCGGCGGCGGAGACGAGCACGGCGGACGCGTTCCTCGCGCATGCGCGCGCCATCCGCGCCGAACGCGCGGCGGCTGCCCGCGAGAAGCGCGCGCCGCGCATCGTCGAGCTTCTGCAAAGCTGGGGCGGTGCGACCATCGCCTACCGTCGGCGGATGATCGACGCGCCGAGCTACACCCTGAATCACGAGGAAGTCGCCAAGGCGATGGAGGAAGGAATCCGCTTCGCCGAGCGCCTCACGCCAAGCGAAGTGCTGCTCGACGACTTCGGCCATGCGCGCGCGCTGCGGCTCACCGGACAGGCGGCGGAGGGCGCCGGCGAGCAAGCCGACGTCGTCATGCCGGCGCGCACGATTCTGGTCGCGGCCGGAACGCTCCCCAATACGACGCTCGCGCGCGAGGAGCCCGACGGCATCACCCTCGACGGCAAGTATTTCACTGCATGCGACGAGGACGGCATGCCGGTGTCGCCCGAGCGCAGCGTCAAGCCCGCCGTCGCCCATGTCCTCTCCGCCATTCAGCCCGATGGCCGCGCGGTGAGTTTTTTCGGCGATCTCCATCCCTCCTTCGCCGGCAATGTGGTGAAGGCGATGGCGAGCGCCAAGCAAGGCTACCCGATCGTGAACCGGCTGCTTGCCAAGCTTCCCCGCAGCCGCAGTTCGAGCGATGAGCTGTTGGCCCGCCTCGACCGCGAGCTGCGGGCGTCCGTGCATGAGGTCATCCGACTGACGCCGACAATCGTCGAAGTGGTGGTGCACGCGCCGATGGCCGCGCGCGCCTTCCACCCCGGCCAGTTCTATCGGTTGCAGAATTACGAGACGCTGGCGCGCCGCTGCGACGGCACCAGGCTCGCGATGGAAGGGCTGGCGCTCACCGGCGCCTGGGTCGATCGCGACCGCGGCCTGATTTCGTTGATCGTGCTCGAAATGGGCGGCTCGTCCGATCTCTGCGCGCAGCTCAAGCCGGGCGAGCCGGTCGTGCTGATGGGCCCGACCGGGATGCCGACCGAAATTCCCCACGGGGAAACCGTGCTCCTGGTCGGCGGCGGCCTCGGCAACGCCGTGCTGTTCTCGATCGGTGAAGCGATGCGCGCGCGCGGCAATCGCGTGCTCTATTTCGCCGGCTACAAGACCATGCGCGACCGCTACAAAATTGCCGAGATCGAGCGCGCGTCCGATGCGATCGTGTGGTGCTGTGACGAAGGGCCCGGCTTTACGCCCGACCGGCCGCAGGACAAGACCTTCGTCGGCAATATCGTCGCGGCGCTGGACGCCTACGGGACGGGCGCCTTGGGGCCGCAATCGATCCCGCTCGGCGACGTCGACCGCGTAATCGCGATCGGCTCGGACGGGATGATGGGGGCGGTCGCGCGGGCGCGGCACGGGATTCTCGCCGCCCACCTCAAGTCCGGCCACAAGGCGATCGGCTCGATCAACTCGCCGATGCAGTGCATGATGAAAGAGATCTGCGCCCAATGCCTGCAGGCGCATCGCGATCCCACGACCGGCGTCGAAACGGTCGTGTTCTCCTGCGCCAACCAGGACCAGGAGCTCGATCAAGTCGATTTCGCATGCTTGCGCGGCCGGCTCAGCCAGAACAGCGCGCAGGAGAAACTGACCAAGCTATGGATCGACCGCTCGCTGCGTGAACTTGGCCTGCGTCAATCCAAAGCGACGTAACATCGCTGCCGACGAGTTGCGTCGGGGTGTCGGACAGCCCCGCGGCTGGTGAGATCCGAGGGCCGCGCATCGTCGGAGGGAGCAGCCATGCATGTCCGCGAACCCCTTATCAGCCCGGTGGATATATCCGAACTGCGGCCGACCCAGATCACCGTCGGCATGCACGAGGTGCGGGCGAAGCGGGAGAGCTGGCAGGCGAGGAAGGACAAGAGCGAGTTCCTCGGCCGGCATATGATCCCGGTGATTCTCGGACCGAAAGAGCGACATTACATCATCGACCAGCATCACCTGGCGCGCGCCCTCCACGACGAGGGCCAGAAACATGTGCTCGTTTCGGTCGTCACCGATTTGCGCATGCTCGACCGCGATGCCTTCTGGATATTCCTCGACAATCGCGGCTGGTGTCACCCCTATGACCAGAGGGGCGTGCGTTGCGGGTTCGGCGACATACCCAAAGCGGTCGCCGATATGGTCGACGATCCGTTCCGCAGCCTTGCCGGCGAGTTGCGCAGGGCCGGGGGGTTTTCCAAGGACACCACGCCCTTCAGCGAATTTCTCTGGGCCGATTTCCTACGCCGGCGGATCAAACGGGCGGCCGTCAAACGCGATTTCGACAAGGCGCTCGGCGAAGCAATGACGCTTGCGAAATCGCCCGACGCCCGCTTCCTGCCCGGCTGGTGCGGCCCGATCGTCTGATCCGCGCGGCGCGTTCGCGTTTGAGGCGCGGGAGCAATATACGTCGAGAGGACATCGATGCCCCGCGCTTTCATTCTCGTTCTCGACTCGGTCGGCGTCGGGGGCGCGCCCGACGCGGGGCAGTACGGCGACGCCGGTGCGGACACCGTCGGCCATATCGCGGAAGCCTGCGCGCGCGGCGAAGGCGATCGGCCGGGCCTGCGCCGCGGACCGCTCGCCTTGTCCCATCTCGCCCGGCTCGGGCTCGGCGAAGCATGCCGCTTGGCGAGCGGCCGTGTGCCGCCGAACCTTCAGGCGGGCCCCCTCCGCGGGCGCTACGGCTGCGCGGCAGAGGCATCGCACGGCAAGGACACGCCCTCCGGACATTGGGAGATTGCGGGCTGCCCGGTTCGGTTTGATTGGGGCTACTTCCCCAACACGACGCCGTGCTTCCCGCCGGACTTGGTCGAGGCGCTTTGCCGTGAAGCCGGATTGCCCGGCATTCTCGGCGATAGGCACGCCTCCGGCACGGAGATCATCGCTGCGCTTGGCGAAGAGCATATGCGGACCGGCAAGCCGATCTGCTACACCTCGGCCGACAGCGTCTTCCAGATCGCGGCGCATGAGAAGACATTCGGGCTCGCCCGGCTCTACGAAGTCTGCCTCATCGCCCGCGGCCTGGTCGATCGGTTGAATATCGGACGGGTGATTGCGCGCCCCTTCGTCGGCGCTGCGGCCGCCGATTTCACGCGCACCGCGAACCGCCGCGACTATGCGGCGCCACCGCCCGCGCCGACCATTCTCGATCTCGCGACAGCCGCCGGCCGCGACGTCATCACGGTCGGCAAGATCGCCGACATTTTCGCGCATCGCGCGACGGGTCGCGTGCTCAAGGCGGCGGGCAACGACGCTCTATTTGACTGCACGATCGAGGGGGCGAGCGGGCTTGCCGACGGCGGCTTCCTATTCGCCAACTTTATTGACTTCGATACGCTCTACGGCCATCGCCGCGACGTCGCCGGCTACGCCGCCGCGCTCGAATCGTTCGACCGCCGCCTGCCCGAGCTTGATGCCGTCCTGCGCGCAGATGACCTCGTGGTCATCACCGCGGATCACGGCTGCGATCCGACGTTTCGCGGCACCGACCACACGCGCGAGCAGGCGCCGGTGCTTGCGTATGGCGCTGCGCCTCCCGGCTCGATCGGGGCGCGATCGTCCTATGCCGATATCGCCGCGTCGGTGGCGAGCCATCTTGGTCTGCCCTGGAACGGGCCTGGGCAGGCATTCTGACCATAGCTTCGTATCTTCGGTGAAGGTAGTATAACACCACCAGCAAGGAACAAAATTTCTCGCTCCGCGTTCGCCTACCGGCGTACCAGCGGCCGGGACCTAAAGGAGCGGGAGATGCCGACGCATGTTCTCATCACCGGCGGGGCGGGCTTTATCGGGTCGCATATTGCGGAGCTTCTGCTCGCCAACGGCTTCGCTGTCCGCATCATCGACAATCTGAGTCCGCAGGCGCATGGGGAAACCGAGCGGCCGCCGTATCTTCCCGAAGACGCCGAGCTGATCGTCGGCGACATCCGCGACCGCGATGCCCTGCGCCGCGCGCTTGCCGGAGTCGGCGCGGTGATCCATCTCGCCGCAGCGGTCGGCGCCGGCCCTAGCATGTACAAGATCGCTGACTATACCAACGCCAACGATTGCGGCACGGCCGTGCTGCTCGAAGCATTGCTGCGCCATCCGGTCGAGCGACTCGTGTGCGCCTCGTCGATGAACGTCTATGGCGAAGGTCTCGCGCGGCGGGCCGACGGCACGCTGGTCAATCCCGCCGAACGCCGACTGGACCAGATTCGCCGCGGCGAGTGGGAGCCGCAGGACGAGAGCGGAACGCTGATCCCGGCGCCGACGCCGGAGACGAAGCCGCCTTCGCTCAACTCGATCTATGCGCTCAACAAATATTGCCAGGAGCGCATGTGCCTGATCACCGGACGCGCCTACGGCATCCCGACGGTCGCCTTGCGCTTTTTCAACGTCTACGGGCCGCGCCAAGCGCTCTCCAACCCGTATACCGGCGTGATGTCGGTCTTTGTCGCGCGGCTCCTCAACAAGCATCCGCCGCTCGTCTTCGAAGATGGCCGGCAGCGCCGAGATTTCGTCCATGTGCGCGACGTAGCGGAAGCCTGCATGCTCGCGCTCGGAACCGAGTTGGGCGTGGGCGACGTTTTCAACGTCGGCGCGGGCGAAAGCCGTGCCATTGCCGGCCTCGCGCATGATCTCGCGGAGGTCATGGGCGTGGGCGAGATCGAACCGCATATCACTTTCAAGTTTCGCGCCGGCGACGTCCGGCACTGCTTCGCCGATATCGCAAAGAGCAAGGCGAAGCTCGGTTTTTCTCCCAAGGTCGATTTTCGCACCGGGATCGAGGAACTCGCCGGTTGGCTTTCAAACGCACTTGCCGGCGAGCATATTGAATATGCCGGCACCGAGTTCACGCGGCGCGGGCTTATCGCCTGATGGCCGTCGCCGCAGACGAGCGAATGCGGCGCGAATAGCCGTTTCGCGACACTCCGTTGATGGCGCATGCTATTTGTTATGATCTGCCTCAGTCCGGTCGAGGTGCGTCTTGTCCGCCTATGCTGAACTCGCCGTCAGCACCAATTTCTCGTTCCTGCGGGGAGCCTCGCATCCCGAAGAGCTGGTGATGCAGGCGAAGGCGCTGGGGCTTTCCGGCCTCGGCGTCGCCGACCGCAACTCGGTTGCGGGCGTCGTGCGCGCGCATGAGGCGGCGAAAGAGCATGGCGTGCGCCTCGCGGTCGGCGCGCGGCTCGTTTTTGCCGACGCGACCCCCGACATTCTCGCCTATCCGCGGGACCGCACCGGCTGGGCGCAGCTCACCCGCCTGCTCACGCTCGGCAAGCGCCGCGCCGAAAAGGGCGTCTGCACGCTATTCTTCGACGATCTCCTGGCGCATTCCGCGGGGCTGAACCTGATCGTGTCCTTGGACGAAATGCCTGCGGCCGAAAATATCTCGTCACGCGCGGGCTCGACCCGCGCATCCACCCCCTCCCTACCCTCCCCCGCAAGCGGGGGAGGGAGCCGAGTGCAGCGAGGCGGGAGGGGGAAGAAATTTGCCGGGACAATGACGACGGAGACGATGACTGCGCGGCACTCGCACCGAAACGACGATTATATGCTTGCCCGCCTCCACGAGGCCGTGCCGGATGCGGTGTGGCTCGGGGCGAGCATGCTCTATCGCGGCGACGACGCCCGGCGGCTTGCGCGTCATGCAGCGCTCGCGGAGACGGCGAAAATTCCGCTCATCGCCGTCGGCGACGTGCTCTATCACGCGCCGGAGCGGCGCGCATTGCAGGACGTCGTCACCTGCATCCGCGAGCATCTCACCCTCGATAACGCCGGCCGCCGGCTCGAAGCGAATGCCGAGCGCCACCTCAAATCGGCAGACGAAATGGCGCGCCTGTTCCGCGCCGCGCCGCAAGCGATCGCCGAGACGCAGCACTTTCTCGAGCGGTGCCGCTTCTCGCTCGACGAACTCGCCTACGAGTACCCGGATGAAATCCGCGAAGGTTTCGCCACCCCGCAGGACGCGCTCGTCGCCTTCGCCGAGGAAGGCGCGCGCCGGCGTTACCCGCATGGCGTGCCGGCGAACGTGCGCCATGCGCTCGATCACGAATACGCGCTCATCGGCGAGCTCGGTTATGCGCCGTATTTCCTCACCGTCCACGACATCGTGCGCTTTGCCCGCGCGCAGGGCATTCTCTGCCAGGGCCGCGGCTCGGCCGCGAACTCCGCCGTCTGCTACTGTCTCGGCGTGACCGAGGTCGATCCCGAACGCGCGGACCTGCTGTTCGAGCGCTTCGTCTCGGCCGAGCGGCGCGAGCCGCCCGACATCGACGTCGATTTCGAGCATGAGCGGCGCGAGGAGGTGATCCAGTACATCTATCGGCGCTACGGGCGCGAGCGCGCCAGCCTTGCCGCGACCGTCATCTGCTATCGCGGACGCAGCGCCATTCGCGAGGTCGGCAAGGTGTTCGGCCTCTCGGACGACGCGATCGGCGCGCTCGCCGGCACGCTGTGGGGCTGGTCGGCCGAGGCGATCTCCAACGAACATGCGCGCCGCGTCGGTTTCGACCCGGCCGATCCGCGGCTTGCCAAGATTCTGGCGCTCGCCCGCGCGCTGATCGGCTTTCCGCGCCACCTCTCCCAGCATGTGGGCGGCTTCGTCATCACCCGCGGCCGGCTCGACGAACTCGTGCCGATCGAGAACGCCGCGATGGAGGAGCGCACCGTCATCGAGTGGGACAAGGACGATCTCGACACGCTGCGCATCCTCAAGATCGACGTGCTCGGGCTCGGCATGCTGTCCTGCCTGCGCCGCTCGCTCGATCTGTTGCAAAAGCATTACCCAGAGTTTGCTGCTCTTGTACCTCCCCCTGGAGGGGGGAGGTCGGTCCGCGAAGCGGAGCGGGAGGGGGTGAGTTCAGGAGGTTCACCCCACCCCGGCGCGTCGTCCGCTAGCGCGGAGCGCGCGCCGACCCTCCCCCTCCAGGGGAGGGTGGAGCAGCAGCCGTCAGGTTTTGCAGAGTGCTCTGAAGCGCGGCTCGATCTCTCGGTCATTCCGCCGGAGGACCCGGCGGTGTACCGCATGCTGTCGCGCGCGGACTCGGTCGGCGTGTTCCAGGTAGAGAGCCGCGCGCAGATGACCATGCTGCCGCGGCTTCGTCCGCGCGCGTTCTACGATCTCGTCATCGAGGTGGCGATCGTGCGCCCGGGACCGATCCAGGGCGACATGGTGCACCCCTATCTGCGGCGGCGGCAGGGCCTGGAGGACGTGCACTTTCCCTCGCCCTCCCCCGCGCACGGCCCGGCGGACGAATTGCGCCAAGTGCTCGGAAAAACGCTCGGGGTGCCCCTGTTCCAGGAGCAGGCCATGCGGATCGCGATCGTCGCAGCGGGCTTCACGCCGTCCGAGGCCGATCAGCTGCGCCGCGCCATGGCGACCTTCCGCCGCGTCGGCACCATCAAATATTTCCGCACCAAGCTGATTGAAGGCATGGCCGCGCGCGGCTATCCGCGCGACTTTGCCGAGCGCTGCTTCAATCAGATCGAGGGCTTTGGCGAATATGGCTTTCCGGAAAGCCATGCGGCGAGCTTTGCGCTGCTCGTCTACGCTTCGGCCTGGATCAAGTGCCGCTATCCGGACGTGTTCGCCGCCGCGCTTCTCAACAGCCAGCCGATGGGCTTTTACGCGCCGGCCCAGATCGTGCGCGACGCGCAAGAACACGGCGTCGAAGTCCGCCCCGTCGATGTGAACTTTTCCGACTGGGACAACACGCTGGAA
>JBAPYK010000126.1:0-14045 GCA_049284695.1 Rhodoplanes sp. | reverse complement strand
CTCGTCTCCGTATGGCATGGAAGCGCCGACACGACGGTGATTCCGTCGAACGCGCGCGAAATCCTCAAACAATGGACGAATGTTCACGGTCTGCCTATTACGCCGTCGGTTCAATTGATGGTCGACGGCTATCCTCGCGAGGTCTGGGTCGACAGAGAAGGCAATGAGCTGATCGAATCTTACTCCATCACGCACATGCCGCACGGTACACCGCTCGCGACAGGTGAGTCCGAGGGCGAGTGTGGCGCTGCTGGACCGTTCCTCCTCGAGGTTGGAATTTCTTCATCGTATCACATCGCCAAATTTTTCGGCCTTACCTTCGCCGGGCTCCGCTATGCAGCGTTGGCGAATAGGGTCAACGCCGGAGTAAAAATACACCAGTTTGTCGGAGCAAAAATAAATCAGTGATGCTGGCAAGAAGGCCGCCGGATCCAAGGAGGCCTTTGCCATGTCGATGAACAAGCCCGACATCGAGCAAAATCAGGACGCGGCGGCGACATCGCTGCACGAGCATTGGGTACTCTTTCTGGTCGAGGGGATCATTCTTGTCATCCTCGGTCTGGCCGCGATCGCTATTACGTCGATCGCAACGCTCGCAGTCGAGATTCTGGTTGGCTGGCTCTTTCTCATCAGCGGAATCGCCGGCTGGATCACCACCTTCTGGATGGGCAGAGTGCCGGGTTTCTGGTGGTCGCTCGTCTCGGCGATCCTTGGAATTGCGGGCCGGCATCATGCTCCTGTTGCGGCCATTGAGCGGCGTCCTCTCGCTTACCTTGGTTCTCATCGTATTTTTCGTGATCGAAGGCGTTGCCTCGATGATGTTCGCGCTTGAGCACAAGTGCGAGCTATCGGGACGATGGGGTTGGATGCTGGCGAGCGGCATCATCGTTCCGATCGCCTTCGGGGAGCGGCTTTATTCGGCGATCCGGGCCCCCAAGCGGTTTGTGCGCTTCGCCGATGGGGAGCACGAGGGCCCCTCGACGTCCACGGCGCGATTTCTGCGGTGCGCGACTTCCTGGCTGCCGCCCCCGCCGACCTCAATTGACCGGCACCACGAGATGGCATGCGGTGCCTGGTTTGCGTTGGGCCGGAAAAGACATGGCCCAGCGGTCGTACCGAGAGACTCGAAAACCGCTGCGCGATCAATGCTTGTGTAAGAGACAAGGAATGCACCGAACCGCGTTGCAGCCACTCCCAGGCGGCTAGCGCGGTCGTCGCAAGGGAACTGTAACCCAATTCGCCACTAAACCAACATTATTTAGCATCACGTACCTTTTTTGAGCTCAACGCCACAAAATAATCACGCATCACAATCAATGACTTACGAAAGCGCTGCCCGACGAAAACGAAAATGGTGTAGAAGAAAGGGTGAGGGTTATCTTAGCGATCCATTTCGATGAACACATCACAATCAATATCACCCAAAGCCTGCATGATCCTACTCTTAGCTTGGTTACATTTTTTTTGATCGAAGTCCGGGGAGGTTTTGTGCGTTTCGATCGACATGCCGATCATAAGCCGTTTGGTTATTTTGCCTTGTCCGAGCAAAGTGGACAGAACGGCAATCCGGGTTACTAACTTTTCCCCCTTCAGAGATGCGAGACGCGCTTCTGCCTTACTCTGCAATCCCTGTGCATCGATGTTTTGCGTCATTGTGTGGCCTAAAACTGATAGACCTGATGCGAAGAGCTAGCTAGCTAGCTAGGGCCCAGAATCAAATTAGCACGAACGGATGCGGCGGCGCCATAGTTGTCCTTCCCGAAAATCATATCATGTCGTAGTCCCGTGCCTGCATGGCGCGTCCCTGCTCGTTCTTGCTGCGCCGCCAGCGCCGTGTTGGTCCAACCTCTTGCACCTCGTTTCAGCCGAATCGTCCGGCACCGACCGTCCACGAACGTTTCCGGGGGACGCCGGGCGCTAGGCCGCAGTGCGTTCAAAGCGCACCGAAGCAGGAGGCGCCAAAGGACTCGATCCTTGGACCCGCTGATGCGGAGCATACCAGGTCCAGATGACGCTCCGCTACGCTCACCTCTTCGATAACCCTCTGCGAGCTCAGCGTTCATCGCAGCTCACGCGAACTCCTGACCATATCCGATCGTTCGGAACGGAACTGCACAGACCATGCTGTGTCTGTTTTCTTTGCCCAAGGTCCAACGCCGTGGACGATGTCTTGGTCAAGAAACTTCGTGTCTACACGCTCCGACATTGACAAGCCGCCGCGCCGAGGGATGGCTATCGCGCTCGGAAAACGAGCGTAACGCCGAGCGCATCGCCAACACCGAGGCCCAATAGACAGCCACGTCGTCTTCCCGGTCGCTCAGCGCCTTAGGATTATTGTAGGCGGTCTGTTTTGAACCGAACCTAGCGTCAGGTCTTTTTCGCGAACGGGCTGCTGGCCGGCTTGCCCTGGCCTTGCGCCGCCTTGTAGGCCGACACATTGGCCTTGGACTGGTTTTTGTCCGCCTTCGGTTTCTTATTTTCCCTATTGCCTTTTTGAGCCTTCGACATGGCGATCCTCCTGATTGAAAGCCCGAACGCTTTGCAGGCTGCGCCTTTGCAGAGACAAAGTCGAGCGAATGGCGGACACTGTACGCCACATCGGCGCGCGAGATGAACCCGGAGATGCAGTCGCGCGGGGCCTGCTTTGGATACGCCTGCGGCCGAGCGTCTGGGGTCAGGCTAGGTCCAATGCGAAGCGTTTGAGATCGGCGAGCGAGCACTGGTCCAGAGCAGCTTCGTGGGTGGCCCGCAAGACCACGCGCGGAGCCTGGCCGGCTTCGAATGTCTTGCCAACGGGGTGCACACAAGCACCAACGGTCGCCTGGCTTCAGGCCTCGAAAGCCGATTTCCGGTATCGGTGTCGAAAGATCGTTGCCGCGCGATTTGGTGAGGGCAAAGAGCGCCATGGGCCTGGGGATTGTGATCGGGACCCAGTTCCCGAGCGACAAGGCCAAGTACGGCGGCCTCGAGGTTTCGGACGCGAAGCGGCTGAAGGCGCTGGAAGACGAGAACACCAAGCTAAAAAGATTATCGGCTGAGGCGATGCTCGACAGCGCGATGCTGAAGGATATCGCCACAAAAACGCATGGCCCGCCCCATTGCAAGGGATTTGTGCGGGATGATCGGATCAGTCTGCATCAACCTCGAACAATGATGGTTTCTCGATGTGGTCGGCGGCTGGCGCGGATTGGTGTCCGATTTCATGGATGATTTGAGGCTGGCGGGCGCTGCATTGCTGTGTTGCGGCCTCTTTTGTCCGCGTGTCGGCCTGGTTTTTCGCTCGCGCGGGCGGATTCCGCCCTCAAGCCTTTGAGACTGCCGCCAATAGTCCGGTGACCGCTCGTTCCGGCTTTTCGGCAAGAGTGCCACGGCTTTCCTTGATATCTGCTGTGCGATGCCCCATATTATAAAAGTCGATAGACGGCCGGACGACTTGGCTTTGCGCTGATCGGATTAGCGCCGCGCCATGATGTTCTTTCCTGAAAACGCGATTTCGACGGCCCGCCACAGCGGGTAAGCACAACTCTGTTCGTGAAAGGCGGTCCTTGTGGTCAAGGGAACCGTGAAGTGGTTTAACGCCCAAAAGGGCTTCGGCTTCATCGCGCCGGACAATGGCGGCTCTGACGCCTTCGTCCATATCAGCGCCGTGGAGCGCGCCGGCATCTCCGATCTGCGGGAAGGTCAGAAGGTGAGCTTCGAGCTCATTTCCGATCGCCGGACAGGCAAGATGGCGGCCGAAAAGCTGGAACTTCTGGCCTGATTGCAGTGTCGGCGCCCGTGGTGTCCACGAGCGCGCCGGCGGCCGGCATTGGTCTCCCGAGTCGACCACGGATGGACTGGCGGCGCGATGTGAACGATGCGGCAGCAATCTGCCTGACGAGGCGCCCTGGCGCCTTGCTGGCCCCGCACCTCCTCGAGGCTGCGGGGCTTTTCGTGTCTGACTAAAAGCCCGGTCGGGTGACGAGCCGCGGCGAAGTCCGGATGTCCAGCGGTGTGTCGAAGGACGCATTCGGCCGCAAGGGTCTTCAGCTGAGGACCGACGACGGACGGCTTCTCCGGCTGCAGTTCTCCGAAAAGCGGCTCGGGGCGGCGAGCGACACTGCCCACGTGGATGTGGCGGGCGAACTGCCGGCCGAATCCGAGTGGCGCCACTGACCGGGACACCGACGGGCTCGTGTCGCGGCCGATGCCGGTCGAGGGCGCGCTCTCCCGGCCTCATGCTTGTCGAACAATCCGCGGAGCGACCGCTCGACCGGTCCCGCCGCGTCTTCGAACGGTTCGCTCCGGCGGCGCTTTTCGCGAGCCGAGTCCGGCCAGAAAGGCAGTCATGACCTCGTTCCTTCGTCGTTTCCTCGGGCACCGTCGTTCATCGTCGCCGTGGACCGACAAGGCGCCGGTGCGAGACGAGCTGTTCGGTGTCGAGCGGCTCGAACAGCACGCGGAAAGCCTCGCTGCCGCCCAGTCCGTGACGACGCGGCCGCCGTTCGTCCTGTCGTTGCACATCCGACTCGACGACAACGCCGCAGTCCTGCTCGCCGCCTACCGGGCAAGCGCCGCAGAGCTGGACAACGGCCGAGGCGTGGTTCCCGCAGCAGAATGGCTGCTCGACAACTATCACCTTGTCGAGGAGCAGATCCGCGAGATTCGCGACGACCTGCCGCCCGGCTACTATCGCCAGCTGCCGAAGCTGGCCACCGGACCTTTCGCCGGCTACCCGCGGGTATTCGGCCTCGCCTGGGCGTTCATCGCCCACACCGACAGCCACTTCGATCCCAACACGTTGCGCCGTTTTATCGCGGCCTATCAGCGGGTCCAGCCCCTCACGATCGGCGAGCTGTGGGCCGTCGCGATCACGCTGCGCATTGTCCTCATCGAGAACCTGCGCCGGCTCTCGGACCAGATCACGGCCGGACGAGCTGCACGGACCGATGCCGACGCCCTGGCCGACCGGCTTCTCGCATCAGGAGGCGCCCGGTCGGCCCTCGAAACCGACATCTCCGTCCGCTCGTCCGGGCCGCTGTCGGAGCTCTTCGCCGCCCAGCTCGCGAAGCGTCTCCGGGACCAGGACCCGCGGACGACGCCGACGCTCGGCTGGCTCGAGGAGCGGCTCGGGCGACAGGGCGTTTCGATCGACGACGTGGTGAGGCACGCCCAGCAACGGCAGGGTGCCTCCAACGTTACGGTGCGCAACGTCATCACCAGCATGCGGCTGATCTCCGACATCGACTGGGCGGAGCTGTTCGAGAGCGTGAGCCTCGTCGACGCACGGCTGTGCGCGGCGAGCGCGTTCGCCGCCATGGACTTCCCGACACGCAATCTTTACCGGAGCGCGATCGAGCAGCTGGCGCGTGGCTCGTCGTGCACGGAGCTCGACATTGCCGATCACGCGCTGGATGCGGCGCACAGGGCAGCGGCCGATACCCTCGACGCGGTCGAGGCGGAGCGCGCCGGCGATCCCGGCTACCATTTGATCGCCGAGGGCCGCCGCGCGCTCGAGCGAGCGATCGGGTTCCGGCCGCCGGCCCGGCTGCGGATCAGCCGCTTCAATGTCCGCCTCGGCATTGGCGGCTATGTCGGTGCGATCCTGCTCGTCACCGCAGTCTTGCTGGCCGCCATGCTGTGGGCGCTTACGCCCGGGCCGGACCCTGCTCGGCTCGTTCTGCTCGCCTTGGTCGGAGTCCTTCCGGCGACCGCTGCGGCGATCGCCCTTGTCGACCGTGCGATCACCTGGAGCTTCGGCGCCGTGACGTTGCCCGGTCTCGGACTCACGGAAGGCGTTCCGCGATCGCTGCGAACGCTCGTCGCAGTGCCGACGCTGCTGACCAACGAGGCCGACCTCCTGGAGCAGGCTGAAAGGCTGGAGGTCCATCACCTCGCCAGCGGCGGCGACCTCACCTTCGTGCTCCTATCGGACGGCGTCGATGCGGACGGCGAGGTGATCGACCGCGACGCCGACCTGCTCGCCGTGGCGGGCGCCGCGATCGGAGAGCTCAACCGCCGTTACGGACCGGGTCCCGACGGCGACCGCTTTCTGCTGCTGCATCGCCGCCGTATCTACAACGCGGGCGAGGGCAAGTGGATGGGCTGGGAGCGCAAGCGCGGCAAGCTACACGAGCTCAATCGGCTGCTGCGCGGCGCCACCAACACGACGTTCGTGCCGGTCGCCGGCCGAGCCCCGCGGGTGCCGGCGGACGTGCGCTACGTCGTCACCCTCGATGCCGACACGCGGCTGCCGCGGGATGCGGCGCTCCGGCTGATCGGCAAGATGGCCCATCCGCTCAATCGGCCGAAATTCAGCGAAGTAGAGCAGCGCGTCGTGAACGGCTACGCGATTCTGCAGCCGCGCGTCACGCCGTCGTTGCCGGTCGGGCGCGAGGGCTCGCTCTATCAGAGAGTCGCGTCCGGCCCCGGCGGGATGGATCCCTATGCGGCAGCCGTGTCCGACGTCTATCAGGACCTCTTCGGCGAGGGCTCCTACACGGGCAAAGGCATCTACGACGTCGACGCGTTCGAACGGGCTCTCGCCGGGCGGGTGCCCGAGAACGCCATGCTCAGCCATGATCTCTTCGAGGGCGTTTTTGCGCGCGCCGGTCTCGCCTCCGATGTCGAGGTCGTCGAGGACTTCCCGTCCCGCTACGATGTCGCCGCCAAGCGCCAGCACCGCTGGATGCGCGGCGATTGGCAGCTGCTCCCCTGGGTGTTCGGACACTGGACGGGATCACGCGCCGTTCCTGCGGTCGGCCGCTGGAAAATGCTGGACAATCTGCGCCGGTCGGTGCTTGCGCCGTTCACGCTGGCGAGCTTCGGCGCGTGCTGGCTGCTGCCGTTGCGTCCGGCCGCGGTCGGAACCGTGCTGGTGTTCGCCGCCGTTGCGGTGCCGGCCTTCCTTCCGACTGTCTTCTCGGTGCTGCCACGCCGCAGCGGCATTCGCTTTCGCAACCATATGGGCGCGCTGATGGCGGACCTGCGCCTCGCGGCCATGCAGACCCTGATGTCGGTTGCCCTGACGGCCGATCAGGCCTGGCGGACGGGCGATGCGATCGCGCGAACACTGGTGCGGCTGGTCGCGACGCGCCGCCACTTGCTCGAATGGACGACGGCGGCGCAGTCGACCGGCCGGCCGCGGCTGGGGTTCCACGGCTTCTATCGGGACATGGCGGGCGGCACGGGACTCGGGCTCGCCGTCGCCGCGGGCGCTGTCACCACGATGCCGTCGTCCTGGCCGCTTGCGCTGCCGTTCGCCCTGCTGTGGCTGTCGGCGCCGGCACTCGCCATGTGGGCCAGCCGCTCGCAGCCCGTCGCGCGGCGGCTCGCGGTCTCCGATCAGGACGGGCAGGATCTGCGCCTCGTCGCGCGGCGAACCTGGCGCTTCTTCGAGACGTTCGTGACGCCGGCGGACAACATGCTGCCGCCCGACAATTTCCAGGAAGACCCGAAGCCGGTTGTCGCGCACCGGACGTCGCCCACCAACATGGGACTCTATCTGCTCTCCGCGGTCGCGGCCCGCGACTTCGGCTGGGCCGGCACGACCGAGACCGTCGAGCGGCTGGAAACGACGATCGCGTCCATGCAGACGCTCGCGCGCTTCAAGGGGCACTTCTTCAACTGGTACGGCACCCTCGACCGGCAGGTGCTCGATCCGCCCTATGTCTCGTCCGTCGACAGCGGCAACCTCGCCGGCTACCTGCTCGTGCTCGCCAACGCCTGCGAGGAGTGGACCGACGCCTTTCTCGCGCCCAATGCGCGGTGCGGCATGATCGACCATCTCCGCCTGGTGCGTGACGCCGCCGGCGTCCTGCCCGCCGCGAGCAGCGAGCGCGGACGCCAGCTCGTCGCTGTTCTCGACGAAATCGATATCCAGCTGACGGGGGGACAGGCGATCGAGACCGTGTCGCCGGCCCTGAAGAGGCTCGCCGAAAAGGCCGGCCGAATGGCCCACGACCTCATCCCCGCGGTCGACGACGACGGCCCCCCGGATCTGGTGTTCTGGATCGAGGCGCTGCGGAAGACCGTGGCCGAACACGTGCGTGATCGGCGGGACGCCGAGGCGCCACACGTCCTGAACGGCCGGCTGAAAGCTCTCGCCGAGACGGCGCGCGCCATGGCGCTCGCGATGGACTTCGCGTTCCTCGTCGACCCCGAGCGGAAGCTCTTGTCGATCGGCTATTCGGTCCCCGATCACCGGCTCGACACCGGCTGCTACGATCTGCTCGCATCGGAGGCGCGGCTCGCCAGCCTGCTCGCCGTGGCCAAAGGAGATGTCCCGGCCCGGCACTGGTTCCGCCTCGGCCGGGCCGCGACGCCGCTCGGAAACGGGTCGGCGCTAATCTCCTGGTCCGGCTCCATGTTCGAGTACCTGATGCCGGCGCTGATCATGCGGGCTCCCGCCGGCAGCCTGCTCGAGCAGACCAGTCGCTTGGTGGTGGAGCGCCAGCAGGCCTACGGGCGATCGCTCGGGATTCCATGGGGTGTCTCGGAATCCGCCTACAACGCCCGCGATACGGAATTCACCTACCAGTATTCCAATTTTGGCGTTCCTGGTCTCGGCCTGAAGCGCGGCCTCTCCGAGGACGTCGTGGTCGCGCCCTATGCGACGGGTCTCGCGACCATGGTCGACCCGCAGGGGGCGCGATCGAACTACGCGCGCCTCGCCGCCATGGGAGCGAGCAGTCGCTACGGCTTCTACGAAGCCCTCGATTTCACTTCGACGCGCCTTCCGGAGGACGAGCGCGTCGCGATCGTCCGCACCGTCATGGCCCATCATCAGGGCATGACCATCGTGGCGATCGCCAACGCCCTGCAGGACGGACGGATGCGCGCCCGGTTCCACCGCGAACCGATGATCCAGGCGAGCGAACTACTGCTTCAGGAACGCATGCCCCGGGACGTAGCCGTCGCGCACCCGCGCGCCGAAGAGCTGAACGCCGCCGCCACCGTGGCGCGCACCGTGGTGCCCACGGTCCGTCGCATCTCGGCCTCGCCCGTCACTGCCCCGATCACGCATCTCCTGTCGAACGGCCGGTACGCCGTGATGCTGACGGCCGTCGGGGCGGGCTACAGCCGGTGGCGCGACATCGCCGTGACCCGATGGCGGGAGGACGCGACGTGCGACGACTGGGGCTCCTTCATCGTCTTGCGGGACATGGGCGGCGGCCCCGTGTGGTCGGCGGGCGCGCAGCCGGTCGGGAGCGAGGCGGACGACGAGGAGGTCGTCTTCGGCGAGGACCACGCCCAGTTCTTCCGTCGCGACGGCACGCTGACGACCATCATGGACGTCCTGGTCTCCGGCGAGCACGACGGCGAGGTCCGCCGCGTCTCCTTGACCAACAGCGGACGCCAGCCGCGCGAGATCGAACTCACGTCCTACGCCGAGCTGGTTCTGACGACGCCGGCCGCCGACGCCGCGCATCCGGCGTTCGCCAAAATGTTCGTGGAGACCGAGCATGTCGCCGAGTTCGGTGCGCTTGTCGCCACGCGCCGTCCGCGCTCGCACGGCGAGCCGCAAGTGTTCGCCGCCCATTTCGCCGTCGTGGAGGGCGACATCGTCGACGATCCGCAATACGAGACGGACCGGGCTCGCTTCATCGGCCGGGGCCGGACGGTCGGCACGGCGGCCGGCGTCGCGGACGGCCGACCGCTGTCGAACACGGTCGGGACCGTGCTCGATCCGGTCTTCTCGCTCCGACGACGCGTGGTGATCCCGCCCGGCCGGGTCGCGCGGGTCGCCTTCTGGACCGTCGTCGCATCCTCGCGGGCCGAGCTTCTGGATCTCGTCGACAAGCTGCACGACCGCAATGCTTACGACCGCGCCAGGACCCTGGCGTGGACCCAGGCCCAGGTGCAGCTCCGTCATCTCGACGTCGATGCCGAGGAGGCGGCGGATTTCCAGCGCTTGGCGGCGCCGATCCTGTATGCCGATCCCCGCTTCAGAGCACCCTCGGATGCGATCATGCGCGGAGCGGGATCCCAGTCCGCCCTGTGGCCGCATGCCATCTCGGGCGACCTCCCGATCGTCCTTCTGCGGATCGACGATGTCGAGGATATCGCCCAGGTCCGCCAGCTCCTGCGCGCGCACGAGTACTGGCGCATGAAGCGTCTCGGCGTCGACCTCGTCATCGTCAACGAGCACGCCTCGTCGTACCTGCAGGATCTCCAGATCGCGATCGAGACTGCCGTCCGGAGCAGCCAGACGCGGCCGCGGTACGGCGAGGAGCTCGCGCAAGGATCCGTCTACACGCTCCGGGCCGACATGATGAGCGTCGAGGGGCGGGCCTTGCTCCAGTCCGTCGCCCGTGTCGTCCTGGTCGCTCGCCGCGGGCCGATCGCGGGCCAGCTCGCCCGCCTGCTGCGGTCGCCTGTCCGCGCGTCGCCGGTCCGTTCTCGCAAGCCTCCGATGCCGGCCGGGCGGCGGTCGACGCTGCGGAAGCCCTCCGACCTCGAGTTCTTCAACGGCCTCGGCGGCTTCGACAAGAACGGCCGCGAATACGTGACCATCCTCGACGCCGGTCGTACGACGCCGGCCCCGTGGATCAACGTGATCGCCAATCCCGGCTTCGGCTTTCACGTGGCGGCGGAAGGGAGCGGCTACACCTGGGCCGAGAACAGTCGCGAGAACCAACTCACGCCGTGGTCGAACGATCCGGTCGCGGACCCCGCGGGGGAGGCGTTCTTCATCCGCGACGAGACGACCGGCGATCTGTGGTGCCCAACGGCGCGCCCCATCCGGGACGGCGGGACCTACATCGCGCGTCACGGCCACGGTTACAGCCGCTTCGAGCACCACGCCGACGGAATCGCGGTCGAGCTGCTGCAATACGTGCCGCTCGGCGACCCGATCAAGATTTCACGCCTGACCCTGCGAAACCTCTCGGGCCGGCCGCGCCGGCTGTCGGTCACGGCCTATGCGGAGTGGGTGCTGGGCACCTCCCGCGGGGCGTCGGCCCCGTTCATCACCACCGAGATCGACCGCACCACCGGCGCGATGCTGGCCCGCAATCCCTGGAGCATCTCCTTCAGCGGGCGTGTCGCCTTCGCGGATCTCGGCGGCCGGCCGACGGCGTGGACGGCCGATCGGACGGAGTTTCTCGGCCGCAACGGCTCGCTCGCGGCACCGGCCGCGCTGATCGGGCTAGCGGCGCTGTCGCGGGCGACCGGCGCCGGCCTCGATCCCTGCGCGGCCCTCCAGGTCGTCGTCGATCTCGGCCCGGGCGAGACGACCGAAGTCGCCAGCTTCCTCGGGCAGTGTGGATCGGCCGACGAAGCCCGGGCGTTGATCGGCCGCTATCGCGAGACCGACCTCGACGCTGTCCTGGCCGCGGTGACGGACCACTGGGAGACGCTGCTCGGGGCAGTCCAGGTGAGGACGCCCGACCGGGCCATGGACATCATGTTGAACGGCTGGCTGCTCTACCAGACGCTCGCCTGCCGCATCTGGGCGCGCTCGGCGTTCTATCAGGCGAGCGGCGCCTACGGCTTTCGCGACCAGCTCCAGGACAACATGGCGTTGAGTTTCGCCAAGCCCGACGCGATGCGACACCATCTGCTGCGCGCGGCGTCCCGGCAGTTCGTCGAGGGCGATGTCCAGCATTGGTGGCTGCCGCACTCCGGGCTGGGCGTGCGCACGCGGATTTCGGACGACCGCGTCTGGCTCGCGTTCGCGACCGCGACCTATGCCGCCTGGTCGGACGATGCCGCGATCCTGGACGAGATCGTGCCGTTTCTCGAAGGCCCGGCGTTGCGGCCCGGCGAGCACGACGCGCTGTTCCAACCGATGGTCACGGACGATTCGGCCTCGCTGTTCGAGCACTGCGCCCGCGGCCTCGACCAGTGTATCGAACTCACCGGCGAGCACGGCCTGCCGCTCATTGGCACCGGCGACTGGAACGACGGCATGAACAGGGTCGGCCACGGCGGCCGCGGCGAAAGCGTGTGGCTCGGCTGGCTGCTGTTGCGCACCATCGCGCTGTTCGTGCCGCTGGCGAAGGACCGCGACGCCGACCGCGCCCGACGCTGGAACGCGCACGCGGCCGCCGTACGCGAGGCGATCGAGCGGGAGGCGTGGGACGGCGCGTGGTACCGTCGCGCGACCTTCGACGACGGCGCCTGGCTCGGCTCGAGGGACAGCGCGGAGTGCCGGATCGATTCCATCGCGCAGTCCTGGGCGGTGCTGTCGGGCGCCGCCAACCCGGTGCGCGCCGCGGCCGCGATGGCGTCCCTGGACCGGCACCTCGTGCGGCGCGACGACGGGCTCGCGCTGCTGTTCTCGCCGGCGTTCGACGAGGCGCCGCTCGACCCCGGCTACATCAAGGGCTACCCGCCGGGCCTTCGCGAGAACGGCGGGCAGTACAGCCACGCCGCCATGTGGGCGATCCTAGCATTTGCGGCGCTCGGTGCAGGCGACAAGGCCGCCGCGCTGTTCGCGATGCTAAACCCGATTAACCATGCGCGCACCCCCGATGAAGCCGCGCGGTACAAGGTCGAGCCGTATGTCGTGGCGGGCGACGTCTATTCGGTCGCGCCCCATGTCGGACGCGGCGGATGGACCTGGTACACGGGCGCGGCCGGATGGATGTATCGGGCCGGGATCGAGGGCATTCTGGGCTTCCGCCGCGAGGGCGCGTTCCTTGTCGTCGATCCCTGCATTCCAGGGACGTGGCCGGGCTTCGAAGCCGAGGTGAAGGTGGGATCGACCCGTTACGAGATACGGGTGACGACGGCGGTGCATCGCGACGCCGCGCGTGCGGTCCTCGACGGCGTGCGCGTCAAGCTAGCAAAAGGGGAAGGGGTCCGCGTCGCTCTGGACGGGAAATCCCATACCTTGCTGATCGCCATCTGCATCGACGCTGCTACCGACGTCGACCGCCTGGGCGATCGGCAGGACGCCGGCCAACGATCCTCCTTGGCCGTTTCACGAAAAGAAGCCTGTAGTTGCTCCCATTCGACCATGCGGAATGAAGTGTCGCTCATTGTCCCTTGAATCAGCGGTTTTCACGACCCGCTTCTCACTGCGGCACTGTCATGAGTTCGAGAAGATGACCATCGGAATTCGTCAATTTTGATTTCCTTTGGCGCGCCGACCAACATGTCGCCCTCCGATCGCTTGCCAGCCCGTGGCGCCGACTGTCCGGCTCTGCGAGCAGCGGGTCGAAATCGCTTCTAAGAGTGTAGGGTCCGCGGCTGGCGCGTGGTACGCGCTAACCTGCTCGCCTTAGGGCGGCCGGACGAACGACAATCGCTGACCTGACCTCTTGCCCTGCCGCGGCGGCGTTAGATTGCGGAGCGTCGCGCAAGGCGAAACTCATCGCCATCTTACTGATATGCTCAGCGGCGACTTGGCTCGCCTCGACGCGGGCTTCGACCTGGGCAGCGGCCTCTTCAGTCGCTTGGAGATAGCTTTTTGAAGTCCAGCTTGGCTCGGGCAACGCTGCGCTAGCCACACGCACTGCTCATGACTGCAGGCTTTGCTATTTTTGAGCAGCTGTGAAGTACGCGGACATGCTCCCAATTCCCGCGCCCGGCCCGGCCAAGGCTTAGAGTCCAGGCTCCAAATCGGCTAGGATTAGGCGAGCGCTTTCGACTTCGCACAAAGGCTGGTGCAGTTGAGGGACGTCGAGGGCCTCGCCAAGCTGTAGATGGAATTCATCCAAGCGCAAGTGCAGGCGATGACCGAACAGGCCAAGTATTTGACCGAAACCGCCACGAAGGTGGTGATAGACAGCGCGAAAACCCCGGCGAAGGGCGGCCTATCGTCCTAACAGCGGACTAACTCTGATGGAAGCACAGACTGAAAGATCCCCGTTCTTGTGGGTCGCTCTCGACGGCCTCTCACAGAACGAAGAGGAGACTGTTGATCTTGCATTCACGTTTGATCGGGAGGTGTCAGGAAACTACGGTTTCAAGGTAAATCTCGATTACGCGTTGAAGCGGGGTCTCAGGCAAGCACGGACATCGTTGCCCGCCCGTCCCGCATTTGTCGATCTCGAGATGTGGCACGAGGCCTCGACGATGACGCGCGTCTTTGAAGAATGTCATCACGCAGGCTTCGC
>JBAPYK010000125.1:0-3614 GCA_049284695.1 Rhodoplanes sp. | reverse complement strand
CGCAAGGCGCTCGGGCCCAATCTGCAGGAGAGGGAAATCACCGCGGCGAAACATACGTTGTGGCGCCGCCTGACGCCTCATACCGTGCTCATGCTGATGCGTTTGCCGGAAACGCGCGCTGCGCCCGCCCACTAATAGTCGCATAGCCCCTTCCACCGCCCTGTCCCCCTCCCCCGCGATGCGGGGGAGGATGCGTGACGATACCTTCGGCTGGGCGAATGAGGGACTTCCAAAACGTCGGCGTGATATTCGAGATAATCAATCCTCCCCCGTGAAAACGGGGGAGGGGGACCATGCGCAGCATGGTGGAGGGGGCATGCTTACGCCACTGCGCGGATCACCCGTGCGACGCGGGCGAAAATCTCCTCGATCTCCGCCTCGCTGACGATCAGCGGCGGGGTGAGCGCAATCGTATCGCCGGAGCAGCGGATAATCGCATCCTCCGTGTGGAAGCCGTGCTCCATCGCGGCAAAGCCGCGCTTGCCGATCCCGTCCGGCGACGGGGCGAGGTCGATGCCGGCGGCAAGCCCGACCGTGCGCACATCGAGCACGTTCGGCAGCCCCTTCAGGTTCAACGCCGCATCGGCGAATGTCGGTTCCAGCGCAGCCGAGCGCTCGAATAGCTTCTCCTCGCGATAGACGTCGAGGGTGGCGAGCCCCGCCGCGCAGGCAAGCGGATGGGCGGAATAGGTGTAGCCGTGGAACAGCTCGACCATGTGCTCCGGTCCGCGCATGAAGGCGTCGTAGATCGGCTTGCGCACGAGGACGCCGCCCATCGGCACGGTGCCGGAGGTGACGCCCTTGGCGAACGTGATCATGTCGGGGACGACGCCGTAGCGTTCGGCGGCGAAGGCGCGGCCGAGCCGGCCGAAGCCGGTGATCACTTCGTCGAAAATGAGCAGGATGCCGTACTTGTCGCAGATCGCGCGCAGCTTCTGCAGATAGCCCTTGGGCGGCGGCAGCACGCCGGTCGAGCCCGCCATCGGTTCGACGATCACCGCTGCGATGGTGGACGCGTCATGCAGCCCGACCAGGCGCTCCAGTTCGTCGGCGAGATGCGCGCCCCATTCCGGCTCGCCCTTGGTGAAGGCCTGCTGCTCGCGATTATAGGTGTGCGGCAGATGGTCGACGCCCGCGAGCAGCGCGCCGAACATCTTGCGGTTGGGCACGATGCCGCCGACCGCGGTGCCGCCGAAGCCCGCGCCGTGATAGGCGCGCTCGCGCCCGATCAGCCGTACGCGCGAGCCCTCCCCGCGCACATTGTGATAGGCGAGCGCGATCTTCAGCCCCGTGTCCACCGCCTCCGACCCCGAATTGGCGAAGAAAACGTGGTCGAGATCGCCCGGTGCAAGCTGGGCGATGCGGCTCGCCAGCTCGAACGCCTTGGGATGGGCGAATTGGAACGCGGTCGCGTAATCGAGCTCGGCCGCCTGATCCTGGATCGCGGCGACGATCGGATCGCGGGCATGCCCGGCATTGCAGCACCACATGCCGGCGATGCCGTCGATCAGCTTGCGGCCGTCGGCGGCGTAATAGTGCATGCCCTTGGCGCGCACGAGCAGCCGCGGCGATGTCTTGAACGCCCGGTTGGCGGTGAACGGCAGCCAATAGGGCTCGAGATCGTTGGGAACGATCGCGTGGGCGCGCGGTTCGGCAAGGGTCATGGGGGTCTCCTGTGCAGGCGGGCGCAACCTACCCGGAAACGGTGCGATACGAAATGCTGCTGTGGCCGCGCAGCCGTATGCCGTTGTAAGGCCGGACGCTGCGCTCTTGCCGCGCTGTTGGGCCTGCGATACGACCATCTGAGCCCCGAACGCGTCATTGCCGGGCTCGACCCGGCAATCCATGCTCCCCCTCCCGCGTAGCTGCGCTACGCTCCCTCCCCCGCAAGCGGGGGAGGGATGGGGAGGGGGTGGATGCGCGGGTCGCGCCCGCGCATGACGATTGAACAACCGAGACCAGACCGCATGAGCGGTGAAAAGAAGAAGAGCAAACTGAAGGCGCGGCTGCCGCGCGGGCTCTCCGACCGCGGGCCGGCGGAGATCGCCGCCACGCGACGCATGATCGCCAAAATCCGCGAGGTCTACGAGCGCTACGGCTTTGAGCCGATGGAGACGCCGGCCTTCGAGTACACCGACGCCCTCGGCAAATTCTTGCCCGACCAGGACCGCCCGAACGAAGGCGTGTTTTCGTTTCAGGACGACGACGAGCAGTGGCTGTCGCTGCGCTACGACCTCACCGCGCCGCTCGCGCGCTACGTGGCGGAGAATTTTCAGAACCTCGCCCTGCCCTATCGCTCGTATCGCTACGGCTGGGTGTTCCGCAACGAGAAGCCGGGGCCGGGCCGCTTCCGCCAGTTCATGCAGTTCGACGCCGATACCGTGGGCTCCGCTTCGCCCGCGGCGGACGCGGAAATGTGCATGATGGCCGCCGACACCATGGAAGCTTTAGGCATCCCGCGCGGCAGCTATGTGGTGAAGGTGAGTAGCCGCAAGTTTCTGGAAGGAATACGAGCGGCAATCGGCATAACCGATCAGGTGCAATGGCTGACGGTTTTGCGGGCGATTGATAAGCGCGATCGCCTTGGGGAAGAAAGCGTGCGGCTACTTTTGGGGCCAGGACGCAAGGACGAGAGCGGGGACTTCACGAAAGGAGCAGGACTGCAAGATTGGCAAATTGACATCATCTTTAAAACGACTCTGGAAAGCGACGAGTATGGTTTTGGTCTACTCGGAACCACTATTGCGCTCCCGGATGGGAAAGTCGTGGATGAAGTCAGCGAACTTTTTCGAACAGCTAGAGATGATCTGGACGAACTTCAGACATCGCTCCGTGAAGCGGGTTACGGTCCTGACCAGATCACGGTCGACGCTTCCGTCGTCCGCGGCCTCGAGTATTACACCGGCCCGGTGTTCGAAGTTGAGCTGACGTTTCCGATCGAAGACGAAAAGGGAAACCCCGTGCGCTTCGGCTCGGTCGGCGGCGGTGGACGCTATGACGGACTGGTGGCGCGGTTTCGCGGCGAGCCGGTTCCGGCGACCGGCTTTTCCATCGGCGTGTCGCGCCTGCTCGCGGCGCTAAGACATCTCGGCAAGATCGAAGACAAACCCGCGCCCGGTCCCGTCGTCGTCACCGTGTTCGATCGCGACCGCATCGCCGACTACCAGCGCATGGCGCAGCGCTTGCGCGATGCGCCGCTCGACCCGAACAGGCCGGATGGCCCGCGCATCCGCGCCGAGCTTTATCTCGGCAATCCGCACAACTTTGGCAACCAACTCAAATATGCCGACCGGCGTTACAGCCCTTGCGTTGTAATTCAGGGTAGCGATGAGAGGCAAAGGGGCGTTGTCCAGATTAAGGACCTAATCGCTGGCACTGAAGCAGCGATCTTCCACGACGCCGTCGGTACCGCACGAGAAGAGTACTTAGGGAGTCGTCTCGCCCAGTTTGCTGTGCCGGAAGACCAGCTCGTCGATGCGGTGCGCGCGGTGCTCTCCCGCCACAACGTGACGTGGGAGTGAACCCGCCGCTTCCTCCCCCACACAGCCGCTAAACCTTATGATCCCCGCCCGCGGTTAGCCCTTATTCTCCCCCGTGAAACGAGGGAGTGTGAC
>JBAPYK010000124.1:0-4116 GCA_049284695.1 Rhodoplanes sp. | reverse complement strand
CGATGGCGCAGCTTGAAGTCGAGCGGCAAAGTCCAGGAATAGGCGACGACGCGATGATCAAGCAACGGCACGCGCCCTTCGAGGCCGACCGCCATGGTCGCCCGATCGACCTTGGCGAGGATATCGTCGGGCAGATAGGTCACCATGTCGAGATACTGCAGCCGCGGAATGAGGTCGGGAAAGTCGCGCGCGAGCGTTGCATCCCACAGTGGGCCGTGCGGCTCGACGCCGCGTGCGGCGACCTCCTCCGGCTTGTCCCATTGGCTCACCAGGCGACGATAGATGGCGTCCGGCTCGGGATGGTCGAAGAGCGTTGCCGCTTTGTGCAGCTTATCGCCGGACAGCGGGCCCCGCCATCGCGGGGGAACCCATCCGAGCAGCCGGTTCCACGTCGGCGGCGACAGCGCGCGCAGCGCGCCCGCTATAGGCCGATGCAGCCTGCCGGGAACTGCGCCCAGCGCATGCGCAAGCCGCTCCGCCCACAGATAGCGGGGATAGCCGGCGAACAGTTCGTCGCCGCCGTCGCCGGAAAGGGCGACGGTGACGTGTCGGCGGGTGAGTTCCGAGACCAGGAAAGTCGGTATTTGCGAGGGGTCGGCGAATGGCTCGTCGTACCACTCCGACAGCCGCGGAATAACCTCGAGCGCGTGGCGCGGCTCGACATAGAACTCGGTGTGGTCGGCGCCCAGATGGGCCGCGACCTGCCGCGCGTACTGCGCCTCGTCGTAACCGTGCGCGTGAAAACCGATGGAGAACGTCTTCACCGGCCGCGTGCTCTGCGCCTGCATCAAGGCGACGACGGTCGATGAATCGATCCCGCCCGAGAGGAATGCGCCGAGCGGCACGTCGGCAATCATCCGCAGCCGCACCGCGTCGCGCAGCAGCGCATCGAGACGCTCGACCGCTTCCTCCGCGTCCGGCGCGGGATCGTTGCGGGCCTGGCCCGCGATCGCAATGCTGCGCAAGTCCCAGAAGCAGTTGATCTTCGGCGAACCGTCCGGGCGCGCAACGAGGATATGGCCCGGGGGCAGTTTCGCCGCTTCGCGATAAATGGTGCGCGGCTGCGCGATATAGCCGTGCCGCAAATAACCCGCGACCGCATCGTCGTCGATGCTCGGCGTCCAGTCGGACGCCGCGCGCAGCGCCTTGAGCTCGGATGCAAACAGCAACCGATCCGGCGTCGCCGCGTAGTACATCGGCTTGATGCCGAGCCGGTCGCGCACCAGGAACAGCGTCCGGGTGTTTCGGTCCCACAGCGCAAAGGCGAACATGCCGATGGCGCGTTCGACCGCGCCGTCGACGCCCCATGCCGCGCATGCCTCCAGCAGCACCTCGGTGTCCGAGTCGCTGCGCATGATCCGGCCGCAAGCTTCAAGCTCGCGGCGAATGTCGCGGTAGTTGTAGATTTCCCCGTTGAAGGTGATCACGTAACGGCGGTCGGCCGACTGCATCGGCTGCGCCCCGCCCGCGCTGAGATCGATAATGGCGAGCCGCCGCTGCGCGAGCATCGCGCCGCTCTCGGCCTCCACCCACATGCCGCCGCCGTCGGGACCGCGATGGCGCAACGTGTCGCTCATGGCTTCGCCGAGGGCGCGCAGCCCATCGGAGCCGGTCGAGGCTCGCCAGTCGATCATGCCGGCAATGCCGCACATTTTTTTCGCTCGTTGAAATTCAAGCTTAGCCGTTCTTGTACCGCCCGACCAAACAACCGTCGAGCGGCACAGACGCGGCCATTACAGAGTATAATCAACCACCGCCGCCGGACCGCGCCTTGACGTATAGCGCGGCCAAGGCGGAATCAGGCCATCTTGTAAGCATTGCGAGCCTGTCTCGCGCCATGCGATTGACGCTCCGAGCGAATCTGTTCGCGCGAGACACCATGCAGCGACTGACGCAACCGCAACGAAAGAATGTCGTGCTGATCGGGGCCGGCCATGCGCATGTGACGGTGCTGCGCGAGTTCGGCCTGAGCCCGGTCGCTGACGCGAGCTTGACCTTGATCAGCCGCGGACAGCACACACCCTATTCCGGAATGCTGCCCGGCCTGATCGCCGGCCACTACCGGTTCGCAGACATCCACATCGATACCCTTCCCCTCACCCGCTTCGCCGGAGCGCAGTTTTATAAAGATGAGGCCGTCGGCCTCGATCTTTCAAACAGGCTGGTGATTTGCCGTGGGGGCGCCCGCATCCCCTATGATGTCTTGTCCATCGACATCGGCTCCACCCCCAATACTGCCGAAGTGCCCGGGGCGGCCGAGCACGCAATTCCGGTCAAGCCGATCGATGGATTTTTGAGCCGGTTCGAGGCGCTCTTGGCGCGGACGCTTGCGCATAAAGGGCGCGCCCGCGTCGCGGTGGTCGGCGCCGGCGCCGGCGGCGTCGAACTGATATTGGCGGTCCAGCACCGGCTGGCGCAGGAAGTGGCGCGAGCCGGCTTCGCCACCAACGGGCTGGCATTCGTCCTGATTTCCGCCACCGCCGACATATTGCCGGCCTTCCCGTCCGCGTTTCGCGCCCGCTTTCGCGCGCTCCTTGCAGCGCGTGGGATAGTCATCATCACCGGGACGCCGGTCGCCCGCATCGAAGCCGGCAGGCTCCTATTCGACGACGGCGCGTCGATCGAGGCGAATGAAATCCTGTGGGCGACCCAAGCAGCCCCTCCAAGCTGGCTGGCGTCCACCGGATTGCCGCTCGATCAACACGGATTCCTCAAGGTGGACGAAACGCTGCGCGTCGTCGGGCGTGACGATATGTTCGCCGCCGGCGACATCATCTCGTTCGCGGCACGGGGGCTGCCGAAATCCGGGGTCTACGCCGTGCGCGCCGGACCCGTGCTCGCCGACAATCTGCGCCGGACCGTGACCGGCCAGTCCCTGCGCCGGTTCCGGCCGCAGCGCGATGCGCTCTATCTTGTCTCGACCGGGGATCGGCGCGCCATCGGTACGCGCAACGGTCTGACCTTCGGGGGCACCTGGGCGTGGCAGTGGAAAGACTGGATCGACCGTAGATTCATGCAAAAATTCAAAGATTTGCCGGAAAAACGCGGCGCCGCCGGTTGACCTGCAGACCCGGTCAGACTCGGTCGCGGGCTCGCGCAAGACGATGCCCGCAAGCGTCACGTCTCGGTGATCATAGGTAACGGTCCCAGGCAAGACGACGTATTTCCGCGGAAAGCATACTTGCGGGAGCGCTGTAGCAATGACGCGGCGACAAGTTCTTCTGGCAGGAGCAGGCGCACTGGCGGCGTTTGGGGTCGTGCGCCTTGCGAGCCAACGATCGGAGACCACGACCGGCCAAGCCTTCGAAACCGTCCGGTCCGAGGCGGAATGGCGCGAGCTATTGACGCCCGCCCAATATAACGTGCTCCGCCAACACGGGACCGAGCGGCCCTTTACCAGCCCGCTCAATCGGGAAAAGCGGGCCGGCATCTTTGCCTGCGCGGGCTGCGATCTGCCGGTGTTTTCCTCCGACGCCAAATTTGACAGCGGCACCGGCTGGCCAAGCTTCTGGCAGCCGCTCGACAATGCGGTCGGGCTCACAGACGATTACAGCCTCTTGATACGGCGCACCGAGGTCCACTGCCGGCGCTGCGGCGGGCATCTCGGTCACGTCTTCGACGACGGCCCCATGCCGACCGGACTGCGTTATTGCATCAACGGCGTCGCCCTGACGTTCAAACCGGCCGTCGCTTGAGGAGTGACAGAATGGACGCAAAGCGCTTCGCAGTGATCCGCAGCGACGAGGAGTGGCGCCGCCTGCTCACGCCCGAGCAGTATGCCGTGATGCGCGGCCACGGCACCGAGCGGCCGGGAACCTGCGCGCTGAACTATGAAAAGCGCCCCGGCACCTTCTCATGCGCCGGTTGCGGGCAGCCCCTGTTCGTTTCCAAGACCAAGTTCGAGAGCGGCACGGGCTGGCCGAGCTTCAACCAGCCCGTCGCGGGGGCGATCGACACCTCGGAGGACCGCAGCTATGGCATGGTCCGCATCGAGGTGCATTGCAGCCGGTGCGGCAGCCATCTCGGCCACGTGTTCGACGACGGCCCGCCGCCGACGCACCAGCGCTATTGCATCAACGGCGTGGCGATGAATTTCGAGCCCGAATGACCAACGGT
>JBAPYK010000123.1:0-2443 GCA_049284695.1 Rhodoplanes sp. | reverse complement strand
CGGCTCGCCGGTTCGGTTCGCGACTGCGCTATCGACCGCAACCTCTCCACATCCGCATCTCCGAGCGACAACTCAATCGCTCGCCGCCACGCTGCCATATCGTCCAATCCTTCATCTCAAAGCCCCCAGGCGCATACATAAGAGCCCGAAACGACAGATGAATCCCCCGCTTATGACAACTTTCATGGAATCGATCGTCTAGAGCGGGGGCCGCCGGTACATCCACGGTCGACGCGAGAAGGGCACGGCTGAAGCCGTGAAAATTGAATGCATTACGCAAGCAATAAGAGATAACCCGCCACGGAACTAGAAATAGCTAACGTCAACAGAGCAATAAATATCGCGTTTAACATTGCGACCTCCCTTATGGTTGCAAGGGAATAACCTGCAAAAATCGGGAGGCCAATTCAGTCCGACAGACTACACCTCCTGGCTAGGTTTACCCGGAGCGCAAGCGCACAGCTACGGCTGCGCCTCATGAAAGCTTGCTGGGAATTTGAGGTTTTATCACATGCTGAGGCCGCTTCAGGATGCCCGGCGACATTGGTAGCCCGCGCCCCGAGCGAAAGCCGCGAGTTGGGAAGACTATGGGAAGATGCGGGCCCAACGGCCCATCGCGCCCACCCTCCCTGCCGCTTCGCGCGCCGGCTCCTGGCGGCCCGTCTCCGGGCTCCCCATATCAGGCTTGCGGCTCTCGTTTATTGTGCCGCTTCCCTCACGCTTCACTTGACCGCGGATGTACCGGCAGGCCGAACGTGAGGTGGACGCGCGCCCGCGCTCGCCAGCTTCAGGCGGCGCGCTTGCGCTTCAATTCTTCGATGACTGCTTTTTTAGCACGATCGACGGCCTGCTTCACCGCTTCGCTGATCACCACGCCGGAACGTGTCGCCGCCTCGACGATTTGAAGGAGTCGCTCAACCTCGTTTTTCGATAGCCGCCGAGCGAGGGCAGTCAACACCTCGCGCTGGCGAGGGGTGAGTCTTGTAAGGTCGACCTCGGTTCGCATCTGACCGTCCTGTGCTGATGCCTGAACGAGTATCGAGCCGATCGCCGGATTAATGTGCGGGGGATCACAGAAGACCACGTCACGGCGAGCTAGCACGCAGCGCGCGCATATTGCCGAGCGTCATCGGAGGGCCAGGAGGGATTCGGTAGACAACACAGACCGCGTCATATGTTGCCCGGGGGCGCGCCACTGCGGCAAAGGCCGGGTCAAGGTCGGCGGCAGCGGCTGCACGGTCGTGTCCGCGGTGACGCGCGTGAGGTCCTGCGTGCGGAGCGCGCCCGCGTCATGCGCCACGCGCAGGCTCTCGGCCAGAAGCAGATCGAGCTTGTCGCCGAGCCACTTGCGCCAGTGGCTCAGGTCCGAGCGCTCGTGCGGGAATGCATGCTGGAAAAACTCCTCCCCGGTGAAGTGCTGGAAATACGGGTCGTAGACCCAGCGCTCGCAGACCTGTTCGTCGGACAGCGCGAAGATGTGCTTGAGAAGCAAAAGCCCGATCACGAACCGCGTCTCGATCCCCGGCCGCCCCGTCTCGGCATAGAGCGGCGCGATCTCGCGGTCGAGCCAGTCCCAGTCGATCCGCTCCGCAAGCTGCACCAGCTCGTGCCGCATGTTGATGATTTGATCGAGCCGGGCCCCGGAGGGGAAATATGCCGAATTGGCAAACTTTATACTGAAACGTTTTATTCAGCTTTTCGCAATTTCGGTGTTCAGAAGAAGGCTAGGTAAGGATGCTGTTTAGGTTTTATCAAGACATAAGGTTGAGGGTTCGTGCGATAAATTTCGCAACGGCGCTGGCATTGCCCCCCAACGCCCGAGCGAGCTTGCCTTGGGGCGAAGGAGGACTGTTGTGCCTGACATGCTGATCAATCTCATCATTCAAGTCGTCGCCGGTGCGATCGGCGGTTATGCCATCGGCGCGGGAGTTAAGGACATCAATCTCGGAACACTCGGCAACACGGTTGCAGGCGCGATCGGTGGCGGAGTCGGGGGACAAGCCCTGCAGGCGTTGATCCCAACGCTCGCTCTAGCCGCCGGTAATATAGATATCGGCTCACTCATTGGCCAAGTGGTCGGCGGAGGGATCGCTGGCGCGATCCTGACCGCTATCGTAGGCGTCGTAAAGAACAAGACGGCGGGATCAAGGCTAGCTTGACGCCTTAAGCGGGTCCATCCACCAAGATGGTAATGCACAGCGCGAAAACGCCGGCAAAGGGTGCAGTCGTCCTAATTATCCGCGACAAGCACGGCGACGATTCAACTTGGCCGGCGTCTGCGCACTGCGCGCCTGGTGAGACCTTGTCTCATTAGCATGTCGAAGTAATCGGAGCCTTCAAACGGCGGCTCCACCACCGTCATGCCGCAAGTGGCGCACACGTTGTTCCCTCCGGCCCAACCGGCCGTCACTGCATCGCAGACTGCACACAGTTCGAGATGGCC
>JBAPYK010000122.1:0-26867 GCA_049284695.1 Rhodoplanes sp. | reverse complement strand
CCCCCTTCGTATTACCGCGGCTGCTGGCACGAAGTTAGCCGGGGCTTCTTCTGCGGGTACCGTCATTATCTTCCCCGCCGAAAGGGCTTTACAACCCTAAGGCCTTCATCACCCACGCGGCATGGCTGGATCAGGCTTGCGCCCATTGTCCAATATTCCCCACTGCTGCCTCCCGTAGGAGTCTGGGCCGTGTCTCAGTCCCAGTGTGGCTGATCATCCTCTCAGACCAGCTACTGATCGTCGCCTTGGTGAGCCGTTACCTCACCAACAAGCTAATCAGACGCGGGCCGATCCTTCGGCGATAAATCTTTCCCCGTAAGGGCGTATCCGGTATTAGCCCAAGTTTCCCTGGGTTGTTCCGAACCGAAGGGCACGTTCCCACGTGTTACTCACCCGTCTGCCACTGACGTATTGCTACGTCCGTTCGACTTGCATGTGTTAAGCCTGCCGCCAGCGTTCGCTCTGAGCCAGGATCAAACTCTCAGGTTGGATGAGAACTTTTCCCGGCTGGTCACTCACGTTTTGACGAGGTCCCACTCTGACCGTGCAGACGGGTGTCCGCCTACAAAGTCACAGTGTTGACCTGAAACGTGTACCGCCGAAGTCTCGTCCGGCCGCCTCTCCCGAAGAATTGCTCCTTCACGAAAAGCGGCCCGCAAGGACTCCGCCGTCCACGTTTCTCTTTCTTCCGATTCACTTGTCAAAGAGCCCGGAGAACAATGTCCCCCAACCTATGTAATCAGACGACTGAACCTTCCGCCCCCGATCGACTTCGGGTGCACTTCCCACCGAACATCGTTGAGGAGCTTCAGAGGCACGCCATCGCACCGAGGCGGCGGCGCACCGTGTCGGCCCTTATATGCCCCCTCGCCCCCGATTGTCAACCCGATTCCGCGCCAAAAAATCTCGCGCCGTGGATAACTCGCCGCGCGGTCTGACCGGACTAATGTTGCATACTTGGGGCGGACCATTGCAGGCCAGCAACACTCAAGCAGATATGGTAAGATCTTCACTAATTTCAAGGGCTAGGGCCGTACTGCCGCCACAATGCCGCGCACTCTGTAGCCGCCGGGGACAGGGGGTGCCATCCAAATTTGTTTGCCGCAATTTAACCGCGCAGGGCGTCAGATAGTGCGCCTGCAGCGCGGGATGTTGCGAGGCGAGCAGGGGGTGGTGGAGCGATCCGTCCGTGATCGCTCGGCGTGGGGGAATGGGGACTTTGGTTCAAGGCAGGACGCAGGGCTCGCACGAACCGGGACATGCATCGGCAGTTCCGGACCTCGGCAACGAGCCGCCGCTCTCGGTCGACGGCGAGGTCGGCGAGCTCGACCATCGCCGCATCTCGGTGCAATGGTTCAGCGCGACAATCCTGACCGGACTGTGCGGCGCCGCCTTGATGGGGGGCGCCGTTTTTGCAGCGCTCGACGGCGAGGCCAATTTCGCTACGAGCCCCGAAATTTATGAGGCGGGTTTGCGCGGCACGCTCAGCCAGGCGGAGCGTGGGGCGTCCCGCAAGGCCGATCGGCTTCCCGCGCCGAGCGAGAGCGTCGCCGCCCGCAAGATGATCCGGATATCGACCACCAGCCGCGTGGGCGATCGCGAGTTGGTCCGCGTGCGGCCCTATGTGCGTGTTTCCGCCAACCTGTCGCTTTCGGTGACCGAGATCTCGGCCCACCTTCCTCCGTTCAATCCGCAGAAGCTCCTCGCCGACCCCGGGGCGAACGCGGGGACAAGCCAAGAGGCGCCGGGGGCGGCCCCCGATGCCGCCGTCTCATTTGTTACCCGCGATCTTGGAAGCGTGCTTCCGCGCGCGAAAATCGCGCTGACGATCCCGCTGGACCAAGTCGTGGCGCGCGTGCGCGAAGCGGCGAACTGGACCGGCGCAAGCTCGGCGCAGTACGCGTCCGCGGACTTCCCCGGCACGATCCGGCTTGCTTATGCCACCGAGGGCGACGTCGACCCCTATATGGGGTTCGAAGCGCGCATCATCCCCGAGAACGTAACGCTGCTGCCCAAGACCGCCAAACAGGCGACCGGGGGCGGCGCAAACGCCGATGAGCGAACCGTCGTCGCCAAGAAGGGCGACTCGGTTGCCTCGATCTTGCGCGAACTCGGCGCCTCGCCAGCGGAGATCAAGGCGATTGCGGGCCTGCTCGGCGCGCGCGGGCGCGACGGCGGCCTGAAGGAAGGACAGAAGCTGCGCATACTGCTCACGCCCATTCCCGGCGGCGATCGCACGCAGCCGGCGCGCGTGATCTTGGCCGGCGACGCGGGAACCGAAGCGGTTGTCGCGCTCTCCGACCTCGGCAAATATGTTTCGGTTGACGTGCAAAGCGCCGAGACCCAGGTCGCCGATGCAGACGATGAGAACGACGACGGAACCGGGGTGCGGCTCTACCAGAGCCTCTATGAGACGGCGCTGCGCAACAAAATCCCGCGGCCGGTGATCGACGACCTCATCCGGATTTACTCCTACGACGTCGATTTCCAACGGAAGGCGCAGGCGGGCGATTCGTTTGAGGTGATCTATGCCGGCGAGGACGAAACCGCGAGCGGCAGGCAGGAAGTGCTGTTCGCCGGATTGAGCGTCGGCGGCGAGGTCAAGCGGTTTTATCGCTTCCAATCGGCCGACGACGGACTCGTCGACTACTACGATGAGACCGGGAAGAGCGCGAAGAAATTCCTCGTGCGCAAGCCGCTGTCCGACGGGCTGATGCGCTCCGGCTTTGGCACACGAAAGCACCCCATCCTCGGCTACACCAAGATGCACACCGGCGTCGACTGGTCCGCCCCGATGGGAACGCCGGTCTTCGCGTCGGGCAATGGCACGATCGAGAAGGTCGGCTGGGAGTCGGGCTACGGCAAATATATCCGTGTCAAGCACGCCAACGGCTACGAGACCGCCTACGGCCATCTCACCGCTTATGCGCGCGGCTCGAAGGAAGGCGCGCGGGTTCGCCAGGGTCAGGTGATTGGTTTCGTCGGCTCGACCGGCCTTTCCACCGGTTCGCATCTCCACTACGAGATCATCGTCAACGGCCGCTTTGTCGATCCGATGCGGGTGAAGTTGCCGCGCGGACGCGCCCTCGAGGGGGGAGTGTTCGCGAACTTCGAGCGCGAACGCGATCGCATCGACGGCATGACGACGCACCGGCCCGCGCGCGTCGCGCACAACGCCCCCGCCAAAACGCGGTAAGCCGCGTCTCCCTCAGGTGCGAGACGAACCCGTTGCGGCGCTCACGCGCCGCAAGCCGAAGCATGCGCCGTCCTGGTTCAGTTCAGGCCGTTACGCCGCTTCGGCGTGGGCGACCTCGCCGTTGAAGGCGAGGCCTTTCTTGGTTGCGGTGACGCGGACCGCTTCGCCGTCTTTGATGCGGCCGGCGAGGATCAGTTCGGCAAGCGGGTCCTGCAACGACTTCTGGATCACGCGCTTGAGCGGGCGCGCGCCATAAGATGGATCGTAGCCCCGCTCGGCGAGCCAATCGCGCGCTTTCGGATCCACGTCGAGCGCGATCTTGCGCTCGTCGAGCAGCTTCTGCAGCCGGCCCAATTGGATTTCGACGATCCGCCCCATCTGCTCGCGCTTCAAGCGATGGAACAGGATGATCTCGTCGATCCGGTTGAGGAATTCGGGCCGGAACGCCGCGCGCACGACCGTCATCACCTCTTCCCTGACGGCGTCGGTGTCCTCGTCCTCCGGCTGCCCGACCAGGAATTGCGAGCCGAGGTTCGAGGTCATGACGATCAGCGTGTTGCGGAAATCGACGGTGTGGCCCTGCCCGTCGGTGAGGCGGCCGTCGTCGAGCACCTGCAAGAGCACGTTGAACACATCCGGGTGCGCCTTCTCGATCTCGTCGAACAGCACCACCTGGTAGGGCCGCCGCCGCACCGCTTCGGTGAGCGCGCCGCCTTCCTCGTAGCCGACGTAGCCGGGCGGGGCGCCGATCAGACGCGCGACCGAGTGCTTCTCCATGTACTCCGACATATCGATGCGCAGGAGCGCGGTCTCGTCGTCGAACAGGAATTCGGCGAGCGCCTTGGTCAGCTCGGTCTTGCCGACGCCGGTCGGCCCGAGGAACATGAACGAGCCGATCGGGCGATGCGGGTCCTGCAGGCCGGCGCGGGCGCGGCGCACGGCGGTTGACACCGCGCGCACGGCTTCCGCCTGGCCGATTACGCGCTTGCTGAGGCTCTCCTCCATGTGGAGGAGCTTTTCCCTTTCGCCCTCGAGCATCTTGTCCACGGGCACGCCCGTCCAGCGCGAGACGATCTGGGCGACGTGGTTCGCGGTCACCGCCTCCTCGACCATCGCGCCCTTGGCTTCGGCCTCTTCGACCGCCTTGAGCTTCTTCTCGATGTCCGGAATGCGGCCATAAGCGAGTTCGCCCGCGCGCTGGTACTCGCCGCGCCGCTGCGCATTGGCGAGCTCGATGCGCAACTGGTCGAGCTCGGTCTTGAGTTTTTGAGCGTCCGACAGCTTCTCTTTTTCCGCTTTCCAACGCGCGGTGAGGTCCGCGGACTTCTTCTCCAGCGCGATCAGCTCGGCCTCGAGTCCGTTGAGGCGCTCGCGCGATCCGGGATCGCGTTCCTTCTTCAGCGCCTCCTGCTCGATCTTCAGCCGAATGATCTCGCGGTCGATCGAGTCGAGCTCTTCGGGCTTGGAATCGACCTGCATCTTCAGCCGCGCCGCGGCTTCGTCGATCAGGTCGATCGCCTTGTCCGGCAAGAAGCGGTCGGTGATGTAGCGGTTGGACAGCGTCGCCGCGGCGACGATCGCGCCGTCGGTGATGCGCACGCCGTGATGGGCCTCGTATTTCTCCTTCAGGCCGCGCAGGATCGAAATCGTATCCTCGACCGACGGTTCGGAGACGTAGACCGGCTGGAAACGCCGGGCGAGGGCCGCGTCCTTCTCGACGTGCTTCTTGTATTCGTCGAGCGTGGTTGCGCCGATGCAGTGCAGTTCGCCGCGCGCGAGCGCAGGCTTGAGCAGGTTGGAGGCGTCCATCGCGCCTTCCGCCTTGCCGGCGCCGACGAGGGTGTGCATTTCGTCAATGAACAGGATTATGCCGCCGGCGGAGGAGACAACCTCCTGCAGCACCGCCTTGAGCCGTTCCTCGAACTCGCCGCGATACTTCGCGCCCGCGATCAGCGCGCCCATGTCGAGGACGAGCAGCTTCTTGTCGTTCAGGCTTTCCGGCACGTCGCCGTTGACGATGCGCAGCGCCAGGCCTTCGACGATCGCGGTTTTGCCGACTCCCGGCTCGCCGATCAGCACCGGATTGTTCTTGGTGCGACGGGACAGCACCTGGATCGTGCGGCGAATTTCCTCGTCGCGCCCGATCACCGGATCGAGCTTGCCGTCGCGCGCCGCCTGGGTGAGGTCGCGCGCATATTTCTTCAGCGCGTCATACGCGTTTTCGGCCGAACTCGAATCGGCGGTGCGCCCCTTGCGCAGCGCTTCGACCGCCGCGTTGAGGTTCTGCGGGGTCACGCCGGCCCGCTTGAGGATTTTGCCCGCTTCGTTGTCCTTCTCGATCGCGAGCGCAAGCAGGAGCCGCTCGACCGTCACGAAGGAATCGCCGGCCTTCTCGGCCAGCTTCTCGGCCGTGTCGAACACGCGGGCGAGCGCCGGCTCGATGTAAAGCTGGCCCGCTCCGCCGCCTTCCACCTTCGGGCGCTTCTTCAGCGCCGCCTCGACCTCGGCGAGGGCTGTGCGCGACTGCCCGCCCGAGCGGTCGATCAGGCCGGCTGCGAGCCCTTCGGGATCGTCAAGCAGCACCTTGAGGAGGTGCTCGGGAGCGAATTGCTGATGCCCTTCGCGCAGCGCAAGTGATTGCGCCGACTGGACAAAACCGCGCGCACGGTCGGTGTATTTGTCGAAATTCATGGGTCTACTCCCTCGGCCGCCCCGGAGGCACGGCCGGTTAATCCTCATGGGCGCCGGACACGGCGCCGTTGATAAGGCTTGGGTGGCCCATTAAGGCGCCCCCCAGTCCGAGATGTAGGAGGGGCTGCGCTTCCTCGGAAGGGGGATGGACGGACGAATTCCTCGGCGGCTAGGACATTCTGCGGCCGACTGGATATCACGGGGCGTCGCCGCGGAGGGGCCAAGCCAGTGTCAGCGCGTATCCAAGCGATCTATCGCTACCCGGTGAAGGGGCTGTCGCCGCAGGCGCTGCCGCGCGTGCACCTTGCCGTCGGCGACACGCTGCCCAGCGATCGGCTCTATGCGATCGAAAACGGACCCTCGGGCTTCGATCCGGCCCAGCCGGCCTACTTTCCCAAGCAGCGCTTTCTGATGCTGATGAAGAACGAGCGGCTCGCCGCCCTCGATGCGCGGTTCGACGACGCCTCGCACACGCTGAGCATTGTCGAGAACGGCGAGGAGGCGGCGCGCGGGGACCTGCGCACCTCCGAAGGCCGCGCCGCCATCGAGGCCTTCTTCGCCCGCTATTGCGAAAAGGAACTGCGCGGGCCGCCCAAGGTCCTCTTTGCGGACGGGCACAGCTTCTCCGACGTGGCGAAGAAGGTCGTCTCGTTCATCAATCTTGCCTCGGTGGCGGCGATCGAGACTGCGGTCGGGGCGCCGGTCGACCCCTTGCGGTTCCGCGGCAATGTCTACGTGTCCGGCTGGCCCGCTTGGCGGGAGTTCGATCTGGTCGGCGAGACGATCGCCATCGGGCCTGCGCGCCTGCGCGTGGTCAAGCGCATCGAGCGTTGCGCCGCCACCAATGTCGAGCCGTTCACCGGCATCCGCGACATGAACATCCCGAGGACGCTGATGCAGTGCTTCGACCATGTCGATTGCGGCGTCTATGCCGAGGTGATCGCGCCGGGCGAAATCGCCGTCGGCGACCCCATTACCACTGGCGGGACATGATGCCCGCGCCACGATGAGCAAGCGATGCAAATCCTGATCGTCGGCGCCGGCGTCATCGGGCTTGCGGTCGCGCGCGCCGCTGCGCTGCGCGGGCACGATGTCATCGTCGCCGAGAAGGAAGCGCAGATCGGAACGGGCATCTCGTCGCGCAACAGCGAGGTGATCCACGCCGGCATCTACTACCCGACCGGCTCGCTGCGCGCGCGGCACTGCGTGCGCGGGCGGCGCATGCTCTACGACTACTGCGCCTCGCACGGAATTCCACACAAGAAGTACGGCAAGCTGATCGTCGCCACCAAGGACGCCGAGATCGCCAAGATCGAGGCTCTGCTCAAACAGGCGATCGCCAACGGCGTTGAGGGCATGCGCATTATCGGGGCCGCCGAGGCGAAGGCGATGGAGCCGGCGCTTGCCTGCGTCGCCGCGCTGCATTCACCCGAGACCGGCATCATCGACAGCCACCGGCTGATGCTGGCGTTGCAAGGCGACATCGAGGATCGCGGCGGCTCGATTGCGTTCTGCACGCCAGTCATTGCGGTCACGCGCTGTACCGGCGGTTGGGAGGTGCGTTACGGCGGACCTGAACCAGGCGCGCTTACGGTCGATGCTGTGGTGAACGCGGCTGGCCTTGGCGCACAGGCGCTCGCGCGCGCGACCGAACCCTACCCGCCGGCGCGCGTGCCAAAACAAGCGCTCGCCAAGGGCAACTATTTCCAATACGCGGGCCGGCCGGTCTTTTCGCGGCTCATCTATCCTGCCCCGGTGGAAGGCGGGCTCGGCACCCACGTCACGCTCGACCTCGCTGGGCGCATGCGCTTCGGGCCGGATGTCGAATGGATCGAGACCGAGAACTACGACGTCGATCCGCGCCGCGCCGATTCATTCTACGCCAGCATCCGCAACTACTTCCCCGCGTTGCCGGACGGCGCGCTGATGCCCGACTATTGCGGAATCCGCCCCAAGATCACCGGACCCGGCGAGCCGGCCGCCGATTTTCTCATCGACGGCCCCGCCGAGCATGGCCTGCCGGGGCTCGTTCATCTATTCGGCATCGAGTCGCCAGGCCTCACCTCGTCGCTATCGATCGGCGAGGATGTTTTGGAGCGCTTGGAGGGGTAATCTCTGCGGCTTTGCCGTCATTCCGGAAGCCGAGCGCAGCTCGGCTGTCCGGAATCCATTCCATGGGAGATGGATTCCGGGCTCGCGGGCGTCGCCCGCGCCCCGGAATGACACTCACAACCCCTCAAACAACGCCGTCGAGAGATAGCGTTCGGCGAAGGACGGCAGTACGACGACGATGTTCTTGCCGGCGAATTCGGGACGTGCGCCGACCTTGAGCGCGGCGGCGACCGCCGCTCCCGAAGAAATCCCGGCGGGGATGCCTTCGTAGCGGGCAAGCGCGCGCGCGGTCTCGAACGCCGTCTGATTGCTCACCGTCACCACCTCGTCGATCACGGAGCGATCGAGAACGTCGGGAATGAAGCCCGCCCCGATGCCTTGAATCTTGTGCGGTCCGGGCTTGCCGCCGGAGAGAACGGGGCTGTCTTCGGGCTCGACCGCGATGAGGCGCAGAGACGGCTTGCGCGGCTTCAGCACTTGGCCGACGCCGGTGATCGTGCCGCCCGTGCCGATCCCTGAAACGAACGCATCGATCGCGCCATGGGTATCGTTCCAGACTTCCTCGGCCGTGGTGCGGCGATGGATGTCGGGATTGGCCGGGTTCTTGAATTGCTGGGGAATGACGGCGTTGGGGATTTCGCGCGCGAGTTCGTCGGCCTTGGCGACGGCCCCGCTCATGCCTTGCGCCGCCGGCGTCAGCACCAGCTCGGCGCCGAGAAGGGCGAGCATTTTTCGCCGCTCGATCGACATCGAATCCGGCATGACCAGGATCAGCCGATAGCCGCGGGCGGCGGCGACGAAGGCGAGCGCAATCCCGGTATTGCCCGATGTCGGCTCGATCAACACCGTGTCTGGGCCGACCTTGCCCTCCGCCTCCAAGGCGTCAATCATCGAAACACCGATGCGGTCCTTCACGCTCCCGATCGGATTGAAGAATTCGAGCTTGGCGAGGATATTGGCCTTGACCCCCTGCAACTGCGGCAGACGGTTGAGGCGGACGATTGGGGTGTCGCCGATCGTATCGGTAATGGAATCGTAGACGCGTCCACGTCCCACCATGCGAGAAGTCGAAGGCGCGGCTGACTTCAGTGCGGCTTCCGACATGATTGATCCTCCGGGGTTGGCGGTGTTTCGTTAGATGGGGTCACGGAGAGCGGTTTTCCTGCAATCTGCACCACCTGCGGCCGAACGAGATTTGCGGTTCCGGGGGCCAAAGTCGTTCCTCCTGAACGAGCGATTACAAGAATAATATCCCCGTTTCACGTACAATATGGAAATATTTATCCAATTTGTACCCGAAGCTTGGCTGGTATATAGAATATTCTTCTGAATTGCGCAACCCTTTCGCGTGCAAACCTGCTGAGCGTTGCAGTCATATCACGTCGGCGCGCCAACGGATCGCGGCAAAATCCTATCCGCGGAAATGCTTTGAAAGCTTCAGGCTCTGGGCCTGGTAGTTGGAGCCGATGCCTTGCCCATAGAGCTGGTCGGGCCGCGCCAGCATGCGCTCGAAGACGAGGCGGCCGACCGTCTGGCCGTGCTCGAGGATGAACGGCACCTCGCGCGAGCGTACTTCCAGCACGGCGCGCGCGCCGCGCCCGCCCGCGCCGGCATAGCCGAAGCCGGGATCGAAGAAGCCGGCGTAATGAACGCGAAACTCGCCGACCAGCGGGTCGAACGGCGTCATTTCCGCGGCGTAGTCGGGCGGCACCTGCACCGCCTGTTTGGAGGCGAGAATGTAGAATTCGTTCGGGTCGAGAATGAGCGTGCGCCGCTCATTCGCGCGGATCGGCTCCCAGAAGTCCACGACCTCATAGGCGCCGCGCCGGTCCACGTCGATCACGCCGGTGTGGCGTTTCGCGCGGTAACCGATCAGTCCCTCCGGTCCTAGCCCAGACAAGTCAACGCCGATTGCAACGCCTTGATCGAGGTCGGCCCCTTGTTCATCGACCAGGCGTTCGCGCGCGTGCAGAGCGGCGAGCGCATCGCCAAGGACAACGGCGCGGCCGCGGTGGAACCGCATCTGCGACAGCCGCGACCCTTCGTGCACGAGCACCGGGAAGGTGCGCGGGCTGATCTCGACATAGAGTGGACCACGATAGCCGGCCTCGGCTTGATCGAAGGCGCGGGCATGGTCAGCGATGACCCGGGTGAACACGTCGAGGCGGCCGGTCGAGCTTTTCGGGTTGGCGGCCCCGGCGATATCGGGCGGGAGCGCGAGGCTTTCCATCAGCGGCACGATGTAGACGCAGCCCGTCTCGAGGACCGCTCCGCTGCCGAGGGCAATTACGTGCAGCGTGAGATCGTCGATGCGGTCTTTCACGGTTGCCTTCGGTCCAGGGAGAAAACTTGCCCGCACGCGATAGGCAACATTGCCGAGCCTGAGGTCGAGGCTCGCCGGCTGAGTTTGCTCCGGCGTGATCGGCGCAGCCGGGACGATTCCGCCCGATCCAACGAGCGCGTGGATCAGTCGGTCGGGCAGAATGCCCTGATCGGCGGCGGCAAACGCGAGCGGCACGGTCGCTCCAGGTGTTAGAGCATTTTCCGGCGAAGTGGGAACCGGTTCGCCGCAGAAAATGCGACCACTAAATGAAAGCCAGAGCGAATTCCGATTCCATTGGAACGGAATTCGCTCTAGCCGCGATATAAGTAGTCTGCCGTCTAATCGACCTTCACCTTGACGGAAAGGCTCGACGCGGTTAAGAGCCGCGTTATCCCGTGGTCATTTGAGCCGGCCGGCTTGCCGCCACGTAAAAGAAGGTTGCTAAAAGGCCGGGGACGCGCGCGCCCGGCCTTGGACTCTGTCCGGCCGGGTTTTTTTATTGGCGCGCGCGTTCAGGCTGAGTGGCGTCGGGCAAGCCGCCCGGACGAACCGCCGCTCCGCTTCAGGAGGCCGTGATGCCCGTGTCCGATCAACGCTATCACCCCGAAACGCGCCTCGTGCAGGCGGGCACGCTGCGCTCGCAATTCGGCGAAACCTCGGAGTCGCTCTTTCTCACCCAGGGCTTTCTTTATGACAGCGCGGAGGAATGCGAGGAGCGCTTTGCGAGCGCGACCCCCGGCTTTCTCTATTCGCGATTTTCCAATCCGACCGTTGCCATGTTCGAGGGCCGCATGGCCGCGTTCGAGGGCGCGGAGGCCGCGCGCGCAACCGCAACCGGCATGGCCGCGGTCACCGCGGCGCTGGTGGGCCAGGTGCGGGCGGGCGATCATGTCATCGCCGCCAAGGCCTTGTTCGGCGCATGCCGATGGGTGGTGGAGGACTTTCTTCCCCGGTTCGGAGTCGAATCGACCCTCGTCAACGGGCTCGACCTCGACGCCTGGCGGCGCGCCGTGCGGCCGAACACCAAGGTCTTGTTCCTCGAAAGCCCGACCAATCCGACCCTTGACGTGATCGACATCGCCGCGGTGGCGAAGATTGCGCACGAGGCGGGCGCCCGGCTCGTCGTCGACAATGTGTTTGCAACGCCTCTGTGGCAGAGCCCGCTCGCGCTCGGCGCCGACTGCGTCGTCTATTCGGCGACCAAGCATATCGACGGGCAGGGGCGCTGCTTGGGGGGGATCATCCTCGCCTCGGAACAATTCATTCAAGAGCACGTCCATATGTTGCTGCGGCAGACGGGGCCGTCCATGTCGCCGTTCAATGCCTGGGTGTTGTTGAAGGGGCTGGAAACCTTGCATCTGCGCGTGCGCCGGCAGACCGAGACGGCGACGGCGGTGGCGGAGTCTCTCGCCGGGCATCCGAAACTTGCGCGCCTCGTCTATCCCGGCCGGCCCGATCATCCGCAGGCCGCGACCGTGCAGGAGCAGATGCGCGGGGGCTCGACGCTGGTGGCCTTGGACGTCGCCGGGGGCAAGCGCGGCGCGTTCCGGTTCCTGAATGCGCTCAAGCTCGTGCGCATCACCAACAATCTCGGCGACGCCAAGAGCCTCGTCACCCATCCGGCGACGACGACGCACCAGCGGCTGACCCCCGAGCAGCGCGCCGAACTCGGCATCGGCGACGGGCTTGTGCGTTTCTCGGCAGGCCTCGAGCATGCGGACGATATCGTCAGCGATCTCCTCACCGCGTTGGAGGCCGTGTAGAGAAGATGAATTCACACGGGGTCCCCAACCGTCACCGCCTGCGGAAGCGGGCGATTCATTAGACGCAAACGCTCTCCATGATTACTGGATGCCCGCCTCCGCGGGGCATGACCACTGAGAATGGGGAAAGCCGGTTACGGCAGCGGCGGCAGCAAAGCGTGCAGTTTGGCGGTGACCGCGGGCTGCGATCGGGTCGCGGCCTCCACGATCGCATCGCCGAGCAACTTGGCGATGCAGGCATAACTCCAATCGTTCATGTGGAGGCCGTCGGGCGAGAGGAACGCGTCGAACGGGATGTTCTGGATTTCGCGCCAGCGCCGCATCACGGCAAAACGCGGGAACAGGCCGACGCTCGTCTCTTTCGCGGCGACGGCGAGCAGGTTCAGCATCTGCTCGTTCTCCGGTCTTGCGATCACGCGCGGCGCAAACTGGGCGTCGATGAGGATCACGTCGGCGCCGAGCGCCTTTATTCGCGTGACGCCGTCGCGGAGCAACGCGGCGACTTCACTGACCGGCTTGCCGCGCAACACGGTGTTGGTGCCGACCTGCCAGAGCACGAGATCGGGCTTTTCGGCGGCGACGCTCGTATCGAAGCGATTGAGCATATCCCGCGCTTCTTCGCCGTTGACCCCGCGATTGAGAACGGTGATCGCATTGGATGGAAAGTGCTCTTTCAACGCCGCAGCGAGGCGGCTCGGATAGGCGGCGTCGGGGGAGCTCGCGCCGGCGCCCGCGGTCGAGGAGGATCCGAGCGCGACAATGGTCAACGGCTCGCGATTCATCAATCGCTGCGCGGTGTGCGGCAGCTGATAGGCGGGACGCGTGAGGTCGCTCTGCGCCCGACATGGAGGCGGCGCGTCGCCGGCGGAGGCAGCCGAGGCAAAGACGCAACAAAGCGCAGCCGCGAACGCGGCGGAACGACCGATCGTAAACATCATTGATGAGGGGCTTTATCGTCGGAGGCGGTCAACTTCGTGGATTCCAAGACAAACTCTGCCAGCAATCGCCCGATGCAAAAATGAACACGCTCAGCAAGATCGGTTCTTTTGGTTGCGGCCGAGAGATCGAAGGTCCCAATTTCGTTCCAGTATTTCATGATTGCGAAACGATCGAAAAGATTAATTTCATGTTGCAGCGCCACAAATCGCATGACGTCGAGATAGGGCGTCAGCGTGATCATCGTTTCGGTGCGGGGGCTGTATTGCATGTTCATCAGAATAATATCGGAGCCTGCCGCCTGCACCGCTGACACTCCCGCGTCAAGAGCGGCGCCGAACACATCGGGATCGATCCCACGGATCGCGTCGCCGGTGCCGGTCTGCCAGATGATCAGCGCCGGCTTGTCGCGCGACTGGATCGGCACGATCTCCTTTTCCATGTCCTGCGCGGTCTGCCGCGGTTTGGCATAGGTGGCGACCCGGATCGCGACGTCTGGAAGCTTCTCCTTCAACACGGCTTCGAAGCGCGCAGGATAGGCCTTGCCCGCTCCACCAGCACCGGAAAGCGCCGAGGACATGGTTCCGAGCACGACGATATCAAGTTGCTTGTTTTCGATCGCGGCAGCCACGTGAGGAAGGGGAAATCCCGCCTGCAGCACGCCATCGGCGATTTGGCAGGGATTGTCCGTTTGCGCGAAAGCTGCGCCCGCGAGTAACAGGCCGATCAGAGCGAGAACGATGCGCGTCATGGCGGGCTTCCAGCCGGGCTCGCGCTCGGCGGCTTCGAACGCGACCCGGGGCTGCGGTCCTCGATACGCCGGTACCAGGACATCAACACTGCGGCGGCGACCATGATCGCAACGCCCAGAGTGCTGACAAGTATCTGCATCGCGGTTCCGCCGGAGAACTCGATCATCGCAAAATGCGCGGCGAAGGCAAGGAATACCCCGATGCAGAAGGTTTCGAGCGAATGCTGGCCGCACAGGATCGCAGGCCGTAGCCACCGCGAGTGCAATCCCGGCCAGTCCCGCGGCACGAAGCGGATGGTGATCGTCGCCAGCGCCAAAAAATGCGCGAGCCGGAGAACATCCAAATTCGTCTTGTCGATCGGGTACATCCAGTCGGTGAGCCACTTCGGCACGAAATGGGCGTAGGCCGGGAAGTACCACGTCATGACCACCGCGAACGAGAGCAGGAGATACGTCGCGGCGAGCGCGACCGCATAAGGCGAGCGGATGAAGCGTCCGATCCGCTTCATGCCGCCGAGCGCGCACCAGGCGCCGAACGCGAACAGCAGCTGCCAGGCAAATGGGTTGAACAACCAGTGGCCGCTCGGATAGGCGGGAAGATTGACGCTGAATTCCCAGGCGATCAGATAAATGGCGACCGACACCGAGAGCGCGAGCGTCGGCGCGCGAAATAACAGCCAGACATAAAAAGGAAAACCGGCGAGCAGGGCGACATAGAGCGGCAAGACATCCATATTGGCTGGCTTGAACTTGAGGAGGAGCGCCTGGACCAGGGCGACGTCCGGCTGCCGCAGGAAATCGAATATGCCCATTTCCTCCGCGTAAAGCGGATTTTCAAAATGCGCCGCGACATAGGCGATCTCGGCCATGTAGATCGCGAACAGGAAGATGTGGGCGACGTAGACCTGCCAAGCCCGTTTGAAGATGCGGGCGCTCGCAACCACGAAGCCGCGCCGCTGCATGGTCGCCCCATAGACGAAGGCGGCGGTGTAGCCGGAAATGAAGACGAAGATTTCGGTTGCGTCGCTGAACCCGTAGTTGCGGATGGTGATCCAGCTCACGATGTTCGATGGAATGTGGTCAAGGAAGATGAGCCACAGCGCTAGCCCGCGGAATAGGTCGAGGCGCAGGTCGCGTTCGCTCTCGGGGAGATGCATCGCGGTTGCGTCCCTTCGTCTCCTCTAAGCCGGCGCGGGCGCCGTGCGGCGCATCCATATCATGATCATGCTATCGTCGCGTTGCATTCAACGTCGACGTGGCGGATATGAGGCTAAAGCGAGGCCCGGGTTTCAGGATACCGGCGCGCGGGCTAGTATCGGGCAAAAGCGCATTGCTTCGGTGATTGATTCTTGTTTCGCCAGGGCGGATTTCCGGCAAGGCGCGTGTGGGAATGATGAAAGGACGACGATGTATCGCGCTGTGACACGGAACGTCGAAGTCAAGGTGACGCCGCGTTTCCTGCCTGAGCGGTCTTCCCAGGAACAAAGCTATTATTTCTGGTCCTACACGATCGAAATTACCAATCTGGGGCGCGAGACGGTGCAGCTCAAGACGCGCCATTGGCGCATCACCGACGCCTTCGGCCGGCTGCAGGAGGTGCGAGGCGCCGGGGTGGTCGGCGAAGAACCGGTGCTCGCGCCGGGCGCGGCCTTTGAATATACGAGCGGAGTGCCGCTTCCGACCCCCTCGGGCTTTATGGTCGGGAGTTACGGAATGGTCGCTGCGAGCGGCGAGCGTTTCGATATCGAAATTCCTGCCTTCTCGCTCGACAGCCCAACGGAGCCCCGGACGGTGAATTGAAGCCGTAGGGTCCGCCGATATCCGCACAGAAGCGTATCTGCTGTTGCGAGCGGCTGAGCGTCTCGTCCTGCAATCGGTTCACGCGCATAAAGCACGCGGCTATGCCATGCCGGCGTGTTGTAGCGCCGCGCGGGCGTGGGCGAGCGCCGAGAGAACGAAAGCCGACGTCACTTCCGGTCCGCCCACCAGGATGCGGGTCGGCGTCTTCATCTTGTTCCATTCGTAAGCCTTGAATGGCGCGCGCCATCCTCCTTCACCGAAGCCTTGGACGATGCAGTCGAGCGCAGGCGCAAATCGGGCCGGTTCGCCATCGAGTTTGGCGAGCGCGAGCAGCGCGAGCGCAGCATCGAACGGGTTGATCTCGAAAGCGATGAGGTCGTCATAAACATAGGCCAGCACCTCACCGCGGATTCGCTCGAACGCGCCGGCGGGATCGATCGCATCCCGCGTCGCCTGCGGCAGCGCGCGGAAGGCGGCATAGCAGCGACCGAAATAGGCGCAATAGAGTTCGGGCAGGTAGTACATATGCGAGCGCGGATCGGTCCATGCGCCGGACTTGACCACCTCTTCCTGGAAGCCGACGATTCGCCGCAGAACCTCGATGCGCTCTGCTGACTCGGCGATGCCCCAGCGCGCATGATTGCGGAACGCGACTTCCAGCACGTCGAGATTGAGGGTGGGATCGAGATCGTTGCCGAACGGGCGATCGCCGCTTGCGCTTTCGATCCAGGTCACGATGCCGCCGGTGTAATCGATCGTGTCGTTGATCCCGACGGTAACCGGAAATCGGTTATCGCCTCGGCCGATCTGATAGCCGGCAAAAAGGTCGAGCAGGGACTGATCCAGCACGGGGTGGTCGACGCCGAATTGCGCCGCGGCCGACAGCGAGCATACGGTGGTGTCAAAATCGGGCACGTAGGTGCCGAAGCCGAGATCGCGCTTCAAGTTCCGGAAAAAGCGATTGATGCGCGTGTGGGGCGGCGGCGCGAGCGCGGTAACGACGCAGGTCGGTCGGCCGTCGCGCGGGTTCAGCACCTTCTCGCGGCTTTCATTCAAACAGAATTGGATGAGCTTGCTGATCGCTGCGCGCGCGGCGCTGTCTTCCTGGACGCTCGCGAGCCCGCTCTTCAAGTAATCCATCAATGCTTCGGCGAAGAACGCGTCGTAATAGGCCGAGCGATGGCGGATCTGCACCGGCTCCCACATCGGCTCGGCGATGCCGCGCCAGGGCGGATTGATCACCGCTGCGATCGGCCGATTGGCGAGAATATACACGCGCGCAAGATTGAACAGCAGCGTCGCATTCTTGTAAGTGCGGGCGTTAAAGCCGGTCAGCGTCGTCGCAAGATCGCGCCCGCGGAGGTCCGGATCGCCGACGAGGTTGAACGCGGCATAGGCCGGCAGGAAGCCGCTGCGGCGGAATGACCGCAGGAGATGCGCGGCGCAGCCGCGAATGATGCGATCGATCTCAGCGGGCGCGGGCATGCGAGACTTCGCCGGCGCGCGTCCGCGCCGCGGATGCGACTGCGGGAGCTGATCGATCAGGTCTCCGATCGGCTTGCCGATAGCGGCCCAGTCCGGCTCTTGATCATCGCGCGCCCGCACCAGCGCGTCCTGCACGGCGCGCAGCCGCAGCGGGTCGGAAAGCTGTGGCAATCCTGCGCGCGCGAGCAGGGGCCGCAGCGCCGGATTGGCGAGCGCCGTGCGATAAAATGTCCGCAGATGTGGATCGCCCTTGCCGGACCTCCGCAGCAAGGGGTCGCACAGGTCGTACAGCGTTGGCCCGTTCTTGCGGGCAACAAGCGCCTTCGCTCCGGCGCGGAGAAAATAACTTGCCTGCAAGTGACGATCGCGTCCTATTCCGCCGGCACCGGAATGTCCTGCGGGCGGGCGGAGTAATGCGATGCTCTTTGCCGCCCGGCCACCGCGTCGCGCGCCGACATGATGAGGTGATGAGACATGATGCCGACGCGGATCATACTGTCGATCCGGCCGTTCTTGAGGCAATCGCGGGCGACTTTCCAGAAAAGACGCCGGTAGTCGGCTTTAACCCCGCACTGCCACAGCACCGCCCATAGGACGCGCAGGCCGCGCAGGATCATTCGCCGCGGCATGTTTTTGAGGCTGGCGGGCACATCGATCCGGTTGGGAAAGGTGTGCGTAAGCTGGTGCTGGTAACGCGCATACACCGCTTCTGGCGAAAAGGCGATCTTCATCGTCTCGCGCCAGATTGCGAGCATCTGCTCGTATGGCATGAGGAACGCCACGTTCGACTCGCGTTCCTCGTCCTCGATCAAGCGCCCTTCGCTATTGAGCCGGTCCCACAGCGGCGTGCGTGGCAGGGCCTGGAGCAGGTTGATCGTCAGTATAGGAATACGCGACCGCTCGATGAAATCGAGGACGCGCGCGCTGGTGTCGGGCGTATCGGTGTCAAGCCCGAGAATGATGCCGGAAACGATTTCGAGGCCGTAGCGATTGAGCGTGTTCACGCCTTCCAGCAACGGCACCATCATGTTGTGCTCTTTGGCCATCGCCTTGAGGGCATCGGGCTCGGGCGTTTCGATGCCGCAGAACACGGTCTCGAACCTTGCTTGCCGCATCAGCTCGAGGATTTCCGGGCGCTTCGCGAGGTTGAGCGTCGCCTCGCAGGCGAACATGAACGGATAGCCGCGGCTTTTCTGCCATTCGATCAGCACCGGCAGAAGCTCGCGCACGGCGCGCCGATTGCCGATGAAATTGTCGTCCACGAAATAGACCGGCCCGCCTACGCCGTCGCCCCCGCAGCGAAGCAGCTTCTCCAATTCAGCGATGACTTGATCCGGAGTCTTCAAGCGCGGATTGCGTCCGTAGAGCGTCGGGATGTCGCAAAATTCGCACTGGTAGGGACAGCCGCTCGAATATTGGATGTTCAGGGTCATGTACCGGCGCAGCTCGGCGAGTTCGTAGGCCGGCACCGGGAAGTCGGTGAGGTCGCGTCGCTCCTTCGTGGTGAGCGCGATCTGTGAGTCGGGGCGCGACGCATCGCGTTCGAGGCGCGCGATCAGCTCGTCGGTCGCATCGCCAAGTTCGCCGACATGCAAATAGTCGAACTCGGGATAATACTCGGGGCAGGCTGAAACCGACGATCCGCCGAGGACGGCGGTGCGGTCGAGCAGATGCGCGCGGCGACAGATAGACTCGATCTGCCGGCGCTGCGCATGCATTCCCGTGACAAAGACCGCGTCGGCCCACAGGTAATCGTCGCGCGTGGCCGGCCGGATATTCTCGTCGACGAGGCGGACCTCCCAGGACGCCGGCAACGCCGCGGCGATGACCAGGAGCCCCTGCGGGGGCATGAGCGCGCGCACGCCGTCCAGGAGCGGATAAGCGTGCTCGAACATGCCGAAGGACGAGGTATAGCGCGGGCAGATGCACAATATGCGGCGCTTGCCACGCGCGCCCGCATGTTGCGTGTGAGGAGACATCCGAATGGCTCCGTTTCGGGTTCCGCGACGCGGGGCTACTCGGTGCAAACGCATACATTCCGTTACCCCGCCCCATGGTGGGGACCGGAAGAGAGGGCTGTCAAGCAGGCGGTTGATCGCCCTCGTCACGATCGGTCGAGCGGGCCGCGGCGCGCGGCAAGAACCGCGTGCGCGGCGCGTGGTCCCGACCGAGTCAGTATTGAGATTGACGCTTAAGCTATTTATGGTGGACCCGAACTGCGCCTAAATTCGCATTTGTAAGAAGGCGCAATGACGCCCGCGCCCACATGCACGGCCAGGGCGTGAAGGCTCTATCATGAAACCGGCGAACGTCACTGTTTTCGGCTTGGTCGCGGTGCTATTTGCGCTATTTGCGTCGCTTTCGTTCCTGTGCTCGGGTGCCGCCAACGCCGAGAGTTTCCGCCTGGCCCAAGCGAACGGCGGAGGCCGGGTGGCGCTGGTGGTCGGCAACGCCAACTATCCGGGCGATGATCGGCCGCCCTTGCAGCCGATCAAGGACGTCCGCGCGATCGCCGAGGAATTGCGGCGCGCAGACTTCGAAGTGATCACCGGAGAAGACGTCAGCAAGCAGAAGCTGCGGTCGCTGCTCGGCAGCTTCAAGGCAAAGATCAAGCCGGGGTCGACCGCGCTCGTTTTTTTCAGCGGCTACGGCATCCAGACCGGCAAACAATCCTACATCATTCCCGTCGACGCCCAGATCTGGACCGAGGGAGAGGTCAAGCGCGACGGCATCAGCATCGAATCGGTCTTAGCCGACATGAACGCTGCGGGCGCGGCGGTGAAACTTGTCATCGTCGACGCTGCGCGGCGGAATCCATTCGAGCGGCGTTTTCGCGGCTTGTCGATCGGGCTCGCTCCGCTGACGGCGCCGGCGGGAACGCTCGCCATCTTTTCCGCAGCGCCCGACAAAGTCGTGAACGATTCGGAGGGGGCGAATAGTCTGTTCGTCTCCGAGCTGTTGAAGGGAATGAGCACTCCGGGCCTGAGCGCCGAAGTGGTGTTCAACAACACGCAAAAGGGCGTGTCGCGCGCCTCCAAGAACGAACAGGTTCCATGGGTGTCGTCCTCGCTGGTTGAGGAGTTCTATTTCGGCAAAGCGCCGGGGACGTCTTTATCGTCGGCCTCGCCGCCACCGCCGCCGCCTCCGGCGCCGCCGTCTTCGGCGGCTCTCGCCACGCCGCCACCGTCCTTGCCGCCAGCTCCATCGCCGCCAACTTCGCCGTCTGTAGCCGCGCCGCCTTCGTCCATGCTGGCTATACCGCCGTTGCCGTCTAAGTCTACTGCGCCGGCGACGCCGCCAACGTCGGCGCAGCCGCCGCCTTCACCTCCTCCGCCATCGACGCCGCCAACGTCGGCGCAGCCGCAGCCGCCTTCGCCTCCTCCACCATCGGCGCCCCAGGTCGAGGAAGACCCGACCATTTCAGAGCTCAACGAAGCGATTGGACGCAACCCGCGGGACCGAGACCTTTACTATAAGCGCGGTCAGGTTTTCGCCGAGCGCGGCAAATACGTGCTCGCGACCGAGGATTTCAGCCAAGCGATCAAGCTCGACCCGAACGATGCCGAAGCGTTTAACAATCGTTGTTTCATCCGCGCGGTGACCAGCGAACTCGATGCAGCGCTTTCCGACTGCAACGAAGCAATAAAGCTGCGACCGGGATATGCGGACGCCCTCGACAGTCGCGGGCTGACCTATCTGAAACTCGGGCAGTTGGACCGGGCGGTCGCCGACTTTGATGCGGCGCTGCGGCTCAACCCGAAGATGGCTTCCGCCTTGTACGGACGCGGCAAAGCCAAGATCAAAAAAGGCGACGCCTCCGGCGGCAATGCGGATATTCGTACCGCCAAATCGATCGATTCGACCATCGATCGCGAATTCGAGGACTACGGCATACGGTAATGCGCGCTGCCAGCCACTTTGTTTAGCCCTCCCTCCGGGCAGGGCAGGGGCTCGTTGCCCGCGAGGTAGTTGCATAAACAACACAAAGGATCAGTAAAGCATCCGAATTCCGCGCCAAGGTATCTTCTTTGTATTTTTGCCGAGGCTGTTTTCTGATCTAATTACTGCCCGATCTAATCGCTGTTTGGTTGCTCCGTCGGAGCTTCGGACATTGACTGTGGCGGCAACGCCAACAGTCGCCGCTAAGTGCTGAAGTGGTTGTACAGGGGCGCTTCAGCAAGAAAGCCCGGCCTCTCGTACAAGGGGCCGGGCTCTTCTGTTGAGGCCTTTCCGATGCGTCGCTGAGGCGTGACGGACTTGCGCTGGGCCGCAAATCGTCAAGACGGCGCTTCAGTGGAAGGCGGAACCGGCGGTCAAGCCGCCCGCTTCTTCGCCTGAATCAGCTTGCGGTTGATCAGGCACTCGGCGATCTGCACGGCATTGAGGGCCGCGCCCTTGCGCAGGTTGTCCGACACGCACCATAGAACCAGGCCGTTTTCCACGGTCGGGTCTTCGCGGATGCGGCTGATATAGGTGGCGTCCTCGCCGACGCATTCGTAGGGCGTGACGTAGCCGCCGGGCTCGCGCTTGTCGATCACGAGGCAACCAGGCGCCGTGCGCAGAATCTCGCGCGCCTCCTCGGCCGAGAGCGGCTCCTCGAACTCGATATTGATCGCCTCGGAATGGCCGATGAACACCGGCACCCGCACGCAAGTCGCCGTCAGCCTGATCTTCGGGTCGAGAATTTTCTTGGTCTCGACCATCATCTTCCACTCTTCTTTGGTGTAGCCGTCCTCCATGAACACGTCGATATGGGGGATCAGGTTGAAAGCGATGCGCTTCGGGAACGTCTTCGTCTCGATATCGCTCGCGGTGTAGATCGCCTTGGTCTGCGCGAACAGCTCGTCCATCGCATCCTTGCCGGCGCCGGAGACCGACTGGTAGGTCGAGACGACGACGCGCCTAATCCTCGCCCGGTCATGCAGGGGCTTGAGCGCCACCACGAGCTGCGCGGTCGAGCAGTTTGGATTGGCGATAATGCCTTTCTTGCGGAAGTTCGCGATCGCGTCCGCGTTCACTTCGGGCACGATCAGCGGCACGTCGGCGTCGTAGCGCCAACAGGATGAGTTGTCGATCACGACCGCGCCCGCCGCGGCGATCTTGGGCGACCAGTCCTTCGATACGGCGGAGCCCGCCGACATCAGGCAGATGTCGACATCGGAGAAATCGTAATGGTCGAGCGCTTTCGCCTTGAGGATCGCGTCGCCAAAGGAAACCTCCACGCCGATGCTTCGGCGCGAGGCGAGAGCGACCACCTCGTCGGCGGGAAACCGGCGCTCGGCGAGGACTTCGAGCATCGCACGGCCCACATTGCCGGTGGCGCCGACGACCGCGACCTTGTAGCCCATGGTTGATCCTCTGCACATCGGCTCATGCCAATACGGCCGCCGGAGGCCGCTTTTAGGCCAGAGGAGCCCCGGATTCAACGGTCCGGCCGTGTGCCGCGGTTTGGAACTCACCGGGGGGCGAACGGGTTCCGCCACCCGCCGCGACCTTGCGGCGGCTGCGGCGGAAACGTCGTTTCGAGATAGTCCAGGACGCGATCGCGCTCCGTTCTTTCGAGCAGCGGCATGCCGTGACGCTGCGTCATCCAGGCGAGCGTGTCCTCCCATTGAGGCCGGCTCATTCCCTGCGCCGCCACAAGCTTGAAATTGTGACACGCCGTGCAGGCGTAAAAGGTCTCATCCCGGCCGATGCCGGTCGGGAACTGTTCCGGGGTTTCGTCGCTCGGCGCGAAGGCGGGCGATTGCGCGCCTACCGCCGTGGATACGAACGCAAACCACGCCAGCCAAGCTGCGCCGCGCCAACGCTGCAGCGCCGTCGATCTCCGTCTTCGATCCTGGCGCGCGCTGGTGCGGGCCTCGTTCATCCGACCAGAACTGCGATCCGATTGATCGGATTGGCGCCATAACCTTGGGGATTCCAGTTGCCCACCGCATGCGGCTGCATGATCCCATCCGAGTCGGTGGCGCGGGACCACACCTCGAAATAGCCGTCGCTCGGCAGCTTCAGGGTGGCCGTCCAGCGCTGCCAGTCGTACTTGTTCTTCGGCGCATCAAGCTTGGCGCGTTGCCACGTGGCCCCGTAGTCGATCGAGGCATCGACCTGTTTCACGGTCTTATCGCCCGCCCAGGATGCCCCGCGCAATCGAAGCTCGCGCGTGCCCGCGGGCAGCTTCGTCCCGTTCGCAGGATTGGTGATGATCGAGCGAACCGGCATTGATTGGAGGTCGCGGAAATTCGCCTCGTCCGGCTTGTCGCCGGGGATCATCGGCTTGATCGCCACGCGGTAGGAGGTGCCGCCCATACCGGCGCCGTCATGCACCTTGTCGCGGATCCAGATGCGGGTGAGCCATTTCTCGGAGACCGAGCCGGGCCAGCCGGGAATCAAGAGCCGCAGCGGGCCGCCGTGGATGTTGGGCAGCGGCTGACCGTCCATTCCCCAAACGAGCAGATTATTCTCGTTCATCAGCTTTTTGATCGGCACGCCGCGCGAAAGCGCCTGTCGGCTCGAATCGCCGGACAAATGCGGGTCGGCCCCGTAATTGCCGCTGAATACCGCCGAAGGCTTCACACCCGCGGTCTTCAGCACGTCGGCGACGCGCACGCCCGTCCATTCGGCGCAGCCCACGCCGCCATTGGTCCACTGATTGCCGCGCGCCGAGGGACTGAAGAAGGAGCGCCCATTGCCGCCGCATTCCAGCACCAGCCGGCGGGTCACCGGCTTATATTTCGCTTTCAGTTCGCCCAGCGTCAGCTCGAGCTTGTTGTTGACTTCGCCGTCCACGACGAATTTCCACGCATCCGGGTCCTTTGCCGGCTCCGGGACTTGCCCGTTGTTGCGAATAAAGAACTTGTCGATCGGCGTCGTGTCGTCGTCGAGGAGGTGTTCCGGCGTCTCGGCGACCAGCGGGCGATCGCCCAGCACCACGAGCTTGCCGCTCTTGCCGGGGAAATTGAGGGGCTGGGGTGCCTTAGCCGGCGCTTGGCCCGACGGGGCCTGCGCAAAGGCCGACGGAATCAACCCGCTCGGCATGTTTTCCGCGAAAGGAATCGCGCCTCCGACCGCCCCGCCCATCGCCGCCAGACCCGCGCCTCCCAAGAAGCCGCGACGGTTAACCTTGGCCCTGCGGCCGAAAACTAGGGCGTCGGCGCGCTCCGGATCGTCCTCGTAGAGTTCATGGATGGACCGTTCCCTCTGCTTGGTCATTTTTTTGCTCCTTGGTCATTCTCGCTTCTCCCCGCCGCGGAGACGATTGTGCCCTCGTCCTTTGCGACTTTAGAAACATATTCCACACCGACGGCCCTGGAAACGCGACAAACCACCACCCGCCGTGTTGATTAACTGCAACACCCAAAAATAAACGGCGCCGAGGCTGGCGTTCCGGGGCGGACGAACGTTGAAGCTAAGATATAGTTTGGTTCGACGACCTGTGAGGATTCAGATGCGCTCAATCACGTCTGCCGCACTGCTCGCCGCCGCGGCTTTTGCCATGGTGCAGGCGCCGGTCGAGGCCGCGCCGCGGAAACGCGCGGAATATCAGCCGCCTCGATACATTTACTACGGCCGAGAAGACCGTGCCCCGACCCGGATCACGGTGCGCAGGCGCTCGTTCCTCGATCCGGGCAGTGAGTCGAAGACGTTCGCGCAGTCCTACTCCAATTATTTTGCGTCGCCGTCATACACGATCTTCCCGAATTATTTCGACTATAGCGTCGCGCCGGGATCGTGGTCGCGGATGCCGCTTCCAGGCCTCTATGACATTCCCGGGTGGGATTCGCGCTAGCACGCTGCACGCACTGCGTGCCACGTCTGCTCCGGTTGCCGCGGGCCGCAACCGGAAGGCGAACACGTGACTGCGACGTCCAGGTACACCGCGGCCTGTTGACCGTTGGCGAAGCGGCCGCAACCGGAAGGCGAACACGTGACTGCGACGTCAGCCGGCTAGCCGGGCAAATTCCGTAAGCACCGCTTCGCCCATTTCGGCCGTGCTGACCGCTTTTTCGCCCGCCGCGACGATGTCGGCGGTGCGCAAGCCCTTGGCGAGCGCCGCCGCGATCGCCTGATCGATCATGTCCGCCTCCCGCCCCATGCCGAAGGAATAGCGCAGCGCCATGCCGAACGACGCGAGCATGGCGATCGGATTGGCGATCCCCTTGCCGGCGATGTCGGGCGCGGAGCCATGCACCGGCTCATACAGCGCTTTGCGCTTGCCGGTCTTGGCGTCAACCTCGCCGAGCGAAGCCGACGGCAGCATGCCGAGCGAGCCGGTGAGGATCGCCGCCACGTCGGACAACATGTCGCCGAACAGATTGTCGGTGACGATGACGTCGAACTGCTTCGGCCGCCGCACCAGTTGCATCGCGCCCGCGTCGGCGAGCTGGTGTTCGAGCGCGACGTCCTTGAACTCGCGCGCGTGCACTGCGGTCACGACCTCGTTCCACAACACGCCGGTCCGCATCACATTGCGCTTCTCCATCGAAGTGACTTTGTTGCGCCGCTTGCGCGCGAGCTCGAAGGCGACGCGGGCGATGCGCTCGATCTCGTACGTATCGTAGACCTGGGTGTCGACGGCGCGTTTCTGCCCGTTGCCGAGATCGATGATGGTCTTCGGTTCGCCGAAATAGACCCCGCCGGTCAACTCGCGCACGATCATGATGTCGAGCCCGTCCACCAGCTCGCGCTTGAGGCTGGAGGCGTCGGCGAGCGCCGGATAGCAGATCGCCGGGCGCAGATTGGCGAACAGGCCGAGGTCCTTGCGCAGCCGCAGCAGCGCCGCCTCCGGCCGCACCTCGTAGGGCACGCCGTCCCATTTCGGCCCGCCGACCGCGCCGAACAGCACGGCGTCGGCGCCATGCGCCTTGGCCATCGTCTCTTCGGTGACGGCGACCCCATGCGCGTCATAGGACGAGCCGCCGACCAATCCCTCTTCGATGTCGAAGCGGCCGAACTTGTGTTCGTTCATCCAGGCGATCAGCCGCTTGACTTCGGCCATCACTTCGGGGCCGATGCCGTCGCCGGGAAGGAGCAGGAGTTTTTGTGCGGACATGGATTAATTGCTCAGCCTGTTGCGTCACGGGTTCTTCATTTTAGATGCATGCAAGAAATGCAAACTCCTCGTCAACCGAGCCGGCGCGTGTGTCACACCAGGCCGGGGCCCGATTCCAGCGAAAGTTCCTCATTTTTATGTGCGACAGGCCGCGCTCGGCGCCGCCGCTATGAAAGCCGCCACTGACCGCCTATCTCAACTCCATGCGTCCTGAAGACCTGCTCATGCCGACGCCCGCGGGACTGTATTGTCCGTGGGGCGGGTTCCATATCGATCCGGTGCGCGCGGTCGACCGGGCGCTGATCACGCACGCGCATTCCGATCATGCGCGCGCCGGCCACCGGCACGTGCTCGCGACGCGGGAGACGCTCGACCTGATGCGGCTGCGCTATGGCGACGACTTCGCCGGGTCTGCACAACCGGTCGGCTATGGCGAGATCATCCGCCTCGACGATGTCGCGGTGAGCTTTCATCCTGCCGGACACGTGCTCGGCTCGGCGCAAATCCTGGTCGAGGGAAAAGGCATGCGCATCGTCGCCTCCGGCGACTACAAGGACCAGGCCGATCCGACCTGTGCGCCGTTCGCGCCGGTTGCGTGCGACGTCTTCATCAGCGAAGCGACGTTCGGATTGCCGGTGTTCCGCCATAGCGATCCGGCGAGCCAAATTGCCAAGCTCCTGCGCTCGCTGACGCTGTTTCCCGAGCGGGCGCATCTCGTCGGCGCCTATGCGCTGGGGAAGGCGCAGCGGCTGATCGCGCTC
>JBAPYK010000121.1:0-2334 GCA_049284695.1 Rhodoplanes sp. | reverse complement strand
GGTCTTGGCGAGCTGGAATGTGGATTTGCCACCGCTTCACGAACAGCGGCAAGGGCAGCAGTAGCCAAGCTCAGACGGGTTGAGCAACAACCCTGCATCTTATTTCGGGATTGCCGCCGCTGCACGGTGCGCTCCTGAATAACGAACAGGATGTGCACCTGTTCGAGCGCCTCGCCTTCATGGCGCGGCGCGAGGGGCGGTTTCGCGCCCGGCGTCCCGGTCTAGCTCAGCCTCTCCACCGTCAGCGCGACGTGACCTTTGTTATTGAAATAGAGGCCCCACGCGTCATTGGCGAAGCAATAGAAATAGCCGGATTTGCCGGCCTTGATGCTAATCGTGCATTCCTCGCCGATCAGGAATAACTGATGCGGCACCGGGTCGCCGTCCTCGTCGACGCCACCGCCGTTGGCGACCACACCGACCAGCGAGAACCATGGCATGTCCGGTTCGCGCTTGGCCAAGAGAAACGTCGCCGCCTTGTTTTTCGTTGCCTTCCTGAAGAACGTCTGCAGCGCGCCGATCGCCGACCCGATCGCGTAGCCGATCTTCGCCAGGGTAAAGCCTTTGTTTTCCAGGCCTGCCGGCCCGCATTTGATGAACCAGTCGACCCATTGCCCCGATGCGGTCAGCTTGTATGTCGCGTTTTCCTCAAGATACAGGCCGGTGAAATTCCATTTGTCGCGCGCATAAATGTCGATCGGCCCATGCGGTTCGCGCGGGACGAGGTCATCTGTCGGCCAGTACGCGCCCTGAGCGATCGGGGTCGTCTTGTAGCGTTCGCACACAGATTCGTGGAACGGACCATCCTCGCACTTGTTGCTGAGCTTCGGGATGTTTCGCGGGGAGGACTGCAGCGTCTTGAAGACGCCGGTCAGGGAGTTGTGCAGCACGCCCCAATAATCGATTTTGAATTGATCTTCGAGATTCTGGAATTTCAGGCCTTTGCTTTGCGCCTCGTCTATCATCCATTTCAGGGCGCTGTCGGACAGCCCGACCTGCGCATAGCCGCCGCCTACGTCGGAATGAACACCGGGAAACCAGACCTGCTTCACGCGCGCCGGATCGGAATTTTTCGGCCATAGCGTCGGGGTGAATTGGCGGCGCTTTTCATCCAAGGCGACGGCGTGGCGGGCGCTGTGGACGCTTGGGGAAAGCGACGTGTTGTGGAACGAAAATCGCTTCGGATTGTCGAACAGGTTCAGAAAGGCGAGCTCATTGGGAATGCCCAGCGCGCCGACCGTGTCCCATACGCCGAGAAAGAAGATTGGGGTCTTTCCATGCGGGTCATCGCCTTTCGACGCGTCGTGAAACGCAAGCGCTTTCAGCTCACGGAATTTCTGTTCCTTTTCTCTTAGGAGGAGCGCGTCGGAAGGTTTCCGGCAATCGCCGCTCAGTCGATAGCATCGGAACGCGAGATCGATCCGCCGCCAAACTTCGTCGGGCGTCATGCCAGCGCCCGTTATGTCCAATAGGCCGCAGCAATCGATCATGCCGCTGAGGCTGCGGACGGTGAACGCGCCGCGGCTGAAGCCGAAAAGGAAGATCTTGTCACCGGCGCGGTAATTATAGGCGAGCCACTGATAGGCGCCCTTGACGTTATCGGCGAGACCCGCGCCGCCGCCACCGCCGGCCAGTCGCTTCCACCAACGGCCCGAGGTCCCGACGCCCGGGTGATAGTATTTTTTCTGCGGCGCGCCAACGTTGTCTTCGTCGGCGAGTGCATTGAACAAGCGCCTGACATTGGTCGGGGTCGGCACTTCGCCGCGCGTCTCGTCCGGCGTATTCCATGTGCCGTCGCAACAGACCACGAGGTTCGCCATCGCCCCCTCCCGTCACGCGATCGAGATGTCCTGCAATCGAAATTGTAGAAAGCCTAACCTCTAGATGCAATCGGTTTGGGGAGCACGGGCTTGCGAATGGGGAAGGCTCGAAGGCTCGGGTTCGACGACACCGTCGTCGTGGTCAAATTTCCGGCCGCGACAAAGACCGCGGCGCGCGACCTATCCAGGGCCGTCACCACCGCCAGCCATAGCGCGGCACGGCGGCCTTGAAGGCCCGATAATCAGCGCCGAATTTTTGTTCGAGATAGCGCTCCTCGCGCTTGACCACCCCGTAATGGAGCACGAGCGCCGCCGGGATGAGCATCGCCAGCACCCAGACCGACGCGAGCGCGACGCCGAGCCCCGCGACGAACAGCGCAAGCCCGAGATACATCGGATTGCGCGTGTGGGCGTAAGGGCCGTCCGCGGCAAGCCCCAGCGCCGGCTTCCAAGGCGCGACATTGGTGCCGATCCGGCGGAAGGCGCGCTCGGCGGCGACCGCAAGGCCGAGCCC
>JBAPYK010000120.1:0-4401 GCA_049284695.1 Rhodoplanes sp. | reverse complement strand
ATGCGGCAAGGCTCGGGGCGATGCCCTGGCGTTTAGCGTCAGCGGTTTGGGGACTAGACCCAAGCTACGCTTTCAGGAGCATCGCCGAGCCGCAATCTCCATGCGCGGAGCAAACGTCGAGGTGCCGCCGGCTTCGCTCCCAAGCGCTGTCACCGAGATCATTGCCGGGCTAAAAGATGCCGTCGAAAACATGAGGGCAGAATGATCGCAAATCTCCTTGGGCAACCCGCATTCTGGATTACGGAAGATCGCCGGTAATCACCGGCGCAGCATTAAAGGCGCGTCGGGGTCAGGGAAATACCGGTCAGCAATTTGTGGGCAGCACTTCCCTATTTTCCCATGATAGAGGTCAATTAGTCCCCCAACAGAACACTTTTTGGCGGCTTTGCGCGGCCGATGGAATGCGCGGTTCGCAGGTTTGGAAGACGGCGCAGCCGCCGTGGCGCGAGAGCTATCGCCGAATTTTGGTGACGGAAGGGGTCAGGCGGCAGCGGTTTGAGCTTGCGATCTGACGACTTCGATTCCGTCGGCGAACTTTATACCGAGGATGATTTTCGGCAACTGGTTGTGTCCATCGAGGCGACGCCAGCTTTTCTCGGCGGCCTCGGCAAGCTTGTAGATCATGGCGAGCGCGGTCCTGTTGGACAGACATCCCTTGGAGCGCACGGTGCGGTGGCGGACGGTCGCGAACGAGCTTTCGATGGGGTTCGACGTACGCAGATGCTTCCAGTGCTCAGCCGGAAAGTCGTAGAAGGCAAGCAGCACATCGCGATCCTTGGTCAGGCACTCCACCGCCTTTTCGTATTTGGGGCTCCAGGTCTCCACAAAGGCGTCGAACGCGATCAATGCATCCTTCTTGGTCTCGGCCATCCAGATCTCCTGCAGCGCCCGTTTGGCTTTCGACTGCAGGCTCTTCGGCAGCTTGTTGAGGATGTTGGCGGTCTTGTGCACCCAGCAACGCTGGCCGCGCGTCTTCGGCCACACTTCCTCGACCGCCTGCCAGAAGCCCAGCGCGCCGTCGGCGACCGCGAGTTCGGGGCCGATCGCAAGCCCACGCCTCTTGAGATCGAGGAGCAACTCCCTCCAGGATTGCGTGCTCTCGCGCACGCCGTCGATGAGGCCGACGAGCTCCTTTTTGCCCTCCGGCGTGGCGCCAATGATGACCAGCAGGCACTGCGCGTCGTCCTCCAGGCGGGCCTGCACGTGGATGCCGTCGGCCCAGAAGTAGACGTAGCGCTTGGCGGAGAGGTCGCGCTTGCTCCAGCGTGCGTGCTCGTCCGACCAGGCGTCCTTGAGCCGACCAATGGTCGAGGCCGAGAGCCCGCCGACGTCCTTGCCAAGCAAAGCCAGGAGTGCCTCCTCGAAGTCGCCGGTCGAGACGCCCCTGAGGTAGAGGATCGGAATCAGCACCTCGAGGCTCTTCGATCGCCGCGCATAGGGCGGCAAAATCGCCGACGAAAACCGGATGCGTTCCGAGCCGTTGCCGACACGGTCACGCACGCGCGGGCAACGCACCGCGACCGGACCGATGCCGGTCACGATCTCGCGTTCGGGCAGATGTCCGTGGCGCACCAGCCGCTGTCGGCCGTCGTCGGTGAGTTGGTCGGCATGGCGGTTGAGCAAGGCTGCAACCTCGGCTTCCACCGCTTGCGAAAGCAGCGCTCGCGCGCCGTTGCGCAGAACTTCGGTCAGCGGATCGGAAAATGTCCCTGGCTGGGAAAGTTGGAAAACGTTACTATTGGCCACGGCGTCGGCGCTGATCGTTCGTCACGAACTAGACGACGGCTGCAACCGAGCGGGAGTTGGAAGCAAAACGGTCCGAGGGGAGCTCGCCATTCAGCGCAGATCATCGCGCCGCATACTTGTATTCGGTAGGTCCTATGGGACCAGAACCATGATGCAGTAATACGCATCGGCGGAGAAGCTCCAAGGCGGCGGGCCCATTCTCCTTACGGTTTGACACCATGCGATACGGCGGGTGGCCGCCACCTCGGATCGTTTTGAAGCCATGCTACATTTGCTGTATCAGGCTCCGATTGGCTTGTTTGCTCATCTCGTTGTTCACGCTACCGCCGGGCGCAAAGAAATACCTTCGGGGATTTCGCCGGTCGTCACCATGCGCCACAGCGCGATGAGCAGTTTGCGTGCAAGCGCGACGATCATGGTCTTACGTGTGCCACCGCGCGCATGCGCCGTTCGCGCACGGTACCATTGCGCCAATGCACTGTCCTTCTGGAACATCAAAAAGCGCCAGGCGAGCTGAATCATGCCGCGACGTACCCGCGCGTTGCCCGCCCGCGAGAGGCCCTTCTCCCGCCGCCGCTTGCCGCTCTCGTCCGGCGAGCCGGTCAAGCCGGCATAGCGCGCGACCGCTTTTCGATCTCGCAGTTGGCGCGACAGTATCTCATTGACGAGCATGTCCGCTGTCTCGACGCCGATGCCAATAACGCGTGCAAGCAAGCGAATCATCGCATGCGGGCCTTTCTCCGAAGGTTCGATCCGCTGCAGACGCTGTTGCTCAATTTCTTTGATTTGGTCCCTGACGACGCGCAGTCGCGCAATGTCGCGGCGCAATTCCGCGTGCGTATTCGCCGGTAATGACGCCGCTTCTGCCGTGCGCAGGTCGTTCAGCCGCTCGTCCGCATGGCGCAGGGTAAACTTGAAGCTTCGGATCCCAAAGCGGGCGAGCGTGGCCTTCATCCGGTTCACAATGCGGGTGCGCTCACCCACCAAGTTCTCACGCTCGCGGTTTGGTCGCCGGGCGTCCTCTTCCTCAATCGTCGGGATCGCAGCCATGCTGCAATGACCCGCCTCGCCCCGCAGCCAGCCCAGAAAGGCACGCTTCAGGAGTTCGGTGTCGAGCCGGTCGGTTTTCGCCCGCCGGTGCTCGCGCGACACCGCGACACTATTCGGGTGGATAACGTAGGCTTCGATGTCGCGTGCCCGCAGCCACCGCGCTAACCAGAAGCCATCGCGCCCAGCCTCGTAGGCAACCACAAGCCGCTTAATCGTACGCCCCGTCTGGACCGCCTCGTTTCGCCAGCGCTGCAGAAGCTGGAACAGCGCCTGCTCGTCGGACCCGAGCTTTTTCAACGGTTGACGTTCCAGCCCAGGCACAATTCCTGCCACGAGCCAACTCGCCTGGCCCATCTCGATTACGGCGATCATCGTGTTATCCTGCTCAAGAGGGATAACGGATTTGTTGGAGTCATTCGGCTGCGACATGGAGCACCTCGTCGGTTGGCGCGGAAAGCGCCGAAGGTGCCACACCCTCGACGCCTGCCCCATAGCATCTCCTTCGGTGGAGAAGTGGGAGGCTTCGAACACCCCCACGATACGCCGCCTTACCCTTTCATGCCGTCACCAACTTTCGCCCATAGCTCTTTTTGCAGCTGATCGAGGTTGAGATGAACTTTATATGAGAGGTCAGTGAGAGCATCCATTTCTGCCAATTGCCCCCAAACGGTGCTTCTCCCGTCGCCGTGCTTCGAGTAACTCAATCAAGCCGGCAGCAAGAATCGGATGTCTCATTGTTCTAAATTCGATCCTCGGATCAGAATGACTCGCCAGCGGCGCGGTGTATACGAGCAATGGCATTAAAATTGTGTGTACACTAACTAGCTCAGCGAACTAGATATTTTGGACTTGCCGAAAAAATTGAATGGCGGCTCGGTTGCGCATCATGGCTACTTGCTCGACATTCGAGGGCGTGCGTTCTCTGCGAGCGGTCGCGGCCCGCTCGCTCGCTAGATGCAAAGCAGGTTCGGGTTCTCCGGCCGCGTGTGATGCCTCCGGGCGACACGAGCAGGGTTATAGGCGAAGGCCGCTCGATCGCGGTCAGTCGTCAACGCCTTCGACGATGCGCATGTCGCGGACTACAGCCCGTATTGCCGAGAGCAGCCAGCGCGGCTTGGTAGCCGGGGCTCTCGTGAGCAGCGATCGCTGAGCGACACTATCGAATTCGATCAATACGGTCGGCTGATCAAAGCCAGCCTTATAAACCGCGTCCGAAAGCAAAGTAGCGTCCGCCGGCGGCAGGAGGGCAGGGCATACACCGCCCCGTTCGGAACGCCAGTTCGCCAAGCAGATTAGCACGGTCTTCGAGCTGGCTGCCGCCGCCGAACCCGCATGATCACGTCGAAGTAGCCATCGCTTTCATGCGGACACCCGAGGAGTTCCTCCTGCTCGGCGTGCCGCCACGGAATGGAATCGCCGGCCGCAGACGTTAGTTTGCGGGCGCGAGACTCCCACCGCGCATCGTTTGTGTGCGAACCGTCCGTGTATCGCGCCATTTTGGGTACCCCACAGCAAGGGCTGCCTCCGGGTTGCCTTGGTAGGTAGAACGGAAAAGGGCCTCGCGCGGATCACACAATGCAGGAAAAGAGGTGGATGGGCGCGTGC
>JBAPYK010000119.1:0-4863 GCA_049284695.1 Rhodoplanes sp. | reverse complement strand
CGTCCGACACGCGCTTTTCCAAGGCGAGCATGTCGGCGTCTTTGCCCGCGCTCGCGCGCGCACGCCGCGCCGGTGATTTTCCGTCTCGCCCCGCGCGCTGCTGCGCCAGCGCTTCGACCTGACGCACATTGAGATCGCGCTCGATGATGTCCTGCGCGAGCTCCGCCGCGTTGTCCAATCCGATCAACATGCGCGCATGGCCGGCGCTCAGCCTGCCGGCGTGAATGTGCGCCTTGACGGACTCCGGCAGTTTCAACAAACGCAGCGTGTTGGCGACATGACTGCGGCTCTTGCCGACGGTCTTGGCGACATCGTCCTGGCTGTAGGCGAATTCATCGACCAGCGACTGATAGCCCGCGGCCTCTTCCAACGCATTCAGGCCCGCGCGCTGGACGTTTTCGATGATGGCGATCTCAAGCGCCTGGCTGTCGCTTGCTTCGATGACGAGCACGGGAATGTCATGGACGCCGGCGCGTTGCGCCGCGCGCCAGCGCCGTTCGCCGGCAATGATCTCGTAGTGCTCGCTCGACCCGCGCACCGCGCGCACCAGAATCGGCTGGATGACGCCGCGTTCCTTGATCGAGGTCGTCAGCTCTTCAAGCTCGGCCTCGGGAAAGTTGCGGCGCGGATTGCGCGGATTGGGCCGCAAGAATTCGATCGGCACCCGCCGTGCGCCCTGCGTGCGCTCCGGTTTGGTCGACGCGTCTGTATCGGCGGCGTCACCGATGAGCGAAGCAAGACCGCGGCCGAGCCGCGAGCGCGGACCATCCGTTGCCATCGCCGCTGCTCCTGAGAGTGGTTTCACGAGGCCTCCCGATAATTCGAAGACGACAACAGCCGAGATCGCTCAGCCGGCGAGCTGCTCCGCCAGATCTCTCTCGCGCTGAATGACTTCGGACGCGAGCCGCAGATAGGCTTCGCTGCCTGCGCATTTGAGATCGTAGACCAGCACCGGCTTGCCGTAGGAAGGCGCTTCGGACACGCGGACATTGCGGGGAATGACCGTGTCGTAGACGCGGGCGCCCATGAATTGGCGAACGTCGGCGACCACCTGGTCGGACAGATTGTTCCGCGAGTCGTACATCGTGAGCACGATGCCGTGGATCGCGAGCGTGGGATTGAGCGCCGTTTTCACCTGCTCGACGGTCTTGAGGAGTTGCGACAGCCCTTCGAGCGCGAAGAACTCGCATTGCAGCGGCACGATAATGGCGTGCGCGGCAGCCATCGCGTTTACCGTGAGCAGATTGAGCGCGGGCGGACAGTCGACCAATACATAGGTGTACGCGTCATCCTGCGCCGAATCTGCAGTCAACGCCGCGAGCGCATCGCGCAGTCGAAAAGCGCGGTCGCGCATCGCGCCGATCTCGAGTTCGATGCCGGCGAGATCGACGGTCGACGGCGCGATCGACAGCCGCGGAACGGCGGTCGGAAGCACGGCCTCGCGCAGGCCCGCTTGTCCGATCAGCACGTCATAAGTGGTGAATCGGCGGTTCTTGCGGTCGATGCCGAGGCCGGTCGATGCGTTGCCCTGCGGGTCGAGATCGATCACCAGGACGCGCTCGCCGGCCGCCGCGAGCGCGGTGCCGAGATTGATTGCCGTGGTCGTCTTGCCGACGCCGCCTTTTTGGTTGGCGATCGCGAGAATACGCATCGGGCGCGGCGGCTCGGCAACCGCGCATTCCGCCGGAAACGGGGCGACCTCGCCGTTCGGTTCGTCCGCTGCCGCTGCTTCGGTTGATCCGGATGTGTCGGCCGATCCGAGTGCTTCAGGTGCTTCGGTCGCGGCCGGCGGTTCTTCGGTGACTAAGGCTTCGGTCGGGAGCGCCATTTCGGCCGGAACCGCGAGTTCAGCTTGTGGGAGCGGCTCGGCCGGGACCGGCGGCTCGGCTAGAGGCTGCGCTTCGTGGGTGCCCCGCGAGGCCTCGGCGATCAGCGACGCCGCAAACGTCGGCAGTTCGGCTTCCGCGGCGCGCGGGACATTGTCTTGCGAGGCCGGCGGTTCATCGGAATCGAGCGGGTCGGACATGGACATCACCCAGAAGGCGCAAGCGATGGGTCCCGGCAGCCGCCACGCATGAGGACCCGCCCGGCCGTTCCTTTAAGTTGACGAAAATACTCAACTGCAACCATTGCGACGCTCCAGCGACCGCACGACGAGGATTTGCCCTGCGCGATCGGTCTTGCTAGGAACCAGTTCCGCGCCGATTATCCAAGATTTAGTAACTTCCTTCAATTCTTCCTCAACATTTTGACCTTTGAGGATCAATGCGACCGCTCCTTTCTTCACGAACGGCGCAATCAACCCGGCCAGTTTGTCGAGCGGCGCTACGGCGCGTGCGGTGACGACCGCAGGCGTCACTGATTCGTCCGCAATAAAATCCTCGATTCGCGCACAATGGACAATGGCCGGAATGCGCAGCACGCGTGTGACTTCACGTAAAAATGCGGCCTTGCGGGCGTTGCTCTCGACCAGGTGGATGATAGCGCCAGGTTTTTCCGCGAGCGCGCAAGCGAGCACGAGGCCGGGAAAGCCGCCGCCCGAGCCGAGGTCGGCCCACCTGTATGCATGGGGCGCGAGCGACAACAGCTGGAGCGAGTCGGCAATGTGCCGGGTCCACAGCCGGGGAATTGTGGATCGGGCGATGAGATTGGTCTTCGCCTGCCACACCAGCAGCAGGTCGACGAACCGGTCCAGCCGCTGTTCTGTTTCACGTGAAACAGGCGTGATGCGGAGCGCGGCGAGGCGATCTCTTGCATCGGGAGCTAGTCGCGACGCGTGGGCAACCGGCTTGGTTTGAGGAGTCATGACCTGCCGCACGTCGGGTTTCGGGACGGCGCCTCGTCTCGGGGAGGGGTGGTTTTCCCCTTATTAATTTCCGCTCGCTTTGCGTGCGCTGCGCTGGGGCCGCCGCAAATGCGCCGCCAGCAGAGTCATCGCCGCCGGCGTCACGCCATCGATGCGCCCGGCTTGGCCGAGGGTGCGCGGGCGGATCGCGGCCAGCTTATGCCGTACCTCATGCGACAGCCAGGTCATCGCCGCATAATCGAAGTCGTCGGGAAGCGCGAGCGCTTCGTCCCGCCGGAAGGCCGCGATGTCGGCGGCTTGGCGGTCGAGATAGACCGAGTATTTCGCATCGATCTCCAACTGCTCGGCGATGGCGGGAGCAAGCGTCCCCAATTCCGGCCAGATGCGAACCACCTCGGCTATTCCGAAGTCGGGATAGGCAAGCAGGTCGAAGGCGGTGCGCCGCTGGCCGTCCTTTTTCAGGGCGAAGCCGAACCGCTCGGCCTGCGACGGCGTGACCGACACCGAGCGGGCATAATCGCGTGCGGCCGTCAGCGCCTGCATCTTCGCACCGAACCGGCCCGCGCGTTCCGGCCCGACGCACCCCAAGTCCATGCCCTTCGCGGTGAGGCGCTGGTCGGCATTGTCCGCGCGCAGCGTCAGCCGGTATTCGGCGCGCGAGGTGAACATCCGATAGGGCTCGGTCACCCCCCGCGTCACCAAGTCGTCGATCATCACGCCGAGATAGGCGTCGGAACGGTCGATGACGAAGCCGTCTCCGCCGCCCGCGCGCAGCGCCGCATTCAATCCGGCCACCAGGCCTTGCCCGGCGGCCTCCTCATAGCCGGTGGTGCCGTTGATCTGGCCGGCGAGGAAAAGCCCCTTCAGCCGCTTCGTCTCGAGCGTCGGATAGAGCTCGCGCGGATCGACATGGTCGTATTCGATCGCATAGCCCGGCCGCGTGATCCGCGCGCGGGCAAGACCCGGAATCGTCGCCACCAAAGCAAGTTGGACCTCCTCCGGCAGCGACGTCGAAATCCCGTTGGGATACACGGTCGTATCGTCAAGCCCTTCCGGCTCAAGGAAAATCTGGTGCCCGTCGCGCTCGCCGAAGCGCACGATCTTGTCCTCGATCGACGGGCAATAGCGCGGGCCACGGCTTACGATCTGCCCGGAATACATGGGCGATCGGTGGACATTGGCACGGATGACCTCGTGCGTCTCTTCGGTGGTGCGGGTGACGGCGCATGCGATCTGCGGGTTCTCGATCCCGTCGGTGAGCGCCGAGAACGGCTCAGGCGGATCATCGCCGGGCTGGCTCTCGAGGCTCTGCCAATCGATGGTGCGGCCGTCGAGCCGGGGCGGCGTCCCGGTCTTGAGCCGGCCGAGCGCGAAGCCCAGCGCCTCCAGCGTCCGCGACAGGCCGAGCGCCGGCGCCTCTCCGACCCGCCCCGCCGGAATTTTCCGTTCGCCGATATGGATGAGGCCGCGCAGAAACGTGCCGGTCGTGAGCACGACCGCCCCCGCCGCCAGCGTTCGCCCGTCGGCGAGCGTGACGCTGGTGACCCCGCCATTCTCATGGGCAAGGTCATCGGCCTCGCCTTCGATGACGACAAGTTTCGCCGTCTCGCGGATCGCTTGCTGCATCGCCGCCGCATAGAGCTTGCGGTCGGCCTGCGCCCGCGGCCCGCGCACGGCCGGCCCCTTGCGGCGGTTGAGCACGCGGAACTGGATCCCGCCGCGATCGGCGACGCGCCCCATCAGGCCATCGAGCGCATCGATCTCGCGCACGAGATGCCCCTTGCCGAGTCCGCCGATGGCCGGGTTGCACGACATCGCGCCGATGGTCGCAAAGCGGTGCGTTATGAGCACCGTCGACGCGCCCATGCGCGCGGCCGCGGCCGCGGCCTCACAGCCGGCGTGCCCGCCCCCGATGACGATGACGTCAAAATGCAAATCCATGGCGATGGCTCGAAGGACGTCGTGTTTCACGTGAAACAAATAGGCGCGACTCTCCGCGCCATCTATCACTTGCCGATGCAGAAATCACGAAAGATGACGTCGAGAATGTCCTCGAC
>JBAPYK010000118.1:0-4420 GCA_049284695.1 Rhodoplanes sp. | reverse complement strand
GTTTCATTCTTGGCAGACATCTGGCAGGGCTTCCACAAGGCTCTGCTTGCGCGGGTCGAAGAGATTTTCGATGAGGATTCGGGCCGGCTACGAGATTTCCTATGGCTGCCCGCAGCCGACGCCCATGATCCTGGTGTTGAGCGTTCATCCGTCCCGCATGTCCGATCTGATAAGCCGGGATAGGCTGCAAATCGATCCACCCATCCCTGCCAACACCTATCACGACAGTTTCGGCAACTTCTGCCACGTGATCCGCGCCCCCGCAGGCCGGCTCACCCTGTCGACGGACTTTCTGGTGCAGCATAGCGGGGAGCTGGATGAAGTGGTCCCGGGAGCCGAGCAGCATCCACTGGAGGAGCTTCCGGTGGATGCTTTGATCTTTCTTCTCGGCAGCCGCTACTGCGAGACCGATCGCCTGTCGGATACGGCGTGGTCGCTATTTGGGCATGTTCCGAAGGGGTGGCCCCTGATTCAGGCGATCTGCGACTATGCCCACGAGCGCATCAAATTCGGCTACGAACACGCGAGCCCCAACAAGACCGCGTTTGACGCTTTCACCGAACAGCGTGGCGTGTGCCGGGACTACGCGCACCTCGCGATCACGCTGTGCCGCTGCATGAACGTTCCGGCGCGCTACTGCACCGGCTATCTCGGCGACATGGGCACAGAGCCGCCCTACGGTCCAGGGGACTTCGCCGCCTGGTTCGAGGCCTATCTCGGAGGGCGCTGGTATACCTTCGACCCGCGAAACAACGTGCCGCGCCTCGGCCGTATCCTGATGGCACGCGGGCGCGATGCCACCGACGTCGCGATAGTGACCTCGTTCGGCCCGTGCACGCTCGCGGGTTTCAAGGTGATCACCGACGAGGTCACGCCGGCCGCTCCCGCGAGTAGGTGACGAATCCCAGCTTTCGCAGTACCGAACGCTCCCCAACATTATCGATGTACGCCTGCTGCTCCTCGTAATCGAGCGAGTGATCTTATCATGTCTTGCTGCTGGGCAAGGGCGACGCAGCGATCGACGACCGCTCGGTCGCCGCAACCGCGGAGCACCGATCCTTTCCTGCCCTATCTGCGCGAGCGCTTGCCGGCCCCGCTCGCGCCCTATCGGGCGGCACATTTTCTGACCCTGAGGCGGGGTATCAGGAGGCACCATGCTTCCACGCACCTTTGCAACGCATGCCTCGTCAGAATTTTTCCCTTGCAAGCCGACCGGAGCCGACGATCCCGATCTTTGGCAGCACGCCCCGCCCATTGAATGCTCGGATCAGGACGAAGGCTATTTTGATTTCATCATGCGGGTCGGTCGGCACAGGCATGACTGCGAACTCGTGCGCTTAATGAGGTGCCGAAATTTCTTAATGCACTCGGAGCCTATGACGGCGATCCGCGAACCCGCCTCGCCTTACGACTCATGGTTTTCACGTTTGCCCGCACAAGCGAACTGCGAGGTGCGCAGTGGTCGGAATTCGAAAATCTCGAAGGAAATGAGCCGTTGTGGCGCATACCTGCCGAGCGGATGAAGATGAAGCGCGAACACATTGTGCCGCTCGCGCGGCAAGCGGTGGCGATGCTTCGCGAACTGCGCGCATTGCCCGGCTCGCAGGCGAGTTCATTCCTGTTCGCCTCGCCCTCGCGTGAAGGATACATGAGCAACAACACGATGCTCTATGCAATGTACCGAATGGGCTTTCACGGCCGCGCGACGGTCCACGGCTTCCGAGCGATGGCCTCCACTGCGCTTAATGAAATGGGTTTCCCCCCAGACGTGATTGAGCGTCAGCTTGCTCACCAAGAGCAGAACGCCGTGCGTGCTGCGTACAATCGGGCGCAGTATCTCGCCGAGCGCCGGCGCATGATGCAGCACTGGGCGGATTGCCTCGACGGTTTGACAGAGGGGGGGAAGGTCCTCACCTTCGGCGCCGCGCGGGGACGATGACCGGGGACACGAAGCAGGACCGTGGCTCGCTTGGACCTGCTGACCTGCGTGCACGAAGCAGCCCTCGGCCTCGTAAAGGGTTACTAAGGCGGTTATGGTCATTTCCCGCCGCCGGGCCTGTCGCTCGCCGGCCGGGTCTTCGCCTGTCGCAACCGCTCCAAGAAGCACCCGAGCTCGCCGACGAGCTTCATCGACTGTGAGCGGGCCGAAGCGGCCGATTGTAGCGAACCGCCGCGGAGCGGTTCGACCTCCGCCATCGGCGCGATAGCGGACTATGAATGTTTTCGTGCCGCTCTTCTCCACGCGCAGTCCAAACCCGGCAAGACTCGTATCCCACATGTCGAAACGCGCTGGGCCTGGAGCTGCCGCATCGACGACCCGCTTCGTCAGCAATACCCCTGTCCGCTTGCCCATGTTCGCTCCTCGACAGCCGGTCGAGCGCTAGAATGGTGTCCACATGGTGTCCACCGTGAACGGAAAGACCAGCGTGCACTCGCGCAGCGTATCGTAGCAAATCATTGTATTTATGGGCAATCATAGTGGCTTGGGATACTCTGTCGTGCCCCCGGGAAGGTAAGGCACACCCTTGCCAAGGTTGGGGTCGTGGGTTCGAATCCCATCGCCCGCTCCAATAATTTCAAGCAGTTGCGCTAAAGGTGCTCAAGGGACTTCGATCTCTAGCTACCGCATAGCTACCATTGTCTTCGTGATTCCCGCGGCGCGCCATTTCGCCTGAAACGGCCTACGGGCGAAGCGACTAATTAACTGACAGCTGACAGCGGCAGCCGCTCCCGGCATCGCTGGGGGTCTATCAGCGCCACGACTGGGCAGCCGAGAAGCGCACCGCGCTCTACGCCTGGGGTGCCCACGTGCTCGCCGTGGCCGAGGGGCGGAGCCCCACCGGCAACGTCGTCACGTTGGGACGGGCAGGCTGAGCAGCGGCGCTCTCCGTGCCATCGTCGCGACGCACCGAAAGCGGACGAACAACTAAAGGCGCGAAGTGCCAAAAGCCGACGTGGCAACAATTACGAAGAAGTACGGTCCCGTGACGCCAACGGTTTTACTAGGTCGCGCACGGAATCAGCCCTGTGCATTTACGTGTGCGGCGAGGAAGTATATACATACCAAGCCTGTCATGGTCGCCGCGCAGCGCTAATCAAAGTATATCTGCCATGCTTACTCTATGCATTTCCGCAAAGTCGCATTCCCGCTCCTATAGCGGCGCTCCTCGTCCCTCTCTCCCCCTTGCCGGCCTTCGCCGCTCCTTCGCGCATCTTCTTGAGCGCTTATTTCTGGACTTTCGAACGTCTTTATTCTGCACCTGCTATGGCGCTTCGCCTCCGAGCTCCCATCTATAAGGATGGAGGACAAGCAGTAGCTTGTCCGTGAGCTGCCCAAAAAGCGGTGATGTCCCGAGATCTCCGTTCCTCCAATTGGCGGCCCCGCGGCCATCGGTAAGCACAACTTCAATTTCACAGCGACATTGGTTGATGTCGGGGTGCTGTCAGCACGAGCGTCTTCGACGCCCGCAAAAAGGAGGATATGCATGACCCGGTCATGGTTCTTTATCCCCGCCCTTCTCATGACTGCAGGCTTTATTGTTTTTGCAGCCGGTGTGAGGCAAGCGGATACTCTCCCAAACGCCACGCCTAGCCCGGCCAAGGCTTAGAAAATAAAAAAATCCGAGCTCAAATCGGCTAGGATTGTGGTTTGGGTTGCGAGAGGCCGGTCGCTTAGCGCCCGGCCTTTTTGCGGAGCAACGCTCGCCACAATTCGTATGCGCCTTCTATTTAATCTTTCCAATGGAGTGAATCATGAACACGACGCCACAGGTCGGAGTCCCCACCGACATACGTGAAATAACCGAGCAGAGCATCGATCACGTCAGAAATGGAATTAACGGTTACCTCGAGTTCTTTCAACACGCGCTTCCCGGCAATGTCGGGGGCGGCCCGGAACTCGGCAAGAAAATCCTCGGATACGCCGAGCGCAATGTCGCCACCGCTTTCGAGTTTGCACAAAGGATGCTGCAGGTGAAAGACGTGCAGTCCCTCGGCCGGCTGCAGATGGAGTTCCTACAAGCGCAAATGCAGGCGATGACCGAGCAGGTCAAGGACCTGACCGAGACTGCCACGAAGGCGGTGGTGGAGTCCGCGAAACTCCCGACAAACGGCGGCCGATCGTCCTAATTGCCGGCGAAAGTGGGCGACGCCCACTTCATTTCTCCCCAATTGTTTGTCGTTCGTGAAGAATCCTCTTGAGCGCTGAGTTAGGCGCGGCTCGGGATTATTGGCGAGCGGAGGAGCGCCAGGAGCAGGGCGCGCAAAAGCCGCGCGAACCAGCGCAGGAGCAGGCTGAAGTTGTAGCCGGCGGCGGCGAGCACGGCGTTGGCGCGGTCTCCGGCGCGCCCCTTAAGGTAATTGCGGCGCATGCGGTGCTCGGCCTTGACGTGTCCGATCACCGGCTCGACGGCGGCGCGGC
>JBAPYK010000117.1:0-11834 GCA_049284695.1 Rhodoplanes sp. | reverse complement strand
GCGCTGAGACAGGGTGACCGCCTTTACCCCTCACCCGCCCTCACCGCTAAGCGGCTCGGGCACCCTCTCCCGCAAGGGGGAGGGAAAGAAATGTTGCGGTCGCCCGTTCCTCGTCATACGCGGACGTGACCCGCGCATCCATTCGGCATGCCAGCATTCGCCCCCTCCCTTACCCTCCCCCGCAAGCGGGGGAGGGAGCGAAGCGGGAGGGGGCATGGATTGCCGGGTCTTCGCCGGAAATGACGAATAGAAGAGCGCCAGCCCTCATCCTCCCCCGCGGAGCGAATGCGCCGCGGGGGAGGGGGACCGCTCGGAGAGCGGTGGAGGGGGCAGCGCTCGCCCGTTTTATGGCCGGGCAACCTCGTGAACGGACTTGAACAGGCCCCGTCCACCATGCTGCGCATGGTTCCCCTCCCCCCGTTTCACGGGGCGGAGAAGGCAGCACTCGCCTCGCAATCCTGGACGTGATTCGCTGGCGCATTCCCCGCCGGCACATTCTGTCGCCGAGCCGTAACCAGCGCTTGCTATCGGAACCGAACGCCGCGCCTGGCTTGCAAGCGGGCCCAAAACGGTCCAGATTTACACAACCAATCGGTGTGACCCCGGGTTATGAAGCTCCAAGTGAGACGTTGGGTCTTTCTCCTCGCCGGGGGCGCGCTCCTCGCGGTGGCGATGCTCGCGACCGTGATCGGCACCCGGCCCTACGGCCATCCTGTCATCGCGCAGGTCCCGGGCGGTCAGACGGTCTCGTTCAACGGCATCAGCCAGCTAATCGCCGACGCCCGCCAGCGGGGGACAACGCTGCAGGTGCTGTGGATACACGGGATGTGCACCCACGGGCTAAGCTGGGCCGCCGAACGGGCGACGCTTATCGCAGCGGCGCTCGACGGCGCCGCGACCCGGACGGGAACCGTCGAGGAAACCGCCGGCCTGATGCGGGTTCTGTACCAGATCCATACCCCGAGCGGCGATTTCGACGCGACGTTCGTGGTCTGGTCGGCAATGACGCAGCGCTTTAAGCGCAAACTTGATTTCGACTCGCCGGACGGCGACCGCGCGACCGCGTACCCATACCGGCGTGCAACGCTGAACAAGGAACTTAAGAACAAACTGATCAACGATTGTCTGTCAGACGTCGTGATCTATGGCGGCCGACACGGTGACCCCATTCGCGCTGCGATGAAACCGGTGGTCTGCCGCGGGCTTGGCGGCACGCCGGCTGCCGGTCAGCTCTGCGATTTCGCCGGCGCTGACCTCGACCGTCCACTCGCGGTGGTCGCAGAGAGCCTGGGCGGCAAGATCCTGTTCGACGCCGCCCGCGTGATTTACGAGGAGATGCGTCCGGTTCCGCGTGCGAGTTCCGCGATCGCCCGCCGGCTTGCGTCCGTGCAAACGATTTACCTCCTGGCAAATCCGATTCCGCTGCTGGACATCGCCAGCCCCCTCATGTCGCCATTGGACGCGGATATGCGGGACGAAGATGCGCCGTACGCCTCCTGCCTAAGCCAAATGATCGAGATGATGCACGCGGCGCGATCCACATTGCCCCCGGACGACCGTAGCAGGGGGGACGCAGCGCCAACCGTGGTTGTTTTCACCGATCCCAACGACGTGGTGAGCTACCGGCTGGTACCGTCCGTGCAGGACCTCGCCCGTGCGCGACTGATTGACGTGATCGGATCGAACGCGACGACCTGGTTCGGATACATCGAGCGCCCCGATAACGCGCATTGCGGATACAAATGGAACCATACCGTGATCGGACTGATCGCGCTTGGCTACAAGGTGGGCGAGCCGGCGCCGAGGGCGCCGATTGTCGGATCGCATGAGTGCCCATAGGTAGCGCGGGAAACTTTATGCCGCAGGTTCGGCCGCCACTTTCTCCGGCCAGCGGCACAGGTCGTTGATCAGGCAGGTCGGGCAGCGCGGGCGCAGCGCGGTGCAGACATAGCGCCCGTGCAAGATGAGCCAGTGGTGCGCGTGGCGCTTGTAGGCGGCCGGCGTCACCGCTTCGAGCCGCGTTTCCACCTCCAACGGGTCCTTCCCCGGCGCGAGGCCGGTACGGTTGCAGACGCGGAAGACATGGGTGTCGACCGCAATCGTCTCCTCGCCGAAGGCGACGTTGAGCACAACATTGGCGGTCTTGCGCCCGACGCCGGGCAATTTCTCCAGCGCCTCGCGCACCGGCGGCACCATGCCGCCGTGCTCGGCGATCAATTGCCGCGACAGCGCGATCACGTTCTTCGCCTTGGTGCGGTAGAGGCCGATCGTCTTGATCAGCCCCTGCAGCTTGTCCTCTCCGAGCGCGAGCATCTTCTCAGGGGTGTCGGCTGTGGCGAACAGCGCCTTGGTCGCCTTGTTCACGCCGGCGTCGGTCGCCTGCGCCGAGAGCACCACCGCGACCAGCAGGGTATAGGGATTGATGTGCTCGAGTTCCCCCTTCGGCTCGGGATTTGCCTGCCGGAACCGACGGAACGCCTCTTCGATCTCGGCCGCCGTCCATGGCTTGACCTTGCCGCGCGTAGCCCGTTGGGGGGACTTCCGTGCCGCAGGGCGCGCCCGGGAGGCTGGGGGATTGCGGATTGTCTTGCGTGTCATAGTCTCAGGTTCTTAGGCAGGGAGGACGATCTGGCCCGTGTACAGAGCCGATGATCCGACGCTTTTCGCTGCTGACGTGACGCCACACCGGTCCCTCGACGGTGCGGGCTTCGTTGCCGTCATGTTTGTCCTCGGCGGGGCGAGCTTTGTGCTCGGATTGATTTTTCTCCTTTCCGGCGCATGGCCGATCGTCGGTTTTCTAGTGCTCGTGGTGGCCCTCGTCTATGTCGCGTTCTCCGTCAATTTTCGCCGTGCCGCCGCGTGCGAGCAGGTGTGGGTCACGCCCTCGACCCTGAATGTACGCCGCATCAGCCACAAGGGAGAGCTGGCGGAATTCACTCTCAACCCGCTGTGGGTCAGGCTCCATCGCGAGGTCGACCCCGATTACGGGACACGGGGGCTCGTCCTCGTGTCACGGGGAAAGAGCCACCCGATCGCGCAATGCCTGAGCCCGGATGAGAAGGACAGCTTCGCTGACGCTCTTTCCGCCGCCATCGGCGAGGCGAAGCGCGGCCCGACCCGCACCACATTCTAAGCGCCGGGAAATCGGGTGGACGGTCCCCGCGGCCGGGTCTAGATCGGGCCCATGATGCTCATGGATCACGCGACTGACCGAATCGAAGCGAGACGGACGGATATCCCCGCGCCGCCTTCGTTCGCGCATGCGGCCGAAGACTATGACTGTGTGCGCCGCGCCCTTGCATACCTGTCAGAGCACTGGCGTGAACAGCCGGATGTCGAGGCGGTCGCCCGCGCCGTCGGCCTTTCCGCCGACGGGCTCACCATATTGTTTCGGCGCTGGGCGGGGCTTACTCCCAAAGCCTTCCTCCAGGCGATCACACTCGACCGTGCCAGGAAACTCCTGCGCGATTCGGCGAGCGTGCTGGATGCCGCCTACGAAGTCGGGTTATCGGGGCCCGGGCGGCTGCACGACCTGTTCGTCACCCATGAGGCGATGTCGCCCGGCGAGTGGAAGACGGGCGGCGCCGGCTTGACATTGCGCTGGGGTTTTCACCCTTGCCCGTTCGGAACCGCCCTGGTGATGGCGACCGAGCGCGGCCTGGCGGGCCTTGCCTTCGCCGATGCCGGCGAGGAGCAGACCGTGCTCGCCGACATGCAACGGCGCTGGCCGAATGCGACCTATGTCCACGACCAGGACGGCACCGCGGCGCTCGCCAGCCGCGTCTTCGATCCCGCCCGCTGGCGGGCGGACCAGCCGTTACGCATCGTCCTGATCGGCACCGACTTCGAGGTGCGGGTGTGGGAAACCTTGATGCGCGTGCCGCTCGGCCGGCTCACGACCTATTCCGATCTCGCAGCAAAGGTCTGCACCACCAAGGCCGCCCGGGCAGTGGGCGCCGCGGTCGGCAAGAATCCGGTCTGCTTCGTGGTTCCCTGCCACCGGGTGATCGGCAAGCACGGCGACCTCACCGGCTATCATTGGGGCCTCACCCGCAAACGGGCCATGCTCGGCTGGGAAGCGGGCCACGCCGGTACGGCCATCTGATCCCACCAGCGCCGGCGCGGCGAACTGCCGCGACGCCCCCCTATCGCAACGCACGCGTCCTTGTTCTGCGTCAAATTCGGCCTGGCGAGTTTGCGCTTATAATTGTTTTTGCAATTAGCGAATTTCCTACCGGCAAAGCGTCGCGCCAACACTGGATAATCGAGGTATCAACGATGATTGGCCTGGAAGACTGCATTGCTATGTGCGGCTTGGAGCCTGACGAAGTAGCCGCGATCTGCGAGCATGAACATCTTGGAGAGGTGCCGGCTGCCGCGCTGGCGAGCTACCTCCTTCACCAGGCGCATGGCGCCGAACGCATCCGGACGATGATTATCGAGGATATCCACGAATCCCTTGACCGGGGAGAAGTAAAGCACGCGGCCGCGCTCGTCGCCGTGCTCCGTCATTTTCTTCATGAACATCCGGACGCCGCTGTGGGGATGGAGGTCGATTGACGATTTGAGCGGATGCGGTCACGAAAAGTTCACGGGGAAGAGGTTTGATTGGCCGGCCCTTACACGCGTCACCCCATCAACCCGGCCGAGAGACCTTCCGACGTGAATCGACTTGTTCCGCTTCCGCTGCCGCTCGTGCCGACGCCGCCGCGCGAGCGCGCGCCGGCTCCCCTGCCGCGCCAGACCACGACCGAACCGCCGTCGTTCGAGACGCTTGACCGGCTCGCCCGCGCGACCACGGCACGCCTCACCCACGGCGTCTCTCCGCACGCTCAGTTCGCCGCCTGGTCAGACTGGATTTCGCATCTCAGCCGCGCCCCGGGCCGGCAACTGGAACTGGCGCTGGCGGCTTGGCGGGCGGCGGCGCGGTTTAGCTCTTTTGCCGGGCGCAGCGCCCTCGGACAAGCGGTCGAGCCGCCCTTCGCCCCTCTCGAGCATGACCAGCGCTTCGCCGACCCGGCGTGGAACGTGCCGCCTTTCAACTTCTTGCAGCAGACGTTTCTCGCGCAAGAGGAGTGGTGGCGCGCCGCGACGCGCGAAGTTCGCGGCATGACGCCCAAAAATGCAGCACGCGTCGCGTTTATGGCGCGCCAAATGCTGGACGTGATGTCGCCATCCAACATCCCTTGGCTCAATCCGGTGATCATCGAGCGGACGTTCAAGGAGGCAGGCGGCAATCTCGCCCGCGGAACGAGTAATTTTCTCGAGGACGCGTTGCGGCTGCTCGCCGCCGAGTCGATGCCGACCAGCAGCGAATTCCGCGTGGGCAAGGAAATCGCGGCCACGCCAGGCGAAGTCGTCTACCGCAACGAACTGATGGAGCTCATTCAATACCGGCCGGCGACCAGCGAGGTGATCGCCGAACCGATCCTGATCGTTCCCGCCTGGATCATGAAGTACTACGTGCTCGATCTCAGCCGCCACAACTCGCTGGTGCGCCATCTCACCGAGCACGGCTTCACCGTCTTCATGATTTCGTGGCGCAATCCGACCCCGGCCGATCGCGACATTCCTTTCGACGCCTATCGCACCTCGGGCGTCATGGCCGCGCTCGACGCCGTCAACGCCATCGTTCCCGGCCAGGACGTGCATGCCTGCGGCTATTGCCTTGGCGGCACGATGCTCGCGATTGCTGCCGCGACCCTGGCGCGCGACGAGCATGACCGGCTCGCCTCCATCACCCTTCTCGCCGCGCAGACCGATTTCAGCGAAGCGGGCGAACTGATGCTGTTCGTCGATGAGAGCCAGATCGCCTTCATCGAGGACATGATGTGGGACCAGGGCGTTCTCGACTCGAGCCAGATGGCCGGGGCCTTCCGGGCATTGCGCGCGAATGATCTCGTCTGGTCGCGAATGATCCGCGATTACCTGCTCGGCGAGCGCGACAAGGCGACGGATCTCACGACCTGGAACGCCGATCCGACCCGCCTGCCCTATCGCATGCACTCGCAGTATCTGCGCGGCCTATTCCTCGAAAACCGGCTGACCGCCGGGCGCTACGCGGTCGGCGGTCGCGTCATCGCGCTCAAGGATATTCACGTCCCGATGTTCGTGGTCGGCACAGAAAGCGATCACATTGCGCCCTGGCGCTCGGTCTACAAGGTGCATCTATTCACCGACAATGAAGCGACCTTCGTGCTCACCAATGGCGGGCACAATGCCGGTATCGTCTCGGAGCCCGGACATCACGGACGGCGCTTCCATATTTCGACCCGCTATCCCGACGACCGCTATGTCGACGCCGACACTTGGCTCGCTCGCTCCAAACCGGTTGAAGGGTCGTGGTGGCCGGCCTGGGTGGACTGGCTGCAAGCGCGCAGCACGGCCGAGCGAATCTCTCCACCGCCGATAGGCGCGCCCGAGCGCGGCCTCGTGCCGCTTTGCCCCGCGCCCGGCGAATATATCTATCAGCGCTGATCGCGCGGAAAATATTTTCTGCGAGCGACGGGCTACTTTTCGCTCGCAGCCGAAAACAGACCCTCGGCCTTCATGACTTCGTCGTAGCGTCCGCGCGGGTCGAGCGTCCGGTTCCATTCGGCGAGCTTCGGGATCCAGGTATCCGCGACCGTGTATATTACCGCCGCGCCGGTCTTCTTGTTGCGGACTACCACGACCGCCATCTCCCCTTCCGGCGCCTTTTCCGGTGCGAGCCGCAGCGTGCGGGCGCCGAAAGTCGCAACGGTCGCAAGCGCGATCCCGTCGGCAAAACAGGCGCACGGCGCTTTGTCGCTGTCGTAGTAAAGGACGGTGACTTCGCGTGGCTTGGCGTCGAGGCGCTGCAACGCATCGAGGCCGATGCGGATGCCGACCGGGATATACGCGCCGAATGCGCCATGCACGCGCGCGCCGAGCATAATCCATTCCTCGGGCGTTTCAGCGCGCGCGAAACCCGTCGTGACGCTCGCAGCGAGCAGCGCGACCGCCAGCCGGCGCATCAGAGCCCGCGCGCCAGCAGCACAACGCCCGCCAATGCTATGGCTGTGCCGCCCGCCTGCGCGAACCGGGTCGCAGAGCGGCTCGCCAGATGAGCGATCCCGAGGCCAAAGCCGATGCCGGCGATATGCAGCAGGGCGGTCGCCGCCAGGAAGCCGACGCCGTAGGCAAAGCCCGACGCATCGGCGGGCATCTCGGCGCCGTGGGCATAGCCATGGTAGAGGCCGAATAGACCCACCAATCCAGCCGTCCAGCCGAGCGGCAGCTTCGCCTGCAACGCGATCGCAAGGCCGAGCAGGATGACCGAGGCGGAGATGCCGAACTCCACGAACGGGACCGGCACGCCCTGCATGCCGAGCGCGCCGCCGACCGCGGCCATGACCACGAAACTCGCCGGAACAAGCCAAATCGCTCTGCCGCCGAGCAAGGCGGCGAGCACGCCGACCGCGACCATCGCCAGCACGTGGTCAAGCCCGGTGACGGGATGCATGAACCCGTGAAGAACGCCGTGCGTGTCGCCTGCGCCGGTGTGCGCCAGCGCCGCGACCGGGGTGAGAACGCTCGCCGCAGCAAGAATGGAGATCGCCCGCTTCATTGTTCGCCCCTCCCTTTGGTTATCGTTCGAGACCCGATGGATCGTCTGCTGTTTCCTTCAAAAGCTCATACTATTGATTTGCGGGAACGCGCGCAACATCGCCTTCGAAACGCGAGGGCCTTTGCCATCGATCGCTGGTTCGCGGCTCACTCCGGCTGACCCGACGCCGCGCGGCGCCGCCGGGAACGATGCAGGGCGAGCGTCAGCGGCGTATGCGATTTGCCGATCTTGCGAATGAAATTGTAACGGGCGACGTGATAGCTCGGATCGAAGCCGAAGAAGTTGCGGCGCATGCGGTCAAGCTCCGCGTCGCGATAGGATTGAAGCGGTTGCGCTAATTCATCGGCCTGTCGCCGGGCCTGCTTCGCCGCCAGTCGGTCGGCGAAATCGGGCGCATTGGCAAGCTCATTGGCAAGCCGCTTGACCTCCGCACAAACCGCGTCGCGTCCGGCCGGGAGGCGGCGCTGCGCAAGCCCGAGCCGTTCGGCTTCCGCAATCCCGATCGGCCAGCGGATCTCGGTCAGCCGCTGCGCAACGGCCGGCCCGACGCGGCGCGGCAACAGATAAGTCCAGTATTCCGAGCCATAGAGGTTGCCCATGTCCTTGTAATGCGGATTGGCCACCACGTGCTCGCCCATCCACATTTCGTCGGCGGCAAGCGCGAGAAAGAACCCGCCCGCCCCGGCATTGCCGCGCAACGCCGACACGGTGAGACGGTCGCGCGTCTCGATGATCGCCTGCGCGAGGTCATCGATGGCGTCGATATTCGCCCACGACTCCTCGGCCGGGCTATTCGCCGCTTCGATCAGCCCGAGATGCATCCCGTTCGACCAGAAATCCTCGCCGCCCATCAGCACCAGAACGCGCGTCGGCCGTGTCAGCGCCTCGCGATAGGCCGCGAGCAGATCGCGACACGCCTGCGTCCCCATCGCGCCGTTGTAGAACGGAAAGGCAAGAAAGCCGGCGCCATCCTCCTCAGCGTAGGCGACGGCCGGATAACCCGCGCGATGCGGGAGCGCCACCACCTGCGCCGCAAAAACGTGGGTGGCCGGAAGCTTCAGCTGCCGCGGGCCATCTTGCTTGACATGGCCGATCCATACGGCGCCGTCGGCCGTCGCGAAAGCGATGGCCGGTCCGCATTGCGCAAGCGCTTCGCCCGGCTCGCCGGCAAGACCCGGCGCCGGATGGGCGTCGAAAACGCGCACCGTGCGACCGAACAAGGTAGCGACCGCGCCGGGGTCGCCATCGGCGGAGCGTACGACCCGCTGCACGTGTTCGCTCTTATCGCGGGCAAGGTCGAGCGTGCGATGCGCGCGACTGCATAACGGCCGCAAGGGCGACAGCGCCGTGTTCGTTTGCGCGGCAGGCGCTGCGGTCGCGCCGGCTTCGATCCGCGCAATCGCTTCGAGCACGCAGGCAAGCGCGGCTTGCGTCACCTCATGGCGATAGAGGCTCGACTTGGCCGCCGTCCGCATGGGGAATTCGCGCCATGCCCAGACCGGGCCGGCATCCAGCTCTGCGGTCGCTTCGATCAGCGTCACGCCCCAGCGCGGTGCGCCGTCGAGAATCGCCCAGTCGAGTGCGGAAAAACCTCGGTCGCCGCGAACGCCCGGGTGCACGATGAGGCAGAGCACACGCCGCCACACGTCTTCGGGAATTGCGCGCTTGAGAAAGCTCGCGACGACGAGGTCTGGGCTAAACAACGCAACGGCGTCGCGAGTCACCGCATCGTTGATGTCGAACTCGACCGAGACGAGGTGGCCGCGCTCGCGCAGTTCCACATGCAGGCGCTGGGTCAGGCTGTTGAACGAATGGCAGAGCAGGAGGATGCGCATCGCCCGATCAGCAGATGCGCGGCAATTGCTCGCCCGACAGCCAGTCGACGATGCGCCCGCCGCCGAATGCGGTGGTCATCTGCACGAACCGGCGCTCGTCGGCGACGGCCTTGCCGATGATCGCCGCGTCGCGGCCAAGCGGATGCCGCTTCATCGCTGCGAGCGCCGCCGCGCCGCCCTCGGGCGCGACGATCGCGATCAGCTTGCCCTCGTTCGCGACATAAAGCGGATCGAGTCCCAAGAGTTCGCACGCCGCGGCCACCTCGGGTTTGACCGGAATCGCTTCTTCCTCGATGCGGAAGCCGATGCCGGACTGATGAGCGAGCTCGTTGAGCGTCGCCGCGAGTCCCCCTCGGGTCGGATCGCGCATCGCCCGCAGCCAGGGGCCTGCCGCTGCAACGATGTCGGCGACAAGCCCGTGCAACGCCGCCGAGTCCGAAAGGATCTGCGTCTCGAATTCGAGATTCTGCCGTTTCGACATGACTGCGATGCCGTGATCGCCCAATGTGCCGGAGAGGATCACCGTGTCGGCCGGCCGCGCGCGATCGCCCGAGAGATCGAGCCCCGCAGGCACGACGCCCACGCCCGCCGTCGTGATGAACACGCCGTCCGCCTTGCCGCGCTCCACGACCTTGGTGTCGCCGGTGACAACGGGAACGCCCGCCTCGCGCGAAGCACGGCCCATGCTTTGCGCAATCCGATCGAGGTCGGCGAACGCAAATCCTTCCTCGATGATGAAGCTGGACGAGAGATGCAGCGGGCGCGCACCCGCCATCGCGATGTCGTTGATGGTGCCGTGCACGGCGAGCGAACCGATGTCGCCGCCCGGAAAGAACAAGGGCGAGACCACATAGCCGTCGGTCGACATCACCATGCGTCCGCTCGGCGCGTCAAAGGCGGCTTGATCGTTGCCCTGGCGCAGCCAGTCGTTGTCGAGCGCGTTATGGAAAATGTCGGCGATGAGTTGCGCCATCGCCCGCCCGCCGGAACCGTGCGAGAGATCGACTCGGCCGTTCGCGAGGTCGAGTTTCCGCCGGTACGGTTTTGCGAGCTTTTGCGTAACGTTCACGAGGCCGCCCTCTGGGCTACGCTGGCGGCTGCGTCTTCGCGGAACCGGCCATAGGTCCAATGCGCGGCGCAGGCCCCTTCCGCCGATACCATGCACGAGCCGATCGGCGTCTCCGGCGTGCACGCCGTCCCGAAAAGCCGGCATTCCGTCGGCCTCTTCACGCCGCGGAGGATCGCCCCGCATTCGCACGCCGGGTTGTCGCGCGCAGGCTCGGTGACGACCGGAAAGCGCCGCTCGGCGTCGTATTTTGCGAAAGCCTCGCGCAGCCGCAGCGCGCTGTATGGCACAATGCCCAGACCGCGCCATTCGAACGCCTCGCGCAGCTCGAACACCTCCGCGACTTCGCTCTGCGCCTTGAGATTGCCCTCCTCCGTCACCGCGCGGATATATTCGTTTTCGACCTCATGGCGGCCGTCGTTGACCTGCCGCACCAGCATGAGAATGGCCTGCATCACGTCGAGCGGCTCGAACCCCGCCACCACCACCGGCTTCTCGTATTCCTCGGCGAAGAACTTGTACGGTTGCGTGCCGATGACCGTGCTGACATGGGCCGGACCGATAAAGCCGTCGATGCGAATGGCGCCCAGCGTGCGCACGTCGGGATGATCGAGAATGCTGGCGATCGCCGCAGGCGTAATCACGTGGTTGCAGAAAACGCTGAAATTTTTGAGCCGCTTTTTCTCGGCGAGGCGGATCGCGAGCGCGGTCGGCGGCGTCGTGGTCTCAAAGCCGATGGCGAAGAACACGACCTCGCGGGAGGGCTCCGCCTCGGCGATGCGCAATGCATCGAGCGTGGAATAGACCATGCGGATGTCGGCGCCGGCCGCCTTTGCCTTCAACAGGCTCGCCCCATGCGGGCCGGGCACGCGCATTAAATCGCCGTAGGTGCAGAGCGTAATCTCGGGCCGCTCGGCGAGGCGGATCGCATGGTCGATGCGGCCGATCGGCAACACGCAGACCGGGCAGCCCGGACCGTGGATCATGCGGATATTGGCCGGCAGCAAATCTTCCAGGCCATAGCGCGAGATCGCATGGGTGTGCCCGCCGCAAAACTCCATGAAATAGTAATCGCGCTCGGAGACCGCCTCGGCGGCGATGCGCGCCGCAATCGCGCCGGCAAGTCGTCCATCCCGATATTCGTCGACATATTTCACGACGCCGCCTCCGCAAGCGCGGGAGAGCCTGCGGCTTCGCGCAGAAGCGCAAGCGTGCGCTCGGCCTCCGCCGCATCGATCTTGGCGAGCGCATAGCCGACATGGAGAACGATGTAGTCGCCGACGCGCACGTCATCGACCAGCGCGACCGAGACCACCTTGGTTACGCCGTCGAGGCTGATGCGCGC